>CAZQQP010000121.1:0-12555 GCA_964595475.1 uncultured Planctomycetaceae bacterium | reverse complement strand
CGAGCCGCTTGACGTACCGCTCGAGGGTCTCCCGCCGAGCGCCGGGGCGGGAGCCGCTGATCGTGTCGGCCGCCATCACGATGGGCGTGTATGGCGTGGTCGGCTCGATGTCCGCGTGGTGGCCGCCCACCGCGTTGAGCACCTCCTCCCGCTCGCCGTGCTTCTTGCACATGTCCATCCCGATGGTGGTGTGGGGCCCCTCCATCTCGTGGTCCACCGCCTTCCCGATGTCGTGGAGAAAGCCACACCGCCGGGCGACCACTCCGTCGAGGCCGAGCTCGTCCGCGATGACCTGACAGAGGAACGCCACCTCGATGGAGTGGCGGAGGATATTCTGTCCGTAGCTCGCCCGGTAGTGCATCCGCCCCATCATCTCGACGAGCTTGGGATCGAGGCCCTGGATGTTGGCCTCGATGCACGCCTCCTTCCCCTTCTGGACGATCTGGTTCTGCATCTCCTCGTTGACGCGGGAGACGATGTCCTCGATGCGTGCGGGGTGGATCCGCCCGTCCGAGACGAGGCGGCCCATCGCCTCCACGGCGGTCGCCCGCCGGATCGGGTCGAAGCAGCTCACCACGACCACGCCCGGCGTGTCGTCCACGATCACGTCCACGCCGGTCGCCCGTTCGAAGGCTCGGATGTTCCGCCCCTCCCGGCCGATGACCCGGCCCTTCATGTCGTCGGAGGGAATCTCCACGGTGGCCACGGTGGAGACGGAAGTGTGGTCGCCGGCGTAGCGCTGGATGGCGTCGAGCGTGATCTTCTGACTCCGCTGCTTGGCCTCCTCCTGGGCCCGGGCGACCTCTCGCTGGACGATCTCCCCCGCCTCGTGCTGCACCTCCTGCTCGAGCTGTTTGAACAGCTGCCGCCGGGCCTCCTCCTCGGAGAGCTTGGTCACCTCGAGCAGCTGCCGCCGCCGCTCCGCGAGGAGGTTCTCGAGCTCCTGCTCCTTGTTCGCGACGTGCTCCTCCCGCTCACGCAGGTCCGACTCCCGCTTGTCGAGCCCCTTCTCCTTGGTCGTGAGCACGTCGAGCTTCCGGTCGAGGTTGTCCTCCCGCTTGTTGAGCCGTCGCTCCTCCTCCCGCAGCTCGTTCCGCTGCTCCTGCACCTCGCGGTCGAACGACGCCCGCCTCTCGTTCATCTCCTCGCGGAAGTCGACTTCCCACTGCCGCTTGAGCGTCTCGGCCTCCTTCTTGGCGTCCTCGAGCACCTTGTCGGCTTGCCTCCGCGCGTCCGTCAGCGCCCGCGACTGCCGGAGCCGAGCGACGGCAATCGTCGCGACGCCGCCCGCGGCGAGCGCGGCGACGGCGCTGATGGAAATCTCGAGCCACGGAACCGCACCCATAGAAAGGATCGTCAGGTCATACCACATCGCACACCCTCTCCACGCGGGCCGACTCGGCCCGCCACATCTCACTGGTGGGCGTGGGACAGGCTCCCTGACCGTCCTGTCGGCAACGGCGAGGCCGCCTAGAGGGGATTGAACGGGGCACGTCGGTCACCCGACGCCAGCGACAAGGACGCTTCGCCACCTTGTCACAGCTTTCTTGCCCATCGCGTCGCTCGCTGTTTCCTCGAACCCGGTCACCTGATTCGCTGTCGCTCGAGCTCGCTACATTCAATCGGGGCCCGCCGGGCTCCGGCGGGCGGGCTTATCCGTTGCCGACGCGGCGCCGGCCAACCTGTCCAGCCTCAAACTTGATTATAAGGATTCCGCCGCCCGTGGAAAGCCACGCCCGGGAACCGGCCGCCGGGACGCCCACCCCACCCGGCCGGAGCCGGGGAGGTTCCCGTCCCAGGGACCGATGCCCGTGTCCCGCTTGCCCGGGCCCGATCCCGCTCCGTGCTCCGCTCGACGTGGGGTCGCCTGCGTTTTATCTTCAGGGTGTCTCCCCATCCCTTCGAAGGGCCGACCCATGTGGAAGCCGACCATCCGCCTCGCGGTCCTCGGGCTCTTGGGCCTCCCGGCCGCCGCCCTCGCCGGCGGCGAACCGCCCGCGGAGTCCGACTACTACCGCATGGTGACCCTGCCGATCCCCGACGACATCGTCCTGGAGGTCGGCGGCCTCGGCTGGCCGACGGAGAGGAAGGAGACGCTGCTCGTCACCACACGCCGGGGGATGCTCTGGCGGGTGAAGCACCCCTACGCCGACCCGCCGAGCCTGCCGGGAGACGACGCCTCGTCGGCGAACACCGTGCGGTACAAGCGGGCCCTGTTCGGCCTCCACGAGCCGCTGGGGTTGCTCACGAACCCTGGCCACGGCTTTCCGAAGGGCATCTACACCGCCCAGCGGGCCGAGCTCACCCGCCTCCGCGACAAGGACGGAGACGGGCGGATCGACGTGGTCGACAGCTTCTGCGACGCGTGGGAGGTCAGCGGGAGCTACCACGAGTACGCCTTCGGCCCGGCGATGGGGAAGGACGGATACCTCTGGGTGACGCTCAACCGCCCCTTCGGCGGCCAGCCGGAAGGTCCCGCGAAGTGGCGGGGGTGGGCGGTCAAGATCGACGCGAAGGGGAACATGCACCCCGTCTGCCCCGGCCTCCGGTCCCCTGCCGGCCTCGGCGCCAACGCGGCCGGCGACATGTTCTTCACGGACAACCAAGGGGACCACGTCGCGGTCTGCAAGCTCGCCCGGCTGAAGGAAGGGGTGTACCACGGCCAGCCCGTGGGTCTCCGCTCCGCGGACCTGCCGAAGTCCACCTTCGAGAAGCCCAGCGAGGACTATCCGAAGAAGGGCATCCTCTGGGACAAGGCGGTCAAGGTGAACCCGAAGCTGAAAGCGCCGGCCGTCTGGTTCCCCTACACGAGCATGGGCAAGTCGAGCAGCGACATCCTCCTGGATACGACGGGGGGGAAGTTCGGTCCCTTCGAGAACCAGCTCTTCGTGGGCGATCAGAACGACGCCATCATCACGCGGGTCTTCCTGGAGAAGGTGAACGGGGAGTACCAGGGGGCCTGCTTCCCCTTCCGCAGCGGCTTTCAGTGTGGGGTCCTCCGGATGGCCTGGGGGAAGGACGGCTCCATGTTCGTCGGGGAGACGGACCGTGGGTGGGGATCGCGGGGGAGCGAGCCGTACGGCCTGGAGCGGCTCATCTGGACCGGGCGGACGCCGTTCGAGATCCACGAGATGCGGGCGAGACCCGACGGCTTCGAGGTGACGTTCACCAAGCCGGTCGACCCGTCCACCGCGGGGAAGACCGACAGCTACACGATGAAGTGCTGGACCTATCGGTACCACGCCAGCTACGGGGACAAGCCGCGGGATAAGCACGCGCTGAAGATCACGGACGCGAAGGTCGGCTCGGACCACCGCTCCGTGCGTCTGCGGGTCGAGGGGCTCTCCCCGTATTACGTCCACGCGCTGAAGCTGAAGGGTGTCCGGAGCGAGGAGGGGACGCCTCTCCTCCACCCCGAGGCGTACTACACGCTGAACCACATCCCGAGCGCGTCCGAGAGCGGGAGCTGAGGGGGTAGACGGCGGTCCGCGAGGGCGAGGCCGCGGGGCCCCCTCGGTGGACGCCTTCAGCGCTCCGGCCCACCCTCGTACGCGATGGATACCCGCCCGAGCGCGGGCTCGGCTCTGCCGCGCGCGCTGTGGAACAGCCGGGGACGCCTGAGCGGATGGCCGCGGAAGGCGCCTCACGCCCAAAGCTGCTTCGGCGCCGGGGACGGAGCGGAGAGGACGGGGACAACGCCCAATCAAGATGATTGGGCTATAGGCGCCGCTCGATCGGCGAGATCGCGGTTCGCCGCCCGATCAAGATGATCGAGCTATTCGCCACGGAGCCATTCGTCGATGTGCTCCCGCACGAAGGCGGCGTCGGTGAGGTGCGGGTACGCCGCCTCCACGCGGTCGATCTCTCCCGCCTGCCCGGGCCCGAGTGTCTCCCGCGGGTCGAGACACCAGCCTCCCTCGAGAAGGCCCACCCGCCGCAGCACTTCCTGCACGCCCGCGACGACCCCGGTGTAGTGGTTGGCCGCGTCGAAGACGGCCGCGTTGCTGTCGGTCACCTCCACGTGTCTTCGGAGGAGCTCCGGGGTGGCGCCCGTGCCGCTGTCCACCGCGTGGTGGCAGGCGTCGAGGAGCTCCACGGCGCGCCGGGTCCACACGGCCCAGTGGCCGAGGAGACCGCCGACCAGGCGACGCTCCACGGGCCGGCCGTCCACCTGGAAGCGGAACGGGGTCAGGAGGTCGAGGAGGATGTGGTCGTCGTTGCCGGTGTACAACGCGACGTCGTCGCGGCCCGCCTCCGCGGCGGCCCGGACGACATCGAGGGTCTGGTAGCGGTTGAACGGCGCGATCTTGACCGCGGCGACCCGGTCGATCTCGAAGAAGCGTCGCCAGAAGCGGTGGGGAAGGACGGGGCCGCCCACCGCGGTCTGGAGGTAGAAGCCGACCAGCGGGATGACCTCGGCCACCTCGCGGCAGTGCTCGACCATGGTGGCCTCGTCCGCGTCCTTCATGGCCGACAGGCTCAGCAGACCCGCGTGGTAGCCGAGGTCCCGCGCCTGCCGGGCCTCTTGCACCGCCTGCTCGGTCCGCCCGCAGACTCCGGCGATCCGGACCAGCGGTGACCGCCGACGGGCGTCCGCGCGGTCCATCTCCTCGGCGGCGATCTCGAGGACGGGACGGAACAGACCGACCTCGGGCCGACGGATCGCGAACTGCGTGGTGTGCACCCCGACGGCGAGGCCGCCGGCGCCGGCGGCGATGTAGTAGCGGCTCAGCGCCCGCTGCCGCCGCTCGTCGAGGCGACGCTCCCGATCCAGCGCCAGCGGGTGGGCGGGGATGACCACGCCGCGGTGGAGGACGTCGTGGACCGATCTCGGAAGCGCTTCAGTCATGGGCCTCTCCTTCCATGTGCGCTCCATGCGCGACCAAGCGGGCGGGTTGGATGAGGACCCGATGAGGATGGCCTTGTTGGCGCCGCGACCGGGACGGTCGGCCCATCCCGATGCCCGACCAAGAGGGTCGGGCTATTTGCCCTTGGCGGTCAGTCGGGAGTAGGTCGTCTCCGGCCAACTGTACGCCTTGCCGAAGCGCCGCTCGTAGTCCGACCACAGCTCGTACCAGTAGACGAGGAACTGGTAGGGCGCGAAGCGGTCGAAGTGGCGCCGTGCCGCCACCGCCACCTTCCGCTCGTCGCCCTCCACCCCGTGGCGCTCGCGGAAGTGGCGGAGCGTCTCCGTGTCGATGGGGAGCCGCTCGTAGCGGCCGAGGAGCTGGAGGATGTTGTTCGCCGCGTAGTCGCCGATGCCGTGGATGGTGCGAAGGGCGGCGTACAGCTCCTCCGTGGTCCGCTCGGGTCGGTCGAACCAGCCGAGGTCCATCCGTCCCCTCGACACGTCGCGGGCGAGCCGCACGATCCGCTCCGCGCGGTAGCCCACCCCGCACCGCCGAGCCAGGCGGGACGGCCGCCAGTTCGCGAGCTCGGCCGGCGTGGGGAAGGCACCTTCGCTGCCGACCCGCTCGCAGAGCAGCCGGTTCATCCGCAGCGTGGCCGGCCAGGTGATGTTGCAGCCGGTGATCGTCTTGACGATGTCCTCGAAGAGCGTGGGCGAGCGGAAGAGGCGGCCGAAGCCCGCTCGAGCCGCCGCCCGGTGGGCTCGCCACCAGCCGCGAAGCTCCTCGTCGACCCGGAGCATCCGGCGAACCTGCCCCTTGAGCTCCGGCCGGTCCGCCTTGGCCACGGGACGGTCGCAGCGGATCCGCAGACGGTCGCCGTGCTGGCTGATCCGGACGTGGACCGGAGCCCCCTCGCGGGTCCGCAGCGGCCGACGGAGGACACCGGCCACGGGCTCGTCGACCGGCGACCAGCGATTGGGCTCGAGCATGAAGTAGCCGTAGCTGCACACCACGTGCGCCAGGTGGAAGTCCGCGGGCACACGGAGGGTCAGAACGCTCGCCATCGTCCTCAGAACGCCCCGTTGCGGCTCTCGAAGTGGGTGGGCTTGTCGAGGGTTCGCCCGCCGACGGACAGCCAGTCCGCGACCCACCGCATCACGGTGCGTACGGGCACCGTGGGGTAGCCGAACAGCTCTGCGGCCCGCTCCGCGTTGCCGAGCAACGCGGTCGCCGCCTCCTCGCCCTCCAAGCGGGGCGACCGCCCCGTCAGCCGGCCGAACGTCTCCGCGACCCGCCGCACGCTGAGCGTCTCCGGCCCCGTGACGTTGACCACGAAGGGCGGGACGGCGGCGTGCTCGAGACAGCGAAGCGCCATGGCGTTGGCATCGCCCTGCCAGATCACGTTGACGCTGCCCATGGAGAGGTCCACCGGCTCGCCCTCGAGCACCTTCCGCGCCAGGTCGACGAGGACCCCGTAGCGGAGCTCCACGGCGTAGTTGAGGCGGACCACCCCGGTGGGAATGCCGCTCGTCCGGGCGTGGTGCTCGAGGACCCGCTCACGGCCGAGAGCGCTCATCCCGTACTCGCCGAGCGGGCTCCGCGGGTCCTCCTCGCGGGCCCCCCCCTCTACCACGCGGGTGAACGGATAGACGTTTCCCGTAGAGAACGCCACGATCCGCGAGCCGGCGTACCGCTCGCAGACGTGGGTGGGGAGGACGGTGTTCATCGCCCAGGTCAGCGACTCGTTGCCCGTCGTCCCGAACTTCATCCCGGGCATGTAGACCACGTGGGCCGCGTCGGGGAGGCGCTTCACCTGCTCGGAGTCGAGGAGGTCGCAGCGGACGGTCCGGACGTTCGCCCGCCGCAGCGCCTCTTCCGCCGCGGCGGACGAGAAGCGAGAGACCGCGATCACCTCGCGGTCGACACCGGCCTCCCCCGAGGCGCGCTTCGCCATCCGGGCGAGGCTCGGGCCCATCTTCCCGCCGGCGCCGAGGACCGCGACGTCGCCGTCGAGACGGCCCATCGCCTCGACCAATGCGGCGGTCGGCCGGCTCAGCCGCTCGTCGAGATCCTCCTCGTCGCGAATGGCCACGGAGGTGCGTCTCCTCTTTCTAACGGTGGGAAACGAGTCTACGGACTGGCGCGTCTCCCGTGCCAAACGAAGAGGGAACCGCTCCACACATGCGGACGGGCGACGTCACGTTCGCTTCCGCGTCGATCACGATCGCGAGGCCGACTGTCGGCGGTGGATGAGCCCGACCCGGCGGGAGGCACTTCAGCCGCGGACCTTCAGGATCATCTCCGTCTCCACCGCCGACCCGAGCGGGAGCTGCCCCACGCCCACGGCGCTCCGCGCGCCGAGGCCCGCCTCCTCCCCGAGCACGTCGCGGATCAGCTCGGAGGCGCCGTTGACCACGATGTGCTGCTCCGTGAACGCGGGGTCGGAGTTGACGAAGCCCGTCAGCTTGAGGACGCGCTCCACCTCGTCGAGCGTGCGGAGGTGATCCCGCGCCACGCGGAGGAGGTTCGCCGCGCAGAGGGCCGCCGCCCGCTGGCCCTCCTCCGTGCCGAGCTCCGCGCCGAGCTTGCCGCGGTGCTTCAGCTCGCCCGCCTCGGCGGGCACCACGCCGCTGAGGTGGGCGATCCCCTGGTCCACCACCATCGCCCGGTAGACACCGCCGGGCTTGGGCACGTGCTCGAGCGGATAGCCGAGCGACTCGAGCTTCCGATCCCGCTCGCTCATAGGAAGTCTCCTAAGGGGCGTTCAGCCGACGTCCTCCGGCAGGATGGACCGGAGCAGCCGCAGCCAGTTGCCGTGGAAGATAGCGTCGACGTCGTCGTCGGTGAAGCCGCGGGCCGTCAGGAGGTCCGCGAGCCTCTGGAGGTCGGCGATCGTCTCCAGCTCTTGCGGCGTCTGGTCCGAGCCGAAGCCGCCGTCGAGGTCGCTGCCGATCGCCGCGTGCGACGTGTCGCCCGCGAGGTCGCAAACATGCTCGATGTGGTCCACCACGCTGTCAAGCGGCGCCGTGGTCTTCCCTCGCTGCCATCCCGGCGTCAGCATCCACGCGTCCAGCGCGGCGCCGATAACGCCGCCGCGGGCGAGGAGGCGGCGGATGCGATCGTCCGGGAGCTGCCGGTCGCCCGGGACGAGGGCGCGGCAGTTGTGGTGGCTGGCGAGGACCGGGCCCGCGAAGCGGTCGAGAGCCTCGTCCATGCTCGTATCCGAGAGGTGCGTGACGTCCAGCGCGACCCCGAGGCGGTCGAGCTCGCGGAGCAGCGCCCGGCCGGCGTCCGTCAGCGGTCCGTCGCTCCCCGTGCCCGTCGCGTGCTGGCCTTGCCCGTAGTGGGCGAGGCCCGCGGCACGAAGACCCTGGCGCCACCAGTCGGCTGCCTGATCCGGATGCGTGATCGGGTCCGTCCCCTCCATGCTGAGGATGAGGCCCACCGGGAGGTCGCGTTGCTGCTCGGCCGTGGCGGATCGCCACCGCTCCCAGTGGCCGTCGAGGTCCGAGCGGGTGTGGAGGAGACGGACGTGGCCGTCGCGCTCGAGCTGGCGGTAGCAGGCGAGCTGACCCTGGGCCGCCGCGTGGGCGATGGCGGGCGAGGCGAAGTCGAGGTCGGTGCGCTTGGGCAGCGACTTTCGCGGTTGGTCCCGGCGGCAACGGGCGAGGCAGGTGGCGAAGCAGACGGCGACCCCGCCGCGGCGGAGCTCCGGCAGGCTGACCGTGGCGCGGCCGCGGGCCGGCTCGTCCGTCAGCGAGAGCTCCGCCTCGTTGATGGAGTCGAGGGGCTGGGTGATGTCGCGGTTGAACGACAGCGCGTTCCACCCGAGGTCGAGATGCGCGTCGACAATAGGTCGCATCAGCGGTCTTCCCGCGTGGTTCGGCACGTCATCTTACGAAAGACCCGGCGGGGAGGAGCCGACCGGCGAAGCGTCGCCGTGGGTCGTCCGCCGTACGCGGCGGGACGGATCGGACGGTCAGACAGCCAGCGTGGCCAACCGTGGCTGGCGCTCAGAGGCACGGCATGAGGAGGCCCTCGATCGGCCCGCGCCGAAAATAAACAGGCGCGGTCGCTTCTCGAGAGCCGCGAAGCCGTCGGACCTCGTCGATGCCGACGCGTCGGAGGAGATCGATATAAGCGGCATCCAATTGGAGCGCGTCATCGACTGCGATGCTCTCGAATAGGACGACCGTCCCACGACCTTGGCATGTCGCGCATGGGCTCCGCCGAGAGAAAAATCGGCGGCCGCGCCCGCCGCACGCCTCGCACCTCCTTCGCCGATCGGAAACGTCGGGCAACACGACGGTCTCAACCCGCTCCTCGCCCCACGCCGAGAGCTGCGGGACGGCCGGAACCGCGTGGTCCGGGCCGAGCGGCCCGCTGTAGTCGGCGAGGGGCATCCGGACGACGATTGGCCCGCTCGTGGCGTAGACCCATTGTCCGGCGCGGAACGGCCTTTCCATCCCAGCGCGATCCCGGCTCGTGCATGCCCAAACGAGCTCCTGTCGCCAATCCGTGCTTTCCGTCGCGGATGCGTCGCCGCCGGACATCCGATGCCTCCTCCGAGTCGGCCGGACGGCTCGGTGACTCACACGATCGAACCGAAGAGGCGGGACCCGTTGCACGGTCCGGGCGCCAATGGAGTGCGGATAACGCCCCGTCACGGGCTCGCTTCGCTCCGACAGCTCGATCCGCAATTGAAGGACGCACCACGCCGGAGGCGGAAGGCGGTACAGCTCCGACGCCGCCTTCCGCCTCCCGACGCCGCCTTCATCTCTCGGGACCGACCTGGTCAGCTGACCTCGACGAGCTGCAGGTCGAAGGAGAGGGTCTCACCCGCGAGCGGGTGGTTCGCGTCGAGGCGGACCTCGGAGTCGTAGACCTCCGTCACGGTCACGGGGATGGCCTGGCCGTCCTGGCTCTGCATCTGGAGCCGCTGGCCCGCCTCCGGCGTCAGGTCGTCCGGAAAGCGGTCACGCCCGACGTCGAGGACCAGGTCCTCCCGCCGCTCGCCGTACGCCCGGTCGGGCGTCAGCTCGACGGACTTGGACTCCCCCTCGCTCATCCCGCGGACCGCCTGCTCGAAGCCGTCGATGATCTCCCCCTGGCCGATCGTGAACTGCACCGGATCCCGTCCCGAAGAGGACTCGAAGACGGTTCCGTCGCTCGTCTTCCCGGTATAGTGCACCTTGACGGTGTTGCCTTCCTGCGCCTCGCTCATGGCGCTGCCTTCCGAAGAAATGGAAAAGGGCGGGGCCGTTCCCCGCAGCTATCCGCACAATAGTCGGTTCGAGGCGCGGAACCAAAGGGACGAGAGCTTGGCTGCGCCCTCCTGGAATTGTCCATCGCTCCCTTCGCCCGTTGACCCGGGCGGTTGAGCCGCCCCGCGAGCCTCGCGAGCGCGACGGTCTTCGAGGACATCCGAATCCGGCGGCGGATCGAGCCAGTGATCCGAATCAGAAGCGGAGCGAGGCGGGAGCTCCTATCATTCGATGTGCCGTCTCCGGAAGGAGCGACGCATGCTGAAGCGGCTGTACATCGACAACTTCCGCTGTTTCGTGAACTTCGAGCTGACTCTCGGCCCGACCGGGCTGTTCATCGGCCGAAACGCGACCGGAAAGTCGACCCTTTTCGAGGTCCTCGACCGATTGCGGCGATTCGTCGCAGGGGTCGATGACGTGCGAGACGCCTTCCCGGCCGAAAGCCGGACCCGCTGGCAGTTCCGGTACGAGCAGACGTTCGAGCTCGAAGTCGCCCGCACAGACGGAACGTACATCTACCATTTACAGGTCGAGCACAATCCTGATCGCGAACAGGCGAGGGTGAAGCACGAGCATCTATCCTTTAACGGAAATACGCTCTTCCTCGCCGAACGGGGCGAAGCGCACTTGTACCGCGACGACGGCTCGGAAGGTTCTACGGTGCTGGTGGACTGGACCCGCTCCGGCATCGCGTTCGTGAACGTTCGCCACGACAACACGCTGCTTGTCTGGTTTCGGAATCGGCTCGAGCGCTTCTTCGTCGTTCAGCCGAACCCCTGGAGTATGTCGGACCGAAGCGAACGGGAGGACCCGCGTCCAGCGAAGAACCTATCGAATTTCGCCTCGTGGTTTCGGCACCTGACACAGGAGGAGCCGGAGGCCCTCGCCGACCTGACAAAGGATCTGCAGGAGCTGTTTCCCGGCCATCAGGCGCTTAAGCTCGAGCAACACGGCCGGATAGCGCGACTTTTGAAGCACGTCCAGCGCGTCGAGCTCGATACGGAGACGCGCCCGGTGGAGTTCTCGTTCGACGACCTGTCCGAGGGGCAACGCGTCCTCATCGCGCTGTATACGTTGCTCCACGTCGCATCGCGGCAGGATGCCACAGTCTGCGTCGACGAGCCGGCGAACTTCGTGGATCTCTCGGAAATCCAGCCGTGGCTGATGGCCATGAGCGACCGGGTCAGCGAGCGGAACGCCCAAGCGCTGCTGGTCTCTCACCATCCGGAAGTCATCGACTACCTCGCCGGGGAATGCGGCTTGCTCCTTCAACGGGTCGGTGGCGGACCGGTCCGCGTCTCGTCGTTCAGTCCGGAGCCAACAAGGGGGTTGCCTGCTTCTCAGCTCGTCGCACGGGGATGGGAGGATGAGTAAGCGTCGGGTCCGCTACGTCCTCGTTTGCGAGGACCAACAGCAAGAGGTTGTGGTTCGTTCCGCGCTGTGCGGTTGGGTCGGCGCATCGACGAGGGACTTTCGTGTCGAAAGAGCACCGGGGGGAGGAGGTGCCGGCGACCAGTTCGTCCGCGAGCAGTACCCTCAAGAGCTCTGCGCGCATCGGACGAAGGGACACCAGCTGAATCGCGCCCTTGTCGTCATGATCGATGCGGACACGCTTTCCGTGGATCCACTACCTGCAAGGCGAATCCGTCGACGAGTTCCAGCCATACAGCAAGCTCGCGAGACCGCGCGAAGCTCGTCCCGCGGCGAGACGGCTGCGTGACGCCTGCGCCGCGAGCGATCCCGCGATGCCCTCATCGATGCGGCGTGCGTGCAGAGAGATGGAGCGTGTCACCTGACACACCGCCTCCGTCGCCCACACGGGTGGCAGGCTGCGCCGAGCAATCCGCGGCGTGCCTCACGCCACGTAGAGGTAGATGGCGAGGTAGTGGCTGACGCTTCCGCCGAGGACGGATAGGTGCCAAAGCCCGTGGGCGTGGGGGACCTTCCCCTCCGCCACGTAGAAGAGGAGGCCGCCGGTGTAGAACAAACCCCCGGCGATGATCCAGACAAGGGCGGTGAAGGGGAGCGCGCCCAGCAGCGGAGGAAGCGCGACGAGGGCCAGCCAGCCCATCACGAGGTAGAGGACCACCGGAAAGATGCGTGGGCCGACGCGTTCGCACGCGTCGACGGCGATTCCCACGATCGCGAGCACCCAGTTGATGCCGAAGAGGGTCCACCCCCACTCGCCCCGGAGCGTGACGAGGGCGAAGGGGGTGTACGTCCCCGCGATCAGGAGATAGATCGCGAAGTGGTCGAGCTTCCGGAAGATCCGCTTGGCATCGCCGCGGACCGCGTGGTAGGCGGTCGAGCAAGTGTACAGCAGGAGGAGGACGGTTCCGTAGAGCGTGAAGCTCGCCAGCTTCCAGGGATCGCCGTCGCGGACCGCCGCCGCCACGAGCAGGCCGAGGCCGAGGGCGGCGGCGATCGCCCCGACCAGGTGG
>CAZQQP010000120.1:0-12695 GCA_964595475.1 uncultured Planctomycetaceae bacterium | reverse complement strand
CCATCCTGAACCCCCGAAAATGCCTGAGGTGAAGGGGGTATGTCAGGAGTTCTGAACCTGCGGGCGTACTTCAAGAGCGCGCGGCTTTCGGTGGAGACTCCTGACTACTATCCTCCAGACACGTCCCGCTCAAGACCGTACGACTACGTGCTGATCGACGGCCGCACCGGGGCGACCGAAATCGGCGGCCTGTGCGTCGGACCGCTCGCGGACCGCCTGGTCGTGGTAACGGCGCTGAACGATCAGAACCTGCATGGCACACGCAGGATCCTGGACGAGCTCGGTCTTCTGACGCCGCGTAAAGATGTGCCCGAGCCGTGGGACAGCGGGGACGCCCCCGCTGACCAAACGGACGCGCCACCGCGCCTCGGCCCCAAGCCGACGCTGCTCGTCGCGAGTCCAGTCCCCTTCGGAGAGATCGCATTCAAGCGCAACCGCCTCGACCAGGTGGCCAAACTCCTCGGCAGCAAGGTCGGTGCGAGACTCTCCTATCACCCGCAGATGGCGCTGCTCGAGTCGATCTTCATTCGCGATTACGCGGAAGAGGCTCTGTCTACAGATTATCTGCAGCTTGCCGATCAAGTCATGGGCATGGTGCGGGATCACGCGGCGCAGCTCGCTGTGTCTTCGAGGGAGCATTGGTGGGATGAGCGCCACGTAAATGCCGTGGACGATGTCCTGAGGGGCGTCTGGCACCAGCCGGGCCTCATCGCCAACTTGATGAGCTTGGCGGACGCCTTTCAGCCAAAATCGGAGGAGGAGCTCATTGCCGGCGACCGGATGCACCGGGCCCTGACGCTGGACCGGGCCCCATCAAGACACATTGGATTGGCGAAATGGGGCTCCGCCCTTTCACGCTGGGCTGACGGGACAACCGACCCTGCGATGCGGGCCCGCCGGCGTCAGGAGGCGATTGCCCGGTTTACTGAAGTGACGCAGATGGGCGATACGCCGCCCGAGCAGCGGGCGAGGGCGTACAACAACCGCGGCGTGGCCTACGGTCAGCTCGATCCGCCGGAGACGGAGAAGGCAATCGTGGACTACACCGCGGTGATCGAGATGGCCGACGCGCCGGCCGACCAGCGGGCGATCGCGTACAACAACCGCGGCGTGGCCTACCGTCAGCTCAATCCGCCGGAGACGGAGAAGGCAATCGCGGACTACACCGCTGTGATCGAGATGGCCGACGCGCCGGCCGACCAGCGGGCGATCGCGTACAACAACCGCGGCGTGGCCTACCGTCAGCTCGAACCGCCGGAGACGGAGAACGCAATCGCGGACTACACCGCATTGACTCAGATGACCGGCGCACCCACCGAACTGCGAGCACGGGCAATGGGGGATCTCGGTTGGGCTCAATACGAGGATGGGCGCGTAGAGCAGGCCATCGAGTCGAGTCGGAACGCACTGGAATTGAACCCGAACCTGGCATCGGTTCGTTGCAACCTGGCGCTGTGTTTGCTCAGGACCTCACGGACCCAGGAAGCGCTCGCGGAGTACCGACATGGGGTGGACGCACTCGCGAACGTGGAGCAGCTAGACGACGCGGCCAAAGACCTGCAGGACGCGGTCGATCAATTGCGAGATCTCGACGGGGCTGCACAGGTCCAGGCTTGGATGGCAAGTCGACGGGAGAAGCTCGTGCGAGAGGGGAAACTACGCGAGAAGCCTGATGAAGAAAGAGTCACCACGGCGGAGTCCGCGAGGACGGAGCCAAGCAAACGCTCTATGGTTGATGAAGCTGCCCCTTCGGAGCGTCGGCGCGATCGAGGCTGACCCTCGCTTTCTCCCCAACGGAGAGGCGTTCCAGCGTCATGCCGTCTCACCGGTCGCAACTCTGGAAGCGCCGGCCTCGAAGCGTACCTGCAGCTCGTGGAGACGACGGCTCCGCGGATCGGTGCAGACAAGGCCGGCGGGAATCCTTGAGGCTGCCGCTTTTCACTTCAGAGCGCGGGAGAGCAGGTTTCGAGTGACCCGTTGGACGCGACGGTCCGGGCCGGTCGGCCGGGAGTGGTGGGACCACGGGAGGATGTGACCCGGCGGCGAGGCCAGGCCCTGAGCCCAGAAGATCGTCGCGGCGTTGAAGACGAAGTTGTCCTTGGGGCCGGGAAAGATGGTCGCCGCCCAGTGGCCGGGAGTGGTTCCGCCGGACCACGCCGTCCCCTCGGCGACGACCTCCAGGCCGTCCCGGTCGCGGTCGGGGTCCCCGTGGAACTCCCAGCCGACCAGGCCGGGGATCGACTCGCCCTTCTTCATCCCGGTCCCCTCGAAGACCCAGTGGTCCGGCTTGGCGCAGGTCCAGTCACCACCGCCGTTGAACGGGACGACCGTCCGTGCGCCGATGATCTTCCGTTCGTCCGGTCCGTGGAAATCGAACGGGCCGAGAATGTCCCCGTACGCCTCCTTCTCCTCCTCGCGACGCGGGCCATATGGACCGCGTCTGGATAGCACGCGCCGCGGCCGGCCGTCGTGGCTCGGGGTGAAGGGGCTGACCATGTAGACGCTGTTTCCGCTGAGCCAGAGGACGTTCGTCCCGTCGTCGATCGCGCTGTCAATCGTGTGGTACTGCTGCAGATCCCAGTACTAATCGTGGCCGACGCTGAGGAAGCACCGACACCGTGTCACGAAGGCCGGGTCGACCACGTCGCTGTTGCTGCAATAGGTCACGTCGTACCCCTGCTTCTCCAGCCAGTAGCACAGCGGATATTCCCACAGGAGGAACTCGCCGGAGCCGACGCTCAGCGGGTGGTCGAGGATCTGGGGATACTTGCCGTAGGGGCGATCGAAGCTGACGGCGACGCCGGGGTGGTGGGCGCCGTCCGGGTGCGTGTAGAGCGAGTCGTTCTCGGGCCATCGGTTGTAGGCCTGCCACGTGTTGTCCGAGCACTGGAACAGGATGTCCGCGGGCCGGTGGTCCCGGACGATGAAGATGACGTAGCTCTGCCAGTAGGACTCCTCCCCTTCGGGCACGGTGGTCAGCTTGCCGAGGTACACGCCGCTCGGCCAGTCCTTGGGGATCTCGAGGTCGACCGACGGCTTCCATCGGCACTCGCGGAGCCGCTTCTCCCCCGCCTCCGGGACCGGCTGCGGCTCCCCGGCGATCGGCCCGAGGCGCGTCAGCCGACGGGCGCCGGCGCCGCCATAGTAGCCCATTCGGAAGATATCGATTGTGAACCGACGGGCCGGCTCCGTGCTCACGAAGATCGTCAGCGCCTCGCCCGCGGTGACGGACTGCTTCGAGCAGTAGCCCTCGACCCACTTCGTGCGATATGGGCTGCTGTCGACCCGGACGCGAGCGAGTTGCCAGCCAGACGTGCCGGGTCGCTCGTTCTCCCGCTCGACCGGGTTGTTCGCCCCGCTCTTCTTTGCACCGAAAGTGGTGCCCGCTGTCAACCCGGCAGCGGTCGCCGCCTTCAGGAGCTGCCGTCGGCCCGGCCTCCACACCTTCGACATGTGCACCTCGAACTTGCTCTGGAGCCGGCGGGAATTCCCGGAGCGACGAGCAGCGTTTTCGAAGATCCTCCCCGTCGTCCGGGGCGGTCACCGTTCCCACTCGCCGAGGAGGCGGCGGAGCGTGACGAGCTGGCCGACGTGGTACGCGTTGTGGTCGGCGAGGACCAGCGCCTCGCGGAGCAGCGTCTGGCCGCCGCCCCAGGGAAACGGGGCGAAGAGGTCGCGCTCCGTGTCCGCGACGAGCTGCTCCATCGTGCGGTGGTCCGCCCGCCACGCCTCCACGCTCCGGTCCCACGCGTCGTCGCTCGGCGGCGCCGATGTCTCGGGCCAGAAGCCGTCGGGGAAGGGTGGTGTCACGTGATCCGCGCTTTGGCTGAAGGCGACGATGTCCTCCTGGGCGAGCCGCATGTGCTCGAGGATCTCCCAGGCGCTGTGGGGAAGGCCGTCGGGTCGCTCGCGCCGCCGCTCCGCGGGGAGGTCCGCGATCGCCGCGGCCAACCCGACGTGGGCGTCCCCGCCGCGGAGGAGCCATAGAACGTGGTCGCGCACCGTCTGCTGATCACTCATGCGTCTCGTCTCCTGTGGTCGCGGGGCCGATCGCCGCCGGGTGATCGATGTACCAGGTGAGCTCGCCGTCTTCGTACGCCGGGGTGAGGCCGGTGAGCGGAAAGCGCTCCGTCTCGTCCGGCGCGAGGGAGATGTGCTGGAGCACGGCGTGCTTGTCCTGCCCGGTGATCAGCCCCTGGATGGTGTGGGCCGTCCTCAGCCCGGGAAGCGCGAGGGTGACCCGTGGCCGCGGCGCCGGGACCTCCGCGCCGTCGTTGACCACGGCCCACCGCTCCGGCTCCCGCACCGCCGCGGTGTGCGGAAACAGCGCCGCGACGTGGCCGTCGGCGCCCGCCTCGACGAGGACGTGGTCGAGCCGCGCCTCGCCCGTGGTCTCCGCCAGTCGCTCGCGGAGCGCCTCTTCATACCGCCTCGCCCCTTCCTCCTCGTTGGCGGGGATCGGGTGCACCTGCTCCTCGTCGATGCCGGCGTGGTCCGCGAGCAGCTCTCGCACGCTCTTGGCCGTCGACCGCTCGTCGTCCGCGTCCACCGCCGCGTCGTCCGTCAGCCAGAGATGCGTGCTCCGCCAGGGGAAGACACGAAACCGCGGGTCGATCATCAGCCGCTGGTACAGCGCCGCCATGGTGGGTCCGGCGCTCACGGCGAGGTGGAAGATCCCGTAGGTGCTCACCCGCCGGATCGCGTGAGCGACAAGGTCCTCCGCCACCTTGTCGAGGAAGCTGTCCACATCCGGCAGGATCACCCGCTTGCCCTGGAGGCCGCGGGTCTTCCGGTAGGCCTCGAGCCGGCTCGGCTGCTGGGTCGGCCGCTCGCGGTGGGACAATGGGTCTTCAGCCATCGCGGCCCCTCGTGCCAGGTGCCTCCCGCCCCGAGCCATCCGCCTCCTCGCTTGTCGTGGCGTCGGGAAGGAGGATGAGCTTGCCGACGTGGCGTCCCTCCTCCATCCGCCGGTGGGCCGTCCGCACGTCGCCCAGCGGGAACGTGCCGCCGACGGGCAGCGAGTACCGTCCGTCCGCCACGCGCTGCAGCACGTGACGGTAGGCCCCCTCCCGAGCATCGGCGCTCGCCTCCGCCAGCTCGCGGACCGCCCACCCTCGGACGGCGCCGCGGCGGAGGATCAGCGGGCTGAGGTCCACCTCGCCCCGCTCGCCGAGCAGCCCGTAGATCCAGAGCGTGCCGTACGAAGCCAACAGCCGGATCTCCTCGCTGACGAACGGCCCGGCGCCGACGGGGTCGAGGATGGCGGCGAAGCCCCTCCCGCCGGTCAACTCCTTGGCCCTTTGTCTCCAGCCCTCCTCGCGGGTGAGCACCACCTCGTCGAACGTCGCCTCCGGCATGGCCCGGAGCCGGTCCACCTTCTCCGGCGAGGTGGTCGTCCCGACGACCGTGGCTCCCGCCTCCTTCGCCACCTGCGACGCGGCGAGGCCCACACTGCTCGACGCGGCGGGGACGAGGACCGCCTGCCCGTCGCCGAGCTGCTGCTTCCAGATCAGCGCTCCCCACGCGGTGAGGTAGGGCAGCCACAACGCCCCGAGAAGGTGATCCGGGATGGCCTCAGGCGTGGGAACCGTCTTCTCGGGTCGGGTGAGGTAGTGGGATTGGTAGGAGCCCTCCCCGCCGAGCGAACGACGGGGGGCGTCGAGGGTGAGCGTGACCCGCTGGCCGACAAAGCGGTCCGTCACGCTCCGCCCGACCGCGTGGATGACGCCGCCGCCCTCCAAGCCGGGGACGAAGGGCGGGTCGCCGGAGGATGCCCGGTAGGTGCCGCGGCGCTGCATCAGCTCCGCGTGGTTCATCCCGATGCTCGTCATCCGGACCACCACCTGGTCGTCCGCCGGGACGGGGTCCGGCTCCTCGACCGCCTCGAGCTTGTCCACGTCGCCGAAGGCCCGCACCCATACCTTGATCATGGTCTGTCGCCTCCGAGGTCCCGTTCGTTCCGGCCGTCCGCCGCGGCCACAGAAGCCTTCCGCGCCCGTTGTCGGTGCGAGGGCGTTGCGTAGAATCCAACTCGATCCTGTCCCCGTCGTCTAGCCAGGCCTAGGACATCACCCTTTCAAGGTGAAGACACGGGTTCGAATCCCGTCGGGGACATCGTTCTGTCCTGATCGACGCTTATGGATGAAACCGAGCTCCAGCGCCTCGCCGCCCTCGACCACGCCCACCTCTGGCACCCCTTCACGCCCATGCAGCAGTGGCGGGAGTCGGAGCCGCTTATCGTCGAGGCGGCCGAGAACGAGTTCCTGATCGACGGGCGCGGCCATCGCTACATCGACGGCATCGCCAGCCTGTGGGCCAACGTCCACGGCCATCGTGTGCCCCACATCGACGAGGCGGTCCGCGGCCAGCTCGACCGGGTGGCCCACACCACCTTGCTCGGCCTGTCCAACGTGCCCGCCGTCGAGCTGGCGACACGGCTTTGTCAGTTGGCGCCGGGGTCGCTGAACAAGGTCTTCTTCTCGGACGCGGGCGCCACGGCCACCGAGCTGGGCCTGAAGATGGCGGTGGGCTCCTGGTATCACGAGGGTCAGCCCCAGCGGGACACGTTCCTCGCCCTCGAGGGGGCCTACCACGGGGACACGACGGGCTCGATGTCGGTCGGCTACGACCCGACCGCTCACCGCCCCTTCGACGCCATGGTCTTCCGCACGGAGACCGTCCCGGCGCCCGACACCTTCCACCGAGCCGAGAACACGCCCGCGGACGCGGCGGACGGGCGGCCGCGCCGATGGTCGCTGGAGGATCCGGACCACTGCGAGTCCTTCCGCCGGTGGGCCCTCGCCGAGCTCGACAAGAGGCTCACGGAGATGGGCGACCGGTGCGCGGGCGTGGTGGTCGAGCCGCTCGTCCAGGGCGCCGCGGGCATGGTCATGCAGCCGCCGGGCTATCTCCGGGGCGTCGCGCAGCTCGCGAGGAAGCACGGCGTCCTCCTCCTCGCCGACGAGGTGGCCACGGGCTTCGGCCGCACCGGCACGATGTTCGCGTGCGAGCAGGAGGGGGTGGAGCCGGACATCCTCTGTCTGGGCAAGGGGCTCAGCGGCGGATATCTCCCGCTCGCGGCCACGATCTGCACGGACGCGGTGGCGGGGTGCTTCGAGGGGCCGCTCCACGAGCACCGCACACTCTACCACGGCCACACGTATACGGGGAACCCGCTTGCGTCCGCCGCGGCGCTCGCCTCGCTCGACCTCTTCGAGCGGAACAACCTCCTGGAGGAAGTCGGGTACAAGGCCTCCGTCCTCCGCGAGGCCCTCGCCCCGCTCCGCGATCCGAAGCGCTTCCCCCACGTCGGCGACGTGCGCCAACGCGGGCTGATGGTGGGCGTCGAGCTGGTCCCCGAGACGGGGGAGACGGGGACGGGCTTCGACCCGACACGCCGCCTCGGCCACGAAGTGTGTGCCGCGGCGCGGCGGAAGGGTGTCATCGTCCGTCCGCTCGGCAACGTGGTGATCCTGATGCCCCCGCTCGCCATCCGCGAGGAGAACCTGCGTCGCCTCGCCGACGCGGTGGTGGAGTGCACCGCCGAGCACGTGCCCTGACGGGCGTACAATGCACCCGCTTCGTCGGCGCGGACGGGGCGGCGGCCCACGGCACGGAACGTCGGCGGCAGGAGCGCTCGGCGGCAAGCCATGGCCCTAGCCATTGGGCCCGATCCTCTCAGGCGATATCGCGACGTCGCGAGGCTGCTGTGGAAGCAGGGGCGGGCGGATCTGCTGCGGCCCGCCGGCCTTGCCGAGCACCTCGACGAGCACGGCGTCGGCCACTCCGGCGGGCCACGGGGAGAGGAGCTCGCCCGCGACTTCGAGAGATGGGGCCCACCTTCGTCAAGGTCGGCCAACTCCTGTCCACCCACGTGGACATCCTCCCCCTCGACTAAGTAGGCGGAAAAAAGAAAGTTGAGCCTATACGCCAAAGCAAGGAAGAGGGGCCTCCTTGCTTTGGCGTCGGCTTCGACCCGTTTGCAATCCCCGGCGGCGCCAGACCCCGGCATTTGCGGACGTAGCCCTCGCTCGAACATCGGCCTCCCGTCTCATCGGTGCCAAGGCGGAAGCAGGCTTCCGCCTTGGCACCGATGAATAGGCTCAACTTATTCTTTTCCGCCTACTTATCTCGACGCGCTCGCCCGTCTCCAGGACCAGGTCGAGCCCTTCGACTCGGACGAGGCCCACCAGATCGTTACGGAGGAGCTCGGCAGGCCCGGGGACCGCCTCTTCGAGTCCTTCAGCGCGGAGCCGATCGCCGCCGCCTCCCTCGGCCAGGTCCACCGCGGTCGCCTCCGTGACGGGCGGGAAGTGGCGGTCAAGGTGCAGCGGCCCCCATCCGTCCCCAGATCGTCACGGACATCGAGGCGATGGAGGCGATCGCCGGTCCGCTCGATCGCCACACGGACCTCGGCCGACGCTTGGAGCTCACCCGCATGCTCGAGCGCTTCCGGGTGACCCTGCTCGGCGAGCTCGGCTACCGGCGGGAGGCCCACAATCTCCGGAGCATCGGAAACAACCTCCGTGGATTCCCCCACGTACACCTCCCGCGTCCGCTCGACCTTTACACCAGCCCACGGGTCCTCACCACGGAGCGGGTCACGGGCCAGAACGTGAGGATGCTCGACGAGGAGCGGCGAGCCGCCTCCCCGGACCCGGAGCTCGCGGAGGAGCGGCTCCGGGCGTATCTCCATCAGATCCTCATCGACGGCTTCTTCCACGCCGAACCCACGCCGGCAACGTGTTCGTCACCGAGGACGGCCGTCTGGCGCTGCTCGACCTCGGCATGGTCGAGAAGATCTCGCCCAACATGCAGGAGCAGCTCATCAAGCTCCTCCTCGCGATCGGCGAGGGCCGCGGCGAGGAGGCGGCCACCATCGGTGTGGAGATGGGCGCCCGCGGGTCGGAGTTCCACCCCGCGGAGTCTCGCCACCGCATGACGGACCTCGTCTCCGACACCGGGAGGCCGCCCTCGAGCAGATGGCCTTCGGCCGCCTCGTGCTCGAGGCCGCCCGGATCGCGGCCTCCACCGGCATCCTCGTCCCCCAGGAGCTCGCGGACATCGGCAAGGCCTTCCTGAACCTCGACCGGGTCGGACGCATCCTCGACACGCAGATCCCGCCCCACCAGGTGACATGGCGGGGATGGTCCACCGCCAGGTGTGGCGGAGCCTCTCCCCGGCCCACATCCTCTCCAACGTCCTGGAGATGCGACAGGTCAACGACGACGCCGGGGCGGCTGAACCGCCTGCTCGACCGCATCCGCGAGGACGACCTATGCATCCGAGTCGACGCGATCGACGAGCACCGGCTGACCTCCGGCTTTCAGAAAGTGGCCAACCGCATCACGGTGGGCGTGGTCGTCGCGGCCAGGATCGTCGGGGCGGCCATTCTGATGCAGGTGGACAACGAGTGGACCATCCTCGGCTACCCGGCGCTGGCAATGATCCCGTTCCTCGGCGCCCCGGTGGGCGGGCTGTTGCTGATCGGGCGGATCGTCTTCTACGACGAGGAGGGCGGCGCCGGGGTGCCGCCGGAGGGACGCCCTCCTCACCCGCTCCGGCGGCCTCGCCTCTCCCGCTCCCGAACCGGTTGCCGGCTCCCGTACACTGAGGGAAGCAAGGATCGCGAGTCGCCGAAAAGGAGTCGCCGAGATGACCGCCACGGCTCAGCAGTTCGTCCACCTCCACGTCCACACGCAGTACTCGCTGCTCGACGGCGCCTGCCGCACACAGGATCTCCCGGGCCGGGCCAAGGAGCTCGGGATGGACACCGTCGCCATCACGGACCACGGGTGTCTGTTCGGCCTCGTCGACTTCTACAGCCGGTGCAAGGCGGAAGGGGTGAAGCCGATCATCGGCATGGAGGCCTACATGGCCCCGGGCGACCGTCGCGACCGGAGTCCGACGGGGCTGAAGGACGGCGGCTACCACCTCCTTCTCCTCGCACAGAACCGGCGGGGATATCAGAACCTCCTCAAGCTGAGCCCCATCGCGTACAAGGAGGGCTTCTACTACAAGCCCCGCATCGACAGGGAGGCGCTCGCCGCCCACAGCGACGGTCTCCTCGCGACCTCCGCCTGTCTCGGCGGGGAGATCCCCGCGGCGCTGACGGCGTCGGACCGCACGCGAGCCAAGAGCATCGCCGAGGAGTACCTCCGGATCTTCGGGCCCGACCGCTTCTTCGTGGAGCTGCAGTCCCATATTCCCGAGCAGGCGGCGGTCAACCCCGAGCTGATGGACCTCGCGGACCGCCTCGGCGTGGGCACCGTGGCGACCAACGACGCCCACTTCCTCCTTCCCGACGACCACGGGCCCCACGACGTGCTCTGCTGCATCGCCACGGGCAAGCTCCTCAGCGACGAGAGCCGGCTGAGGTACCCCTCCGAGCTGTACCTGAAGAGCCCCGAGGAGATGCGGTCCGCGGCGCCGGACCTTCGGCGGTGGGAGGAGGCGTGCGATCAGACCGTCCGGATCGCGGAGATGTGCGACGTGGAGCTCGACTTCTCCGAGAGCCACGCGCCCGTGGTGAAGATCGAGACGACGGACGGCGGCGGAGCCCAGCCCGCCTCACCGCCCGACCCGCGGGCGTTTCAGAGCGACCATCCCATCGGGTCCACGGAGTGGTTCAAGGACTTCTGCGGCCGCTTCGACCTTCGTCCGCTCACCGACGCGGAGGAGGAGACGGCGGAGGCGCTCCGCCGCCGCTGCGACGAGGCGCTCCGGGCGCTCGCGGAGGCGGGGGCCATCTGGCGATACGGCCCCGACGGCGTCACGGGCGAGATCCGCGAGCGGCTCGACCGCGAGCTGGGCGTGCTCGTGGAGAAGGAGATCAGCGCCTACTTCCTCATCTGCTGGGACTTCGTCAACGAGGCGAGGCGGCGGGGTGTCGCCTGCAACGCCCGCGGCTCCGGCGTGGGGACCATGGTGGGCTACTGCCTCGGCCTCTCCAACGCCTGTCCCGTGAAGTACGGCCTCCTCTTCGAGCGCTTCACGGACCCCGACCGCAGCGAGTATCCGGACATCGACATCGACATCGATCAGGACGCCCGCGAGGAGCTGATCGAGTACGTCCGCCAGAAGTACGGCCACGTGGCGCAGATCATCACCTTCGGAACCCTCAAGGCCCGCGCCGCGGTGCGGGACGTGGGGCGGGTGATGAACGTGCCGCTTCCCGAGGTGGACCGCATCGCCAAGCTCATCCCCGAGCAGCTCGGCATCACCCTCGACCAGGCGCTGCAGGCGGAGCCCGACCTGAAGGGCGAGTACGACAGCAACGAGCAGACCCGCCGCATGCTCGACGCGGCCCGGCGGATCGAGGGGCTCGCCCGCCACGCCTCGGTCCACGCGGCGGGCGTAGTGGTGGCCACCCGTCCGCTCGACGAGATCGTGCCGCTGTACAAGCAGCCGGGCTCCGACGAGCACATCACGCAGTGGGACGGGCCCACCTGCGAGAAGGTGGGCCTCCTCAAGATGGACTTCCTCGGCCTCCGCACACTCTCCATCATCGAGCGGGCCAAGAAGCTCGCGGAGGAGACCCTCGACAAGGAGACCCAACGCAAGACGGTTCGCGGCGGCTATGGATCGCCCGCGGGCGAGATCGACGGCGCCGGGACGGAGCCCGCCCACGACGACCCCGCCACCTTCGACCCGCTCGACCTCGAGCGGCTCGTCTACGACGACCAGAACGTCCTCGACCTCTTCCGCCGGGGGGAGACCGCGGGCATCTTCCAGTTCGAGTCGGGGGGCATGCGGAACCTCCTCCAGGCGATGCGGCCCGACCGCCTCGAGGACCTCATCGCGGCCAACGCGCTGTATCGGCCGGGCCCGATGGACCTGATCCCCGACTACAACGATCGCAAGCACGGCCGGCAGCCCGTGCCCAAGACCCATCCGATCGTCGACCGCTTCACGGAGGAGACCTACGGCATCATGGTCTACCAGGAGCAGGTGATGCAGATCGTGCATCACCTCGGGGGCATCCCGCTCCGCGCCGCGTACACGCTGATCAAGGCCATCAGCAAGAAGAAGGAGAAGGTGATCTCCGCGGAGCGGCCCAAGTTCATCGAGGGGGCGCAGGCCAACGGGCTGTCCAAGGAGCAGGCGGAGGAGCTGTTCGAGCTCATCCTCAAGTTCGCCGGCTACGGCTTCAACAAGTCCCACGCGACGGGCTACGCGCTGCTCGCGTACCAGACCGCGTACCTCAAGGCTTACTTTCCGCTGCAGTACATGGCCGCGCTGCTGACCTACGAGTCGGTCAGCACGGACAAGGTGGTCGAGTACATCGACGAGTGTCGGCGGGTGCAGCTGCCTGGAGGCAAGGTGGGCATCGAGGTGCGTCCGCCGGATATCAACCTCTCCAACCGCGACTTCACGGTGGTCTACGAGGAGGGGGACGCCGCCGATCCCAACTACGGCCACATCCGCTTCGGCCTCGGCGCGGTCAAGGGTGTCGGGACGAAAGCCATCGACGCCATCATCGACGCGAGACAGCGGGAGGGGCCGTTCGCGGACCTCTTCGACTTCTGCGAGCGCGTGCCCCAAGCCGTGGTCAACCGCTCCGCCATCGAGGCCCTCATCCGCTGCGGCGCCTTCGACTCGCTGCACGGCACCGAGGGACGCGCCGCGATGGTCGACGCCCTCGACGACGCCATGAGCCGCGGGGCGCAGGAGGCCACGCTCCGGTCCAGCGAGGA
>CAZQQP010000119.1:9767-12780 GCA_964595475.1 uncultured Planctomycetaceae bacterium | reverse complement strand
TCACGGCGCCGGGTGGCACGGACAAGTCCCAACCGGATGCCGCCGGTGCGGCGTCCGCGACGCTCGTCCGTGGGCTCGGCCGGATCACGGGCGTTGACTCCCATGGCTTTCACAAGATTTGGCCAAGAAACAGACCAGCGGGAGGGGTCGCCGCCGCCGGTCCTTCTGGACGGAGGCGACAGCGCCCTCGTTCACGGCGGTGAGTCGGATTCGGCGCCCACACGCTCGCGAGCGCCAGGGAAGTTCTCGAGGCGGTCGCAGCGGACGCGAGCCGCGGCCGCGGCGTCGGCTACGGGTCGCCCCGCCTCATCGCAACGCGAGCACGCGGGTCGGCCCGCCCGTCGCTCCTTCCACTTTGGGCGCCCCGACCACCAGTGTGGCCCCCCGCGGCGGCACCCGGTCGAGGTTCCTCACGCACTCCAGCCCCCACCGATTGGACGGAAGCCACGCGTAGTGGGTCTCGAAGTCCTCCGACGGGCCGGGGTCGAGCGACAGCGTGTCCACGGCCAACCCCACCGCACCCGTCTCCATCAGATACTTCGCCGCGTCCGGGTGGAAGCCGGGAAAGTGCATCACCCCCTCCTCGTCCGCGTTGCGAAAGCCCTCTCCGCGGACGCGGCTCGCCCACCCGCTGTGCATGGCGACCGCGGCGCCGTCGGGGATCGGCCCGTGTTGCTTTTCCCACGCCTTGATATCCTCGGGCCGCACCACGGCGTCCGGGTCTCGCTCGGCTCGCTCCTGGATGTCGATCACCGCCAGCGGCGCCACGAGGTGGTCGACCGGCACCTCGCTCATCGTCTGTCCCGCTTCCGAGAAGTGGATGGGCGCGTCGAGGTGCGTGCCGCTGTGCTCGACGACATGCCACCGCTTCATGTTGTAGCCATCGCTTCCGATCTCCGCGAGACGCTCCATCTCGATGCCCGCGTCCCCCATATATGTGGGAAACTTCGCGCTGAGCGGGTGGCTCATATCCACGACCTCGGTGAAGCTCACGGGCGCGGCCCGCGCCACGGCCGACGCTCCGCCCCCGATGGCGGCGGCTCCCACTCCCGCGAAAAAGCCCCGCCGTGACAAGCGCCGGTGAACCGTCTCCAGACAGCCCTCGACACACATCTCGGCTCTCCTCTTGGACCTCCGAACGCCGAACCCGGACGGCTCGGATATAGCCCCATCATCTTGATGGGCGGTCGGTGCGCCGACGGGTCGCGGCCCGCGCAGCGGTAGATCGACTGGAGTCAGCGGAACCGCCAAACGGCCCACGGCGCCACACGTCCGATCGTGATCTCACCACGCCCGTTCTGATTTCCCGACGCTCCGGTTGGGCTATACCGTGGATTGTGTCAAAACGTCATCTCCACGCCCCCGTACGCCGCGACGCCGGGCGTGTTGAACCCGAACGCCTCCTGGTAGTCGACGTCGAGGGCGTTCTCCACGCGCCCGAAGACCCGCGCGAGCTCCGTGACCTGATACGACGCGGTCAGGTTGACCAGCGTGTGCGCCTCCAGCGTGGCGCGTCTCGAAAATCCGCCCGGGCGGTCGCTCACGTACGTCAGGTTGAGCCCCACCCGTGCCCGCTCGTCGGCGAACGTGTAGTCCACGCCGGCGCCCACTTTGTGGGGAGCGCGCTTCAGCAGAAGCGCCCGTTCCAACCGGGCCGTGGGGCCGTCGGCGTCCACGTCGGTGTAGGTATAGCTCATGCGTGTGCGAAGGTTCTCCGCCCATCGCCACCGGAGGCTCGCCTCCACTCCCTGGCTCGTGGACGAGCGGACGTTTCGAAAGTTTCCACCGGGGAAGCCGCCGGCGAAGGCGATCAGGTCGGAGAAGTCGTTGTAGAACCAGGTCAGCGACGCTTTCCTGTCCTCGCTGCCGAGCTCCTGGTCGATCCCCACGTCGAAGCCGTCGCTGGTCTCCGGCTCCAACCCCCGGTTGCCGGGAACGAAGGGGCCGGTTCCGAAGAGCTGGGTCAGGGAAGGCGCCCTGAAGCCCGTCCCGTAGGACGTCCGCAGCTTGGTTCCGGTCTCCTTCAGCAGATACGCGGCGGCGGCCCGGTAGGTCGTCTCGCCTCCGAAGGTCTCGTGCTCGTTGTGTCGAAGGCCCGCGGTGAGGATCAGCCGCTCCCAGAAGCGAATCTTATCCTGGAGGTAGACGCTGTGGAGGCTCGCCGACGCGGGCGAGATGCTCTGCTGGTCGAAGCTCTCCCGCTCGTACTCGTAGCCGCCGATGAGGGTGTGGTCCTCGGTGATGTGGATGGTGTGCTTCCAATCGACGGTGTAGAACCGCCCGTCGAAGGTGTTGTCGAAGGCGGTGCCCTGCAACTTCCGGTTATGGTCGGTCACGCCGAGGTGGAGGCTCTGCTCCCACGTGCCGTCGAACAGCGTCAGCCGTGGCCGCACGCGGAAGTAGACCTTTCGCTCGTCGAGCTCGTCGTCGCCCGTGGCCGCCCGATCGAAATCCACCTCGGTGAGGCTGTCCCGGGCGCGGAACGCCATGTCCAATCCGAACTGCTCGGTCGGGTTCACGCCGAGCCGGAACGACCCCGTGGTCTTGGCGTACGGATCGCGGTCGCCGCCGCCCACCGTCGCGTCGATCGACCGCGAGTCCACCCGCGACGCGTTGAGGGAGAGATCGAACATGCCGGGGCTCGCCGTGAAGCTGGCCCATTCCCGAGCGGTGTAGAACGAGCCTCCCTCTCCCCCGGCAGTGAAGCGCGGCTCCTCGGTCCCATCCTTCGTGACGATGTTGATGACGCCGCCGAGCGCGTCGGAGCCCCACAACGTGCTCTGCGGCCCCCGCAGCACCTCGATCCGCTTGACGTTTTGCGTGGTGAGATGCGCGAAGTCGAATCGCCGCCCTTGGGACGGGTCGTTGAGCTCCAACCCGTTGAGCAGAACCAGCGTGTGGTCGGACTGGGCCCCCCGCATAAAAACGGACGTGGTCTGCCCCAGCCCCCCGCTGCGGGCGACGTCGAGTCCCGGAACGCGATGGACATGGAGGCCTACCACGACCTGATGCG
>CAZQQP010000119.1:0-9757 GCA_964595475.1 uncultured Planctomycetaceae bacterium | reverse complement strand
CGTCGAGTCCCGGAACGCCCCGGAGGACGTCCTGGACCTGTCGCGCCTGCTCTCGCTCGATCCGATCCTCCGAGATGACCGAGATGCTGTCGGCGGCCTCCTCGAGGAGGGTCTTCGTCCGGGTCGCCTCGACCACTGTCGGCTCGAGCGTCACCTCGCTCCGTGGCACCCCCGCGGCAGCCACGGGCGTCTCGGAGCTCGGTCGTTCGCCGTCGGCCGGAGCTTCCGCGCGGGCAGCGGGCGTCTCGGTGTCGTCGGGCTTTCCCTCGCCGGCCCTTGCGATGGTTCCGTGGCCGACCACCAACAGCACTACACCAAACCCACAGCGGATCCACGGATCGAAGTGCATGATGCTCCCTCGTCCCGATTCGCGCGGGACAGCCCCCACGGTTCTGCTGACCCGCCTCGCGAACAGGGAGCACTGGTGACGATCTGGCCGGGGGCGCAGCTCAGACGGACCTGGTGTCCTGCTCGCGAGGAACCAGCGAAGCTCGCATCAGGCAGGTCTTCCGGCTGAGGGCTCGGGGCGCCGCGGTCGCCTTCCCGTCCGTCGGACAGTGGCGTGGTGACCGTCGTCGCCGCCCGTTTCCGGGCTCGCCCATCACGGCGGCGCGTCCGCGGGGGCCTTGGCCCACGACTCACCCGTGGGCCGCACCCCACTTCCCTTATTCCCGGCCGAGGGCCGGGCACCCGATGCGAAACCAAAGCTAGCCGGTCGGGGGTACCTCGTCAACGTCCCGTGACGCCCCCTCGTCGGCGGTCCCGACCGATCCATGCGGTGCGTGTGCCGCGTCCGCGCCGTGGCTGTCACGCGGCGCTTTGCCTCGTCCCGTTCCCGTGCTGAACGGGCTCCGCGTGACCGTCGGCCTGGCTGGAGTGGCCTCCTACGGGCAACGGGCCGTGGAAGGCCGGCTCTGCCTTGCCGCTCGATTCGGCGGAACCCTATCCTTCGGCCGCCGGTCACCGCCGGTGGCCGCTCCTCAGGCAGGGCCCATGAGCATCGCCCCCCACAAGCCGTTCCAATCCGTGCCGGTGAAGCTCCATCCGCACGACCTCCGCACGCGGCCGAGCCGTCTGCAAGACGTGGTGGGGAACACGCCGCTGCTCGCCCTCCCCCGTCTCGCGGAGGAGGTCGCCCCGGTCGAGATCTACGGCAAGGCGGAGTGGTTCAACCCCGGCGGCTCCGTGAAGGACCGCCCCGCGCTGAACATGCTCCTCGAGGGCGAGCGGTCGGGGGCGCTGACCCAAGACAAGACCATCCTCGACGCCACATCGGGGAACACGGGCATCGCCTACGCCACCTTCGGCGCCGCGATGGGCTATCGCGTCCGCCTCTGCGTCCCGTCGAGCATCGGGCTCATGCAGCGTCGCATCCTCTCCGCCTACGGCACGGAGCTGATCGAGACGCCGGCCCAACGCGGCTCGGACGGCGCCATCGAGGAGGCGATCCGCATCTACCGGGAGAACCCCGACGCCTATTTCTACCCCGACCAGTACAGCAACGACGCCAACTGGCGTGCTCACTACCACGGGACGGGCCCCGAGCTGATCAACCAGACCGAGGGGCGGCTCACCCACTACGTCGCGGGCCTCGGGACCACCGGCACCTTCGGCGGCACGGGCCGCCGTCTCCGCGAGTACGACCCCTCCATCCGCCTGATCTCCTTCCAGCCGGATTCCCCGTTGCACGGCCTCGAGGGGATGAAGCACATGCCCACCTCGCTGAAGCCCGCCATCTACGACGAGGGGTTCGCCGACGAGAACCGCTGGGTGCAGACGGAGGCCGCCCAATCCATGGTGAAGCGCCTCGCCCGCGAAGAGGGCATCCTCGTCGGTCTCTCCGCGGGCGCCGCGGCCCACGCCGCCCTGGAGGTCGCCCGCGAGCTGACCGAGGGCGTGGTGGTTACCGTTCTCGCGGACTCCGCCCTCAAGTACTTCGACCAACTCTTCTGGTAAACCGATGGCGTTGCTCCTCACCGAGGCCCAGTCGCAGGCGATCCGCGCCCACGGCGAGCGGGCGTACCCGCAGGAGTGCTGCGGCTTCCTCGTCGGCCGCGACACGCCCGCCGGCCGCCCCGTCGTGGAAGCGGTCCCCGCGGTGAACGAGCGCGGCGAGGAGGAGCGCCACAACCGCTTCACCATCAACCCCTACGCCTTCCTCCAGGCCGAGAAGCGTGCCCGGGCCCGCGAGCAGGAGATCGTCGGCTTCTACCACAGCCATCCGGATGTCGCGGCCGTCCCCTCTGCCTACGATCGGGACCACGCGTGGCCCTGGTATTCCTACGTCATCGTGTCCGTGCGGGAGGGGACGGCGGGGGAGCTGCGTAGCTGGCAATTGCAAGACGACCGCTCCGGCTTCCTCCCGGAAGACTGGTGCGTAGTCGCGTGAGCAGGAGATGACCCCATGCCGACGACCACTGTGCTGATCCCGACCGCGCTGCGGAAGTACGCCGACGGCCGCGACACGGTGGAGCTGGAGGGCGCGAACGTCGGCCAGGTCCTCGACCAGCTTACGGAGCAGCACCCCAGCCTTCGGATCCACCTGTTCGACGACAGCGGCAACCTTCGCAACTTCGTCAACGTCTTCGTGAACGACAGCAATATCCGGAACATGCAGGACCGCGAGACCCCCATCTCCGACCAGGACACCATCTCCATCGTCCCCGCCGTCGCGGGCGGCCAGCAGACCGAGGAGGCGGTGGACCTCACCAAGGACGAGCGGGAGCGGTACAGCCGCCACCTGATCATGCCCGAGGTCGGGGTGGAGGGCCAGAAGAAGCTGAAGGCCGGCAAGGTACTCGTCGTCGGCGCCGGCGGCCTCGGCTCCCCGCTCGCGTTGTACCTCGCCGCGGCGGGCGTCGGCCGCATCGGTCTCGTGGACTTCGACGTGGTGGACTTCACCAACCTCCAGCGACAGGTCGTCTTCGGCACGGAGAACGTGGGCCAGTCCAAGCTGGACGCGGCGAAGGACCGCATCCAGAGCCTCAACCCCAACGTAGAGGTCACCTCCCACACCGAGCCGCTGACCAGCCAGAACGCCCTCGACGTCGTCAGCCAGTACGACGTGGTGGTCGACGGCACGGACAACTTCCCCACCCGCTACCTCGTCAACGACGCCTGCGTCCTGACGGGCAAGCCCAACGTCTACGGGAGCATCTTCCGCTTCGACGGCCAGGCCTCCGTCTTCCACTACGCGGACGGGCCCTGCTACCGCTGCCTGTACCCCGACCCGCCGCCGCCGGGCCTCGTCCCCAGCTGCGCCGAGGGCGGCGTGCTCGGCATCCTGCCTGGCATCGTCGGGGTCATCCAGGCCACCGAGACCATCAAGATCCTCCTCGGCTCAGGGGAGACCCTCTCCGGCCGTCTCCTCCTGTTCGACGCGCTGCGGATGACCTTCCGTCCGATGAAGATCCGGCGAAACCCGGAGTGCCCCGTCTGCGGGGACAACCCCACCGTCACGGAGCTGATCGACTACAAGCAGTTCTGCGGCGTGGCGGACCAGCCGGCCCAAGAGGAGACCGAGCAGCAGTCGCCGTGGGACATCACGGTCCACGACTACAAGCGGATGCGGGACGACGGCGCGGACGTGGACCTCCTGGACGTCCGCGAGCCCCACGAGTACGAGATCTGCAACCTCGGCGGCCGGCTCATCCCGGTGGGTCAGCTCTCGGAGCGGATGACCGACCTCGACCCGAACCGCGAAGTGGTGGTCCACTGCCGCTCGGGCGGCCGAAGCGCCAAGGCGGTCCAGCTCCTCCGGGACGCCGGCTTCCAGAACGCCCACAACCTCCGCGGCGGCGTCCTGGCGTGGGCGGACGAGGTGGACCCGTCCATGCCGAAGTACTGAGCGTCGCGGCGATACCTGGGCTCTCCCGACGCGACGCCTGGCTAACCCCACGACGAGGGCGAGGCCTACCGCCTTGGAGGGCCTGGAGGGGCGCCGGAGGTCACGAGGGGACCCCAGCGGTGGACCCCGTCGGGCCCTTCCGCGGCCCCCTCCCGGGAACACGGTCGACGCTCCCGCCGAGGCCTCCTCGACCGATTTCCAGGGGGAGTCACGTCACGGAGTGAACCGATGGCCGACGACAGGCGGGCCGACCCGCTCGTCACGACGCAATGGGTGGACCACCGCCGCGGCGATCCGTCCGTCCGTCTGTTGGAGGTGGACGGCGCTCCCGGCGTCTACGAGCAGGGCCATATCCCCGGCGCCATCCCGATCCATTGGGCGACCGACCTCTCCGACCCCGTGCGTCGCGACATCCTCTCGCGGGAGGCGTTCGAGGCGCTTTGTCGCCGCTGCGGCATCGGTGCCGACACCACGCTGGTGTTCTACGGGGACGACCACAACGGCCTCGCCGCCCACGCCCTGTGGCAGTTCCGCTACTGGGGCCACGGCGAGGACAAGCTCAAGCTGATGGACGGCGGCCGGGAGAAGTGGCTGGCGGAGGGGCGCGACCGGACCACGGACGTGCCGTCTGTCCCGCCCGCGGGCTACACCGCCACGGGACCGGATCCCGAGGTCCGAGCGCTGAAGGACCACATCATGCCGCGGCTGGGGGCGGAAGAGGTCAACCTCGTGGACGTCCGCACGCCCGACGAGTTCACCGGCGAGCGGATCGCCCCGCCCGCGACGGCCCGGCGGGGTGGCCGCATCCCCGGCGCGGTCAACGTCCCGTGGTCGGAGTCGCTCCGCGGCGACGGCACCTTCAAGCCGGCCGAGGAGCTGAGGACGCTGTACGAGGGACGGGGCGTGGACCTGACCAAGCCGACCATCGCGTACGGCCGCACCGGAGAGCGGTCGAGCCACAGCTGGTTCGTCCTGACCTTCCTTCTCGGCCAGGAGCGGGCACGCAGCTACGACGGCGGCTGGGCGGAGTGGGGGAACCTGGTCGGTGCCCCGATCGAGAAGGGCTGACCGCCCGGTTCGGCCCGACGCGTGAGAGCCGGCCCAGCGGGTCGGACGGCGGCTCCACGCCCGGGTGGGCGGACTCGGATCGACGGGGCGCCGAGACCGGGCGGCCTCGCACGGGGCGAGCGAGCCGCCGGAGTCGCGCGGCTTGACCGGGCGGCGCATCACGGCGTAGGTTTGCTTCCCGCCGCGGGCGGGCCGCTCGCCGAAAGCACGGCCGAGACGTCCGGGCCTCTTCTTGGGCGCCGGCATGGCCGGGCCGCGAAGAGGCTTTTTTCGACGGTCGGTCTCCCAGACGGAGAGCAGACGATGGTGACCAACGGACAGGGATACTTCAGCGGACTGCGGTGCCGGGTGTGCGGGAAGGCCTTTTCGGCGGGGGTCCAGTTCGTCTGCGACCACGACTTCGGCCCGCTGGAGGTGGACTACGACTACGACCGCATCGGCCGGAGCATCAGCCGGGAGGCCATCGAGCGGCGCGGGCCCAACATGTGGCGCTACCGCGAGCTCCTCCCCATCGACCACGACGTGACCGTGGCCCCGGCCGTCGGATACACGCCGCTGATCCGGGCCGACCGCCTCGCGAGGTGGCTCGGCATCCGCGAGGTCTGGGTCAAGAACGACACGGTCAACTATCCCACGCTCTCCTTCAAGGACCGCGTGGTGAGCGTGGCGCTCAGCCGGGCCAAGGAGTTCGGCTACGGCGTGGTCGGCTGCGCCAGCACGGGCAACCTCGCCAACAGCGTCGCGGCCAACGCGGCGGCGGCGGGCATGGCCGCCTACGTCCTCATCCCCGCCGACCTGGAGGGGGAGAAGGTGCTCGGGTCGCTCGTCTACGGCGCCCACGTCGTCGGGGTGGACGGAACCTACGACCAGGTGAACCGCCTCTGCAGCGAGATCGCGGGGCGGTACGGCTGGGCGATCGTCAACGTGAACCTCCGTCCGTACTACGCGGAGGGGTCGAAGACGCTCGGCCTGGAAGTGGCCGAGCAGCTCGGCTGGCGGCTCCCCGACGAGGTGGTCGTCCCCATGGCCGGCGGCTCCCTGATCTGCAAGGTGGCGAAGGCCTTCGACGAGCTCGTGAAGCTCGGCCTCGTCGAGCCGCGCGACACCCGCATCCACGGGAGCCAGGCCGCCGGGTGCAGCCCGATCGTGGACTTCGTGAAGAGGGGCTCGGGACGCATGCGGCCCGTGAAGCACCCGGACACGGTGGCGAAGAGCCTCGCCATCGGCGACCCCGCGGACGGCTACTTCGCGGCGGACACCATCCACGAGCGCGACGGCGCTGCGGAGAACCCCACCGACGAGGAGACGATCGAGGGCATCAAGAAGCTCGCGGAGTGCGAGGGCATCTTCGCGGAGACGGCGGGCGGGGTCACCGTCGCCGCCGCGAAGCGGCTCGCCGAGCAGGGCCGCCTCGACCGCGACAGCTCCGTGGTCCTCTGCGTCACGGGTCACGGCCTCAAGACCAAGGAGGCGATCGTGAACACGTATCGGCCGGTGGATACCATTAAGCCCTCGCTCAACGATTTCGACGCACTCGTGCAGCGGCAGAGGACGGAGAAAGCCGAGGAAGCTCCATGCCCGTGAACGTTCGCATCCCGACACCGCTGAGACACCTGACCAACCACCAGGAGACCGTGACGACCGACGGAGGCACGGTCGGCGAGGTCCTCGACAACCTCCAGGTCCAGTTCCCCGGCCTCAAGGATCGCGTCTGCGACGAGCAGGGTGAGGTCCAGCGCTTCGTCAACGTCTTCGTGAACGACGAGGACATCCGCTATCAGGACGAGAAGGACACCGCCCTGAGCGACGGCGACGAGATCTCCATCATCCCCGCGATCGCCGGCGGGTGAGGAGTTCCGGCCGTCTCTCGCCCATCGGGTCGACACGCGGGGGCGCTTCCTGCGTGACCATCTTCCGCTCTCCTCGCCGGGTCGGACCGCTCGAGCGTAGGCATGCCGCCGGCGGCGGCAGCTCAGCGTGACCCACGTGTCTACTTGGCGCCGAGCCGGAGCGGGTCCGCGAGGAGCAGGTACACGCCGACCAGAATCAACGCCAGGCCCACCCACTGGGTCGGCTCCAGCCGCTCCTTGAGGAAGGCGTAGCTCAGGAGCACCGTCACCGCGGGGTAGATCGAGGTGAGCGGGACGACCACGCTCGCGGGGCCCCGGTCCAGCGCGAAGTAGTAGAAGACCATCCCCACGGTCATCACCGCGGCGGAGAGGAGGCCGTATCGGTTCCACGACCCGCCGGTCGGCAGCACCCGTCCGCCCTCCACCACGATCAGCCCGACGGACAGCACCAGACACGCCGCGGTCTCCGCGACGAACAGCGCCATCGGGGTCATCCTCCGCTCCAGCGCCACCTTCCCGAAAAAGCCCCAGAGCCCCCACATCACGAGGGTCAACACGGCAAGGAGAAGCAGACCCGATCGCCCAGGCATGGTGACCTCCACACGCGGCCCGCGCCCCCGCGTCGCGGCGGGACCTTCGCTCGCCACGCCGCGGCGACCCTATCGTTGGCCGGCCCTCGGACGTGGGACGACTCGACCGGATGGACGGAGTCCGCACCCACACCGACGTCGTCGGAAGCCTCCTGCGTCCGCCCGCCCTTTTGCAGGCGCGGGAGGATCACCAGGCGGGGCGTCTCCGGCGGCGTTCAAGGCCGAGGAGGATCACGCCGTCCGCGAGGCGATCCGCGTCCAGGAGGAGGCGGGCCTCCCCGTGGTGACGGACGGGGAGATGCGACGGCTGTCCTTCCAGAGCCAGATGCTCGAGGCGATCGACGGGTTCGCTCCCGTGGACCTCCAGGCCTTTCTCTGGGGCGATTGGAAAGGGGACACCTCGGTCGGGAATCGGTCGGTCCCGAAGCCGCCGTCGATCGGCGTGGTCGACCGACTCGTCCCCCGTCGCTCGCTCTCCGCGGAGGAGCTCACGTTTCTCCGGGCCACTACCCAACGTCTCCCGAAGATCACCCTCCCGAGCCCCGGTTTGTTCACGAGCCTCTGGGCGCCGGAGAGGGCGCCGGCGGCGTATCCGACGGTGGACGCGTACCTCCGCGACGTGGTCGACATCCTCCGTCGCGAGGTGGCCGAGCTCGTCCGCGTCGGCGCCGAGTACATCCAGCTCGACGGGCCTCACTATCCCATGCTCCTCGACCCCGCCGTCCGGGCCGCGTTCGAGGGACTCGGCCGCTCTCCGGACCAATGGCTCGACCAATGGGTGGACCTCGACAACGCGGTCATGCAGGCGGCGCCCTCGGCGACCTTCGGCCTGCACCTTTGCCGGGGAAACCAGGAGAGCCGCTGGCTCACCGCCGGCGGCTACGACGCGATCGCCGAGCCCATCTTCGCCCGCACCCAAGCCGACCGTCTGCTTCTGGAGTACGACGACGCGCGGTCCGGCTCGTTCGAGCCCCTCCGCCGCGTCGCGGACGGGACGACGGTCGTCCTGGGCCTGATCACGACGAAGAGCGGTGGCCTGGAGGATCGCGAGGTGCTCCGCCGCCGGGTCCACGAGGCCACCGCGTACGTGCCGCTGGAGCGCCTCGCGATCAGCCCCCAGTGCGGCTTCGCGAGCTCCGTCGTCGGCAACCGGCTCTCGACGGAGCAGCAGAAGGCGAAGCTCAACCGCGTCCGTGAAGTGGCCGACGAGGTGTGGCCGTGACGGGAAGCGCTGCCAAGGCCAACATCCTTCTCACGGGTGCTCCGGGCTGCGGGAAGACCACCGTGGTCCGCCGGGCCTGCGAGAAGCTCGTCGGCGAGCGGGTCGTGGGCTTCTACACGCGGGAGCTCCGGGAGGGCACGGCCCGAACGGGCTTCGAGGCGGTCGGCCTCGACGGGGACCGGGTCACCCTCGCCCACGTGCGTCAGCGGTCGGCGGCCCGTGTCGGCCGATACGGCGTCGCGGTCCGTCCTTTCGAGGCGTTCCTCCGCCGCGCGGTCGCTCCGGACCCGGGGACCACGGAGGTGTGTGTCATCGACGAGATCGGGAAGATGGAGTGCTTCAGCGGGCACTTCGTCGCCCTCGTCCGCCGCGTGCTCGAAGAGCCCGTCGCGGTGCTCGCCACGGTCGCGGAGAAGGGCGGCGGGCTCATCGCCGAGACGAAACGTCGCGACGAGACGCAGCTCCTCTCGGTCACGCCGGAGAACCGCGACCGCCTTCCCGACGACCTCGCAGCCCGGCTCCGGCGGTAGGGCGACTCCCCGACGCGCCCCTGATCGCCGACCACGAGGACCCACCGACGCGAACGAGCGGGCCGGCGGCCGCTTTGTCGGCGTTTGCGGCGCTCCGTATACTTGCCGCTTTTCCCCGGCCCAGAAGGTCCCTCGTGCAGCGGACTCTGCTCACAGTTCTTTTGTTCGTGTTGTTCGCGGGCTTCGCGGCGGTCCTCGCGCTGCTTCCGACCACCGACCAATCCTCCCCGGACGCCACGGCTCAGCAGGCCGAGGAACAGCCGGCTTCCGCCACCTCGGGTGCGGAACCCAAGGCCAAGGCGGGCGCCGGCGGGACGGCGAAGGGCTCGAAGGGAACCCGGAAAAAGCCGCAGGAGGAAGTGGAACCGTTCGGCGGGCTGCAGGTGAAGCAAGCGGAAGACGGCGCGGCTCGGGCGACACTGGGAACCACGGACCCGCCGGACCGCGAGCCCTCCTTCGAGATGCAGGCGACCCTCACCCAGTGGGGCGCCGGCGTCCGGTCCATCCGGCTCGCGAACCACTTCAAGGACGTCGCCCGCGACGAGCCGGTCGGAACCGACGACGGTCGTGTTGCGGTGCTCTCGGCACGGAGAGGCTACCACCACGTCTACGTCGCCGACATCGCGACCCGCCGTGACGCGGCCACAGAT
>CAZQQP010000118.1:12208-12877 GCA_964595475.1 uncultured Planctomycetaceae bacterium | reverse complement strand
TGAATAGGCTCAACTTATTCTTTTCCGCCTCCTTATCGCGGAGGCCGCGCTCCTCCGCGGCAACCTCTTGCGCGACGCCCACACCGCTGTCCTGATGCGGGAGCACGGGATCGGTCGGATCTATCCACGCGACACGGACTTCCACCACTTCCCGTGGGTCACCGCCGTGGATCCGCTGCGCGAATCGTGAATCGCACAGAGCCGATCGGTCGCACGTCCCGGTTTCAGCTCGCAGGGGCAAGGCGCAGGCGGCCGGTGATGCGTCAGAAGGCGCGGGTAGACAGACCCGAGGGGTGCTCGCGCTCACGCTCGCAAACGCATCCTCGCCCGTTGCGAGTGCAGAGGACGGGGGATCATTGTCGGACACGGAGCGGGCGGGTGAGGGGGCGGCGGTTGGTTCGCTTCCACCAGTGGCCCGTGCGGCGACGCTCCTCGTAGGTGGTGAAGCGATAATCGTACATGATGATGCGGAGGTATTTCGGTCGCTCGTCCGGGAAGGGGTTCTTCTCGAGGAGGGCGAGGACGGGTGGGGAGCCCTCGGCGAGGCGGGCGAGAAAGGGGCGGAGCCAGCCCTGCGAGCGGAGCGCCCGCCGCGGGCCGAGGGCGGCGAACCACATCTGCCAGTCGAGGCGGGGCATGTGGGGTTGGACGAAGGCCGGCGGCTCCGAC
>CAZQQP010000118.1:11373-12198 GCA_964595475.1 uncultured Planctomycetaceae bacterium | reverse complement strand
GTACGTCCGCCACCGCTGCCCATCCCGGCTGCCCTGGATCATGAGCTCCGGCCGCTCCGTGGTCATGTTCACGAAGAGGCCGTAGTTGTTGGCGATGCGGAAGGGCCGGACCCAGCCGAAGGCCGTCCGGGCCCATTGCGGTCCCTTCACGTCGACGCCCCGAGCGAAGGAGAAGGCCGTGAGGGGAAGCATCGCGAGGACCACCACGGCCGCGACGCATCGCCTCGGAAGCGCTTCGTGGCGGCGGGGGACCGCCGAGCGGGCGCCGGCTTCCCGGCGTCGCCAGGCGGCGAGGGGCGGGTGGATCCGCGACGGGAGGAAGCGGCGGAGGAACGCGTCGTCGAGGACCGCGACGGCCAAGACGACGGTCAGGAGGTTGAAGAAGCCGTAGTTGCCGGTCAGCGCGATGGAGAGCTGGAAGCCGATGGTGAGCAGCGCGGCCGCCCGCCGGACCCAGCGAAGCCGGTGAGGGAGAAGGAGCAGCGGCGGGAGGATCAGCTCCACGAAGAAGGTCCCGCCGGTGAGCGCCCGGTGGACGCTCTCGGGCAGCTGGTGGGCGTACCAGCCGATCCAGGTGGGAAGCGGCTGCGTCTCGAAGTGGTGGACCAGTGCGGTCCAGTCGGAGCCCTCCACATTCGGGAAGTTCTTCCACCAGGTGGGATCCCCGCCGAGGACCTTGGTCAGGCCCGAGAGGAACATGAGCTTGAACAGAAGCAGCCAGAGAAGCAGCCGCACGGCGGTGGAAGGACGACGCACCGTGGACAGCTTCGGCCACGGCGACCAGGGGGCGTAGAAGATGGCGAGGAAGCCGGCCTCCAGCAAGAT
>CAZQQP010000118.1:0-11363 GCA_964595475.1 uncultured Planctomycetaceae bacterium | reverse complement strand
CCGGCGGCGAGGAGGAGAGCCTCCCACTGGTAGCCGAGGAACTTGCGGCCGGCGACGGCGAGCGAGAGGTAGAGACCCCACATGAGGACGAGCGTGGGGCCCGGCGCGATCCCGGCGATGAGAAGAAGCGAGAGCCCGACACCACCCCAGCACATCGCCCGGAGCACCTCGTCGCTGGAGCCGACCCAGGCGAGTGTGGGGAGCCGGTGGTACGCGTCCGTCCCGAGCTGCTCCCTCGCGGCGTCCAGGTAGGGGCCGATCGGGAGAATGCCCTCCTCGCCGATCAGGCCGACGACCTGCACGGCGAGCGAGGCGAACGCGACGAGGTAGCTGACCCCGAGCAGGCGGAGGAAGAGCCAGCGGGAGAGGACGAATCGGGGCGGGCCGGCGTGGCCGACCCAGCCACGGCGCCCGACTTGCCGAGCCCGCCGGCCCCATCGCCGGAGACGAGCGAGCAAGGGGGGCGCGGGATGTTGTTCGGTAAGCAACCCGCTCCTCATCGCGGAAAGCCCTTGTGGGGAGTTCGCGAGAACAAGGGCGTCGCGATCGTCGTCCGAAGCCTGCGCGGCTTCGGCTACGGATGCGGCTTCCACGCGACTCCACCCCCGATGCACAAAGTGACGAAAGGCGGGCGAAAAGTCACACCCAGATATCCGACGTGCAGTCGCCGCCCGGATAACGGATCTCGTGGGCGCGGGCCGGGCCGGCGGGCTCCTGCCCGAAGTCCACGAAGAAGTCCTCGTTGAGGCTCAGCCCGCCCTTCTGCGTATCACAGTCGACCTGGAGCATGTAGGAGCCGTGGCGGGCGATATCCGGGTAGAACTGGTCGTCCCACGAGCTGAATAGCGAGCTGGTGACGTAGAGGCGGTGGCCGTCGAGGCTGAGCTGGAGCATCTGGGGACCGCCGACGAGGGAGCGTCCCTGGACCGTCGGGGCGTTTCCGAGCAGCCCGCCGCACCAGACCCGTCCGGTCCACTTGGGCCGGGAGGGGTCGGAGATGTCGTACTGGCGGATGTCCCCGTGGAGCCAGTCGGAGAAATACAGCCAACGGTCGTCCATGGAGAGGATGATGTCCGTGATGAGGCCGGGCATGGGCCACCCCTCGACCTCGGCGGGGTCCACCTGGATGACCTTCTCCACCTGCCAGTCGCCGTCGACCTTGTGCCAGTGCCAGATGCTGCTGCTGAGGGCCGCCCCGACGAAGCCGTGGGTGCTGTCGGGATCGTGGTGGAACCGCACCTCGAGCGGGATCATCCCCTCCTCGCCAAGATCCACACGCTTCTCGATGGTTCCGCGGGACCAGTCCCAGAACTGGAGGCGGCGGCCGTACTTCCCCGCCTGGACGTCCTCCATCCGGAAGCCCTGGAAGTACGTATTCGGCGCCGCCCACTCGCTGCTGACCATCACGTTGTGGCGGGGCTGGTACCAGAAGTCGTAGTTGAACCGCATGCCGTCGAGGCGGCTCTCCCACCGCCCCGCGATCTCGAAGCTCTCGTCGAGCAGGAGGAAGCCACCGGGCGCCTCGCCGCGTGAGTCGCCGAGCATGGAGATCATCACCCGCCCGTCCGCGAGACAGTGGACCGTGTGAGGCGCCGACAGATCGGTCTTCCGCTGGATCTCGTCCGGCTCAATCACCTTGTGGAGCCGCGGCGCCGTCGGCTCCGCCGTGTCCACGATGTAGATGCGGCTGGAGCGCTGGCCGGGGATCACGAGGAAGCGCCGCGATCGCGACGCGTCGCCGTGGCAGGAGCTGCACGCGTTCCACCCGTAGTGATGGAGCTCGTCCCCGACGTACGGCATGGGCAGACGGTGGATCACCCGTCCGTAAGTGGAGGACGCCGGGTCCGCGTCGACGGTCGCGAGAAAGTCGGGCGCGTCGACACCCGTCCCCACGTAGAGGCCGACCGTGTAGAGCACCTTCTCCCGCGGAGCTTGCATGGCCTCCCGGGGAGAGGCGTATCCGGGTCCGCAGCACTCGCCGTGGGGCTCGCCGTCGTGCATGCGTCTCTCCGGCCTGCCGAGGCTCGGCTCGGACCTACTCCACGTCCTGGAAGCGGAACGTGGAGCTCACCTTCTCGTGGACCTTCTTCCCGACCTCGACGTGCGGATAGATGGAGAAGTTGACGGGCTCCGCCTCGGACCGCGGCAGCTTGATGTCCCGCCCCATCGTGAACTCGATCCGATTCGCGTCGAGGCCGCCGAAGAGGGCCTTCTTCCGCTTCGGATGCTTGCTCGCCTCCGACGCGTCCAACGGCACCCAGCCGTAGCCCTTGAGCCAGAACTCCGCCCAGCAGTGGTAGCCGCCGACCTCCCCACTGGATTGGTCCGGCGGAAGGGGGAAGCCGATGAGGAAGCGAGCGGGAAGCCCGAGCGCCCGGGCCTCCCCGAGGAACAGCGAGTGGAAGTCGGTGCAATTGCCCTCCCTCGCCTTGCACGCGTAGCGGGCGTCGCCGCGGCCCCACCCCTCGCCGACCTTCGCGTACCGCATCGACCCGACCACGTGGTCGTAGAGCCGCCACGCCTTTTTGAGCGGCGTCCTCGCGTCCCCCGCGACCCGCTCGGCCTCCCGCTTGATCCGGCCGCCGACGGGCACAAGGCGGTCCGGCTGGAGGAACACCGACCGTTGTTTCCGGAGGGGACGCCGCGTCGTGCTCATGTTGTCGAGGACGCGCACGGCCTTCCGCACGACGCGGTAGGTGACGCTCACCTTCACCGTCGACTTTCCCCGGGCGACGGCCTCGGTGAGGTCGAAGCAGTAATACCGATTGCCGTGGGCCTTCTCGGTGAGCTTCTGATGAGGCAGGTCGCTGTGGACCGTGGTCCGCTCCAGCGTCTGCCACGGGTGCTCTTTCGGAATGGGGATCCACAACCGCGCCCGCTCCGCTTCCGCGGGCAGCTCCCGGACGGTGACCGAATACGTGAAGTCGACGCGGCGCGACGTATCCGCCGGCCGTGCCGTTCGCGAGTCCCCCTCGACCTGCCCGGCGAAACAGGCGGCGATCGCGACGAGCACTTGAGACGTCATCCGCATGAACGAACTCCGATTCCGATGGTCGTTGCGGGGTCGAAGGACGTCACAGCATAACTATCGCGAGTCGCGCCGGTCAAGACGACGCAGTTGATAGGAAGTGTCTATGGCCCTTCGCGGACGTTCGGTACGCCCGCCAGCCCGCGCGGATCTCGTCCGGGCGTTGTAGTGGAGCTCGCAGAGAGAGGCGGCGATCGAAAGGAGCGCCAAGCCGCTCGGCCGGTCGAAGCCCCATCTATAAGATTGGTGCGATGGCCAAGCCCGAGCCCGAACCCATCGACCCGTCCCGTCTGCCCGAGGTCGCGAGGGCGACCATGAAGGCGGCGAAGTTTCCGATGCTCGCGACCGTCGACGGGTCGCAGCCGCGTCTCCGGCCCGTTTCTCCCGTGCGGACGGACGGGTTCACGGTCTACGTGGCCAACCTCCGTCGCTACGGGAAGACCGCGGAGATCGAGGCCAACCCGTCGGTGGAGCTGTGCTACCTCGCCCCCGACCACAACCAGGTGCGGATCACCGGCACGGCCCGCGTCGTGACGGACCGCGGGCTGCTCGAGGAGATCTGGCGGGCCAACAACCTGCTGCGGATGTACCTCGGCTCGCTCGACAACCCCGAGCTCCTCGTCTACCGCGTCGATCCGACCCGCGTGCGGTTCATGCAGGAGTGGGCGCTGGAGTATTCCGAGGTTCCGCTCGGGTGAGCGAGACCGCGGCGTGCCGCGACTCGTCGAAGCAACCGATCTCGCTGGCGCACGTGCGAGCCGCGCACCCCTTTCCACCTCTTCGCGAGCTCCGTGGCCGAGCCCGCCCCCGTGACCGAGGCGCCCGGCCGAGTCCGCGCGCTGCGGTCGCGTTGTCGCGGCTCGTGGTCTCGCGGTCTCGGCGAGCCTCACCCCGGTGTCCAGCTCTCGCCAGGCTCCATGGGCTTCACGTCGACGCCCGAGGGGCGGAAGCCCTCGGCGCTCTGCGCGAGCGGCGGCCACGTGCGGTAGTGGATGGGGATGGCGGTCTTGGGCCGGATGAGCTCCGCGGCACGCGTGGCGAGCTCCGGCCCCATGGTGAAGCGGTCGCCGATGGGAATCATCGCCACGTCGGGCTCGTAGATCTCCCCGATCAGCCGCATGTCGCCGAAGAGGCCCGTGTCCCCGCAGTGGTAGACCGTCGTCCCGCCGATGTGGATGACGAGCCCGCAGGGCATGCCCATGTACCTTCCTTCGTACGACGACGAGTGGAAGGCGTGGGTAAACGCCACCCACCCGAAGTCCGTGGAGAGGCGTCCGCCGGGATTGCCGGGGTCCGTCTTCTCCACGCCCTGTTCGCCGAGGTAGCCGCATAGCTCGAACGCGCCGATGACCGTGGCGTCGTTGTTCTTCGCGATCTGGACCGTGTCGCCGAGGTGGTCGGGATGGCCGTGGGTCAACGCGATGTGGCTGCACCGGATCTCCTCCGGCCCTTTCGCCGCCATGGGATTGCCGGTGAGAAACGGGTCAACCGCGACGGCCTGCCGTCCATTGTCCAAGAGAAACGCCGAGTGGCCCAGAAACGTGATCGTCGCGCTCATGGCATCCTCCTTCAGTGAGTCCTCCATCACGCGTCGCAGGACGCCTGCCAGATTGCTTTCCCGACGAAGAACGGGCCGAGCCGGTCGAGATACATCGACGTCTGCTTCGTCTTCCGCATCCGCTGGACGATGGCGGAGAGCGGGTGGAGCTCCTTCCCCACGAGGCCGATCACGAAATCGTTGTCGCTTTTGTCCAGCCCGTGGCACGCCAGCCGGATGTCGTGGGCGTAGTCCGCGGCGCCGAAGGCTCGGCCGATGCCGCCGTGCTCCTTCAGGATGGCCCGCTGCTCCTCGTCGGAGAGGTTCACGAACGCCCCGCTCCGCCGCAGCGGATACCAGACCGCCCACGGCCACTCCGGGTTCATCACGGTCCGCCGCGGCTTGTTCAGGATCCAGTCGTGGAGGTCCGGCTCGTAGCCCTGGGCGTAGGTGCGGCCGAACATCGTGTGCTCCGCCTTGACGGTGAGCCCGTCGAAGGGCGGGGCGTTGAGCAGCGGACGCAGCGTGGACAGGAAGAAGTCGGGGTCCGTGTGGCAGGCGACGAGGCCGACGCCCGTCGGGTCGTTGATGTCGGCGTAGAGGGTGCCCTCCACGGACGACCGGGCGAGCGCGTCGGCGAGCGCTTCCGGGTCGCGGCAGCCGCCGAACGCGAAGAACTGCATGAACAGACGCGTGTCGAGTGTCTGGAGCGTGCCGTCGCGGGGTGCCCCGTGCTCGCGAAGGTCGGGCTGGCTCGTCGACTGGGTCATGGGTCGCTCCGTGGGAACCGGCGAAGGGCCGCGACACACGCGGCGCATCGGGAAGCGGACCAATGGAATCCAGTCGCCCGCCGCATGGCAAGCGACGGATTCGTCGGCCGTCATCGGGTGTGCTTCGCCGGCGACGGCGATCCGACCTTGCCGCGTGGGCGGCTGCCCTTTAGCTTTCCGCATCATGAGCCTCACCGTCCGAAAGACCGACCTCCACCTGCTCAACCTCCGGGCGCGGATGCCCTTCCGCTACGGCCAGGCCACGCTCACCGCCGTGCCCCAGGCGTACCTCCGTGTCGTCCTGGAGGTGGACGGCCGGGCGCAGACGGGCCTCGCCGCGGACGTCCTCCCACCCATGTGGTTCGAGAAGGACCCGAACAAGGGCTTCCGCGAGGAGGTCGCGGACATGCTCCACGTCCTCGAGACGGCGGCGGCTTTCTCGGAGCAGGTAGGCCCTGCCGATACGCCTTTCGACCTATGGCAGGCGATCTACATCGAGCAGATGCGGTGGGGCAACGGCGAGGGATACCCGCCGCTGCTGTGGGGCTTCGGGGTAAGCCTGGTGGAGCGTGCCGTGGTCGACGCCTTCTGCCGGGCCCGCGGCACGCCGCTGGCGACCGCCATCCGGGAGAACACCCTCGGCGTGCAGCTCGGGGAGATCCACCAGGAGCTCGCGGACCAGCAGCCGGCGGAGCTCCTCCCCGAGCGACCCCGCGAGTCCCTCGCGGTCCGCCACACGGTGGGGCTGAGCGACCCGCTGACCGACATGGACATTCCGGACGAGCAGCGCCTCGACGACGGCCTGCCCCAGTCCCTCGAGGCGTGCATCCGCACGTACGGCCTCACCCACTTCAAGATCAAGCTCAGCGGCGAGCGCGACCGCGACCTCGAGCGGCTCCGCCGGCTCGCGGGCATCATCCGGTCCGAGACCCGCGGCAACTACGCCGTCACCCTCGACGGCAACGAGCAGTATCGCGACGTGGAGAGCTTCCAGAGCGTCTGGGAGGCCATCGTCTCGGACGCGGCGCTGGAGCCGTTCCTGCAGCGCCTTCGCTTCGTCGAGCAGCCGCTCCACCGCGACGTCGCCCTCGCCGCCGACGCGACGGAGGCGCTTCTCGGCTGGGAGGGTCGCCCTCCCATCATCATCGACGAATCGGACGGGATGCCCGGCAGCGCCGCGGACGCCCTCGACAGCGGCTACGTGGGGACCAGTCACAAGAACTGCAAGGGGCTCTTCCGCGGCATCGCCAACGCCTGTCTCGTCACCCGTCGCCGCCGCGACGAACCGCAGGGGCCGTACGGGGTCAGCGGCGAGGATCTCGCCTACGTCGGGCCCGTCGCGCTGCTCCAGGACCTCGCCGCGCTGGCCAACCTCGGCATCGACCACGCGGAGCGCAACGGCCACCACTACTTCCGTGGGCTGAGCATGTTCCCCGCCGAGATCCGGGAGGCGACGCTCAACCACCACGGCGACCTCTTCCGCAACCAACGCCAGAGCTTTCCCACCCTTGCGATCCGAAGCGGCACGGTGGACCTCCGCAGCGTGGTGGCCGCCCCGTTCGGCACCGCCTTTGAGGTGGCCCCCGAGCTGTTCACGCCCGTCGACGCGTGGCGCTTCGAGTCGCTCCAGGAGGACCCGGCGTGACGACGGGCCGGCGGGAGGGGAGAAACAGCCTCGGACCCCCTCCTCCCTTGTCATTCCGACGTGAGGTTGTCGCTGGCGGAGCACCGCTTCCTTACGGGCGCGGCTCGTTTGGATCACCCTCGCGAACCGCGGCGACTCTTTTCCGCCTGCTCATCCGTCGAAACCCGGCGCCAGCAGACCCAGCATCCGTGGCGTGTCGGACACCCCGCGATCCCGCAGCGCCGCGTCCGCGGCGGAGATCGTCCTCGCTCCCTCCTCGTCGCCGCGGACCTCTCCGAGCCGCCGCCGCGCCGCGGCCGCGTGGAGGGGCATCGCCGTGGCGTCCAGAGCGGACGCCGCCGCCTCGAGACACGCCCGAGCGACACCGTGGTCGCCCGCCCTCGCGGCACACCCCGCGCGGATCAGCGTGGCGAGCGCTCGGCCCCACGGCCCCCGCTCGCGGTCCATGCGGCGGGGGCACCGTCGTGCCTCGCGAAGCCGGGCGCGGGGACGCGAGCTTCGCTCCGCGAGCGCCAGCGCGCTTTTCGCCTGGATCTGGAGCAGGTCGATTCGCACGTGCTGCACGCGGAGGAGGATGGAGGCCCGGTAGCGAGGGCGGTTGCGGTGGAACGTCCGCCACGCTCCGGCGACGTCGCCCGTGTACAGCGCGTGGTAGACCTCCGCGAGCACGGCGTTGTGGTGCTGCACGCTGAGCTCCCGGTGGGTCCACTTGCCCATCACGTCCCGGAGCAGCGCGAGGCCGACCTCCGGACGGTCGCGGGAGAGGTGGGCCATCATGCCCACCTGCGTGCCGAGGTTCGTCGCGAGGTAGCGGTCGCCGCGTTCCTCCGCTTCCTCCATCAGCGGGACGAAGCGCTCGCGGAGCCTCGCCAGCTCCCCCATGTACAGCAGCGACCACATGTGGAAGATACGTGCCGTGTCGAGCTCCCAGGTGAGGCCCGTGCACTGGTCGCGGAGGACGGTCTCCGCCTCTCGTGTCCGGGCGAGGCTCCTTTCGTACTCGCCCTTCATGAACGCGGCAATGCCGTTCGCCAGCGTGTGGCGGCCGGTCACGCTCGGTTCGTCCAGACGCTCCGCCAGCGAGCGTGCCGCGTCGAGCAGGCGATCCGCCCGCCGGTTCACGGGCCCGCCGGTGAGCGAGGTGTGGACCGCTTCCCAGGCGAGCGCCGACGCCACGCGGTAGGGCTCGCCCGCACGCAGCGCCCGGATCAGGTTCTTCGCTTGGAAGACCGCGCCCGTCAGCGGGTCCAGCCCGCTGATCCCCACCGCGACGGAGCGGGTGATGTCGATGCGGCGGAGCGTCGCCGGGGAGAGCTCCGCCGGCGACCGCACGCGGAAACCGAGGCCGCGGACGGTGAGGAGGGTCCGGTCCAAGAGCAGGGAGACGAGGCCCGTGGTCCGGCCGGGGAGCCGCATGCCGATGGCCGCGAGCACCCGTCGGAACGCGGCGCGTCCCTCGTCGACGTGGCCCGTGATGCAGTACTGGAAGGCGGCCCGACCTTGCAGGTCGAGCGCTTCCTTGGGCGGGGCGGCGTCGGAGGCCGCCTGGTAGGCCGTCGCCGCCTCCGGCCCCCGTCCGGCGTTCGCGAGTGCGTCGCCGAGCTTTTCGTAGAGAAACCGGGCGGGGTTGGGCGACAACGCCAACGCCTGTCGATATAGCGTCGCCGCCCGGTCGAACGCCAGCGCCCGAGCCGCCCGGTCGCCCGCCCCCTCGTAATGGTGAGCCGCGGCGGCGTGGTTGCCCGCCTCCCGATGGTGGACGGCGAGCGTCTCGGGATGGCCGTCGCCCGACGCCTCCAGCGCCGCCGCGAGCTGACCGTGGCGGGTCCTTCGCGTCTCCGCGGCCATGGCGGCCACCACGGTCTCCCGGACACGGTCGTGGAAGGTCTCGATCGGATCGTCGAGACGCGGCCCGGCGCTACCGACCAGGCGCTCCGCTCGGAGCCACTGGACCACCTCGGGGTCGGCGGTGGGGAGGCTCGCCGCGCGGTAGACGTCGCCGAGCCGCACGGGCTGACCCGCCACGGCGACCAGCTCGAGCATCGCTCGGGCCTCGCTCGGAAGCTGTCGGACGCGGGAGATGAGGATCGCGTCGAGGCGTCCTGCCTCTCCCGGCGGCACGCGAGCCGTCCCCGCGGTCGCGTGGCGGGCGAGCTCGCCGATGAAGTAGGGATTGCCGCCCGCCTCCGCCGCGATGCGGTCAGCGTGCACCGTCTCGCCGAGCCGGGCCGCCGCGAGCGACCGGGCGTCCGCGGCGGGAAGCGGGTCCACCGGAAGGTCGCGCGTTTCGGCGCTCTCGTCCTCGGCGAGCCGGCGGATGAACGGCGACGTCGCGGCGTCCTCGTCGCGATAGCACAGGAGGAGGAGCACGCGGGGTGGGTCGGGCCCACGGAGAAGGTGGGAGAGGAGCTCGGCGCTGTCCGCGTCGCCCCACTGCACGTCGTCGAGGGACAGAACCAGCGGGTGCCGGTCGCCGAGACGCGCCACCAGCTCGCGCAGTGCTCCGACCGCCTCGCGACGCAGGTCCGCAGGCGCTCGCCCCGGTGCCCGCCGCTCCGGCGCCTCCGCAATGGCGGGCACATGGTCGAGGACGGGAAAGAGACGGGCGAGCGCCCGGACGTCCCGCGGCAGCAGCGCCGCCGCGGCCTCTCGGGGCAGGCGGACCAGATACTCCGTGAGCCGGTCGACGAGGCTGTCCAGCGCCTTGTACGGCACGGACTCCCGCTCGTAGCACCGCCCCGAGAGCACGGCGACGTCCGGGTAAGCGGCCGTCTCCCCGAGGAAGTGCTCGACGAGCGTGGTCTTGCCCGTCCCGGACCGTCCGTGGACGTGGACGCAGACCTTGCCGCCCGCCCGCATCGTCTCGTAGGCCGCGTGGAGCCGCCCCAGCTCCGCATCCCGCCCCACCAGCGGTGCCGGGCGATGTGTCGGCGGTCTGGCGGGCGCCGCAGGGGTGGGGTGGGCGCGAAGGCGACGGAGGATCTCCCCGGCGCCGGGACGGGCGTCGGGCGACCGCTGGAGCATGGCGACGGTGAGCTCGTCGAGGTCCTCCGGCACGCCGGCAACCTGTGCCGAGGGCGGGGGCGGCGGCTTACGAAAGAGCTTGGCTTGGATGATGTCGTCGGCGGCCCCCGCGTACGGCAGGTCGCCCGTCAGCACCTCGTAGAGGACCACGCCCACCGCGTACCAGTCGGTGGCCGGGGAGAGGGTCTCGCCGGCGAGCTGCTCGGGCGCGATGTAGGGAAGGGTGCCCGCGAGCCGGCGGTCGCCCGACCCGTCCGAGACGTCGGGGAGCGTGGGTGCCTTCCACGCCGACGGGGCGACGCCGGCCTCCGCGACGAGGCCGAAGTCGAGGAGGACGAGCCGTCCGTCGTCCCGCACGAGGATGTTGGACGGCTTGACGTCGCGGTGGAGCTTCCCGGTCGCGTGGATGGCTCGGATCCCCTCGACGAGCTGCTCGAGGAGCGAGCGGAGGCGTCGGAGGTCGAACGGGACGGCCCTCTCCGCGTCCGTGGCGAGCCGTTGACGGGCGTAACTGAGCAAGTCGCCCCCGTCGACGAGCTGCATGGTGAAAAACCACCGGTCGTTGTCGGAGATGAGCTCGTAAAGGGGGACCAGGTTGGGATGGACGAGGTCCGCGACGGAGCGAAACTCCTGCTTGAAGTGGTACAGCGTCGGCGGGTCGAGCTTCCGAAGGGTCTTCACCGCGACGCGGGTCCTCCGCTCGCGGTCGTACGCCTCGTAGACCACGCCCATCCCGCCCTCCCCGATCCGGCGAATGACCGTGAAGCGGTCGTCGCCCGTGAAGGCCGGCGGCGTGACGGCCGACGCCTCCCGCCTCGCGGGCTCGGCCGTCATGGTGGGCAACGCCGCGAGGAGCACGTCGTCGAGGGTTCGCTCGTCGACGAGTCCGGCGAGCAGCCGTCGGTAGTACGCCGCGGCGCGGCCGTCCGCAGGAAGGCCGCGCCGCGTCTGGTCGCGCCGGACCAACTCGGCGAGCACGCGCTTTCGCTGGGGATGGCCCGGCGGCGGGAGGAAGCGCGTGAGGTCGACCGGCCCACGCTCCGCCCACGCTCGCTCGTACCGCCCCACCCACGCGTCTCCCGCGTCGTCGACGGACAGCGAGTGGTGTCGGTCCCCCATGCCCGTGCCTCGGACCAGGACAAACAACTCTAGCGAGGTCTGGCCCGCCGGTCGCCGGCGGCAGCCCCTTTCCGGGTGCGACCCTCTTGACACACCGCCACCGCCACGACAACTCCGATCGGCCCGGATAGCAATCCGTCAAGCCGTGGTCGGCCGCGGGCGAGCGGCGGACGCCTTGTTCGTGCCATAAGTAGGCGGAAAAGAATAAGTTGAGCCTATTCATCGGTGCCAAGGCGGAAG
>CAZQQP010000117.1:11547-12969 GCA_964595475.1 uncultured Planctomycetaceae bacterium | reverse complement strand
AACTCGGCGAGGTGGAACGCCGGGTGCATGCCGAGTTCTCCCGGGGTGCGGACCTCGTGGTCGCCGGCCTGCTCGGCCTCGTCATGGGCCAGAAGGAGTTCCAGGAGCAAGCGGAACAGACCCGCGAAGCGGTCGAGCGTCCGTTGCGCGACGCCCGCTCGCGGAAAATTCAGTTGCGTCTGTTCGGCGGGCTTGTGCTGTGGGGGACGACGCTGTACTGCGCCCCACGGCGGAGCCGAGAACGTCGGAACGACGCCATGGAAAGCACGGATATAGGAGACGTGGAGAACCGCTCGTCCGAAGACTTGCCGGAGCTCTTGGCCCGCGCGGGGAGAGGGCTGGACCGCTCTCGCTCTGATCGGTCCCGATGTGCCGTCTTACCGGGTCGCAAGTGAGTTGGGACGGAACGGCTGGTCGATCGCTCGCCTCTTTGTTCTCGAGGCCCGGGTGGGGGTGGGAGTCGTGGCCAACGAGATCGGCTCGCTGACCGACCTCACGTCGCTTGCCCTTCCGGGCAATGAGATCGGGAACGAGGGCGCCCGGGCCTTGGCCTCGTTGCCTGAGCTGACCTCCCTGAGACTCTACGGAAATCACCTCGGAAAAGAAGGAGGCGAGGCGCTCCTGGAGCGTTGGTCCGAGCCTCCGATCGCCGAACAGGCGCACTCCTTAGATCTCCGTGAAAACGCGGGGACGAGCGCACTCCTCCCCGAGGAGGCAGTGGAAACGACGGACGCCCAGGCGATCCTCGCGGCGTACCGGCGGTTCCGGGCGGACAGGGCGTAGCAGAAGACGGAGCCGCTCAACGAAGCCAAGCTCCTCCTCATCGGCAACGAGGCGGTGGGCAAGACGTCGCGGGTGCGCTACCTCATCCATGGCATGCCGGGCGCTCCCGACGAGCCAAGGACCCGCGGCGTTCCAATCGAGGAGCGGATCCAGACGGAGACGTGGTCGCCGGCCGACCCCCATGGCCCCCTTCTGAATGTCTGGGACTTCGGCGGGCAGGAGATCATGCACGGAACCCACCGGTTCTTCCTGACCAGGCGGAGCCTCTACCTCCTCGTCCTCGAGGACCGGCGGGAGGACGATGGGTCGGTGTACCAGCGGCTCAGGACCATTCGCAACCGTGCGGAGGACTCGCCGGTCATCGTGGGCATCAATCAAGCGGACGAGCAGTGGCCCCGCCTCCAACTCCCCGAGCAGAGCCTCCGGAGCGCTTCGCGTCGGCGACCTCGCCGGTGACGAGCATCTCGGAGAAGGCGGCTGGGTGGCACGGGCAGCTCGCCTGCCAGTGCCGAATAGACGGAAGCATCCAGCGTGACCCCAGGCAGTCCCGGAGCCTTCCTTCGGGGCGGTTTGGCGAGCCCGCGCACACGCTCGCGACCGGCAGGAAAAAATGCGGAAGCTCGTCGACGCATGCGAGCG
>CAZQQP010000117.1:4647-11537 GCA_964595475.1 uncultured Planctomycetaceae bacterium | reverse complement strand
GTCGTCCGGGTCCAATTGGCGGTCCCCTCCGGTGTCCATACCAGAGCGAGGGGTGTTTTATCCCCGTTTAAGAAATCCCGTCACGGCGTCGACGAGGGCCTGTCGCGTCGGCGGGGTGCTGAACCCATGGTCGGCGCCGTCGATGGTCTGGGCCTCGACGGGGATCCCCGCCCGTCGAAGGGCGTCCACATACTGGTGGCTGACCTCCGGTGGGACCGCCTTGTCATCACGGCCCTGGACCAGAAGCGTCGGCCGCGGAAATCGGACCACGTCTTGGAGCGGCTCCACGTTCTTCAGGTCCTCGAAGAAATCGGGGTGGAGCGTGTGGGGGCCCTTCTGGACGGACCGACGCGCCCCCGGATCGCCCGCGTGGCGGCGGAGGCTCTCCACCGTCCCCGGCGCGATCAGGACGAGGGCGCGAAGCGGGAGCGGCCCGGCCGAGGCACAGGCGGCCACGAGGCCCCCGAGGGAGAAGCCGATCGCCGCGACGCGAGCGCGGTCCGCGAAGGGCTGCGTGCCCACCCACTCGAGGACGCGGTTGGCGTCCGCGATCTCGCCACTGACGAGCATCTCCGAGAAGGCGCCGTCCGATTCGCCGGAGCCGCGAAAGTCGAAGGTGACGGCGTTCTGGCCCGCCTCCGCGATGCCCCGCGCCAACTGGACGAACATGAACCCCGTCTCGATCCGATGGCCGCCGAAGCCGTGCATGAGAACCGTAGTCGGCAGGCGACGGTCCTCCGCGGCGAGATACGCCGTTCCGCGGAGGGTCTGGCCCGCGCTTTCCAGTTGGATCGGGCGGTGGAGCATGGTTGAGGCGAAGGTCTAAGGTCGAAGGTCTAAGGTCTAAGGTCGACCCTTGACCTTGGACTCCGCAATCACTCCCGCGAATCGGGGACGATCTCCAGTGTCTTCTTCTTCCCCTCGCGGCGGACGACGATCTTCACGGCCTCGCCCACCTTCAGGCCGTTGATGGCGTGGGTGTAGTCGTAGATGTTCTCCACCTTCTCGCCCGCGAGGCCCACGACCACGTCGCCGCCCTGGACGCCGGCCTTCTCGGCGGGGCCGCCCTCGGCGACGCCCTGGAGCTTCACACCCGTGACGTCCGTGGCGCCGTAGTCGGGGATGGTCCCGAGGTAGACGCGGAGGCCGCCGGGGCTCTGCTTGTCCTCGTCGGGCTTCATCGCCACGTATTCCGGGGTCTGCTTCTTCCGGGCGAGCCCGCGGACCACACGGGTGAGGAAACGGCCGATTTTCGCAAGCCCCTTGTCGTGGATCTTCTCCGGCGTGTCCTTCGGGGTGTGGTAGGCGTCGTGGACGCCCGTAAAGGCGCTGAGGATGGGGACGCCGCGGGAGTAGAAGCTGGTCGCGTCCGTGGGGACGAAGGCGCCCTTCTTGGGGCTGAGGCGGAGGCCGACGGGCACGTTGGCTCGCTCGATGAGGCCGCTCCACATCGGGCTCGAGCCCGTGCCGTGGAGGATGAGGCCCTTCTTCGGGCGGTAGCGGCCGACCATGTCGAGGTTGACGTAGGCGCCGATCGCCGGGCGGAGCGTGTCGCCGTCGAGACGCTTGGCGAGCTGCTCGGTGTAGGCGGAGGAGCCGAGGAGGCCGAGCTCCTCGCCCGACCACGCGGCGAAGAGGATGTCGCGGCGGAGGTCGAGCTTGCCCTTCGCCTTCCGGCTCGCGAGGCGGTGGGCCATCTCCAGCATCGCGGCGACGCCCGACGCGTTGTCGTCGGCGCCGGGGTGGATCTTGTTCGCCGCGTCCTTGGCGAGGGAGCCGGCGCCGCCGCGGCCGAGATGGTCCACGTGGGCGCCCACCGCGACCGACGGGGTCCCGTCGGCGGGGAGGCGGGCGAGGACGTTCCGCCCGGTCTTCCGCTCCTGCTCGATGTCCACGGTGGCAGCGAGCTCCACCCCGAGGGAGAAGCCCCTTCGCGGCTCACCGTCGTCGAGACGTTGCTGCACCTTCTTCAGATCCTTGCCCGCGTGGTCGAGCCACGACGCGGCGACGTCGTTGGTGACGGAGAGGGTCGCGAGGCTCATCTCACCGAGGGTGGCGTCGAAGGAGAGCTCCACGAGCTGCTTCTTCACCTCGGCGGTGGGACCCGGGACCGCGATGAGGCCGAGGGCGCCCCGCTCGCGGGCCATCCGCGCCTTGTGGCGGAGCGAGGAGTAGCGGCTCCAGGCGCGGCGCTTCTCCTCGCCGATGTTCTTCGGGAGGAAGCGGAAGACGAGGACCCACTTATCCTTCACGTCGAGGTGGGCGTAGCTGTCGTAGCGACCGGCGGCGTCCGTTTTCGGAGCGACAAGGCCGTAGCCGGCGAAGACCACGGGCGCCGGGCCGAACTCGCCCGTCTCCGAGAAGGCGACGGGACGCCAGGCCGTGTCCGTCTCGTAGGTCGTCTTCTTCTTCCCGTGTCGGACCAGGCGGTTGTCCGGGCCGAGGGAGACGCCCGCGGTGAACTCGAAGGGGCTGTACCAGCCGCCGTCCTTGCCGGCGGGCTTCAAGCCGATCGCGTCGAAGGCGGAGGCGACGTAGCGGGTGGCCCGCTTGGCGCCGCGGGTGCCCGTCAGGCGGCCGGCCATGCGGTCGGCCGTGAGCGTCTTGATGTGGCGCATGAGGTCGTCGGTACGGATCGCCGGGGCACCCACGTCCACCTCCGCCGTCGCGGACGCCTCGCCGGAGGAGCTCGAAGTGGACGCGGTCTTTTGCGTCTCCAGGCCGAGGCGGCGGCGGGCGAGGGCGTCGTTCCAGTCGGCCATGGCGATCTGGGACTTCTCGCCCGAGACGCGGTCCGTGGTCCACGCGAGCTTCTCGCCGTCCGGGGTGAACACCGGCAGGCTGTCGAAGCTGTCCTCGTAGGTGACACGGACCGGCTTGTGCTTGCCCTTCCGGTCGACGAGGTAGAGCTCGAAGTTCTCGAAGCCGTGCTTGTTGTTGGCGAAGATGATGTAGTCGCCGCTCGGGTGGTAGTACGGCGCCCAGGACATCAGGCCGAGGTCCGTGAGCTGACGCACGCCCGTCCCGTCGACGCCCATGGTGTAGATCTCCGCCGTGGCCCCGTCGGGGGCGAAGCGACGCCAGACCAGGCGGTCGCCGCTGGGGCTGAAGAATGGACCGCCGTCGTAGCCGGGCGCCTTCGTCAGCCGCCGGACGTCCGTGCCGTCCGCGGCCATGCGGTAGAGGTCCATGAAGTAGGACGGCTGCTTCTCGAGACGCTTCTTCTCCTTCTTGGTCAGGTCGCCCTGATACGCGCTGCGGTTGGACCCGAAGAGGATCAGGTCGCCGTCGGGGGAGTAAGACCCCTCCGCGTCGTAGCCCACCGCGTCCGTCAGCGCCGTGAGCTCGCCCGTCTCGAGGTTCTTCTCGTAGATCTCGTAGTGCTTGTCGAAGTCCCAGGAGTACTCGCGGGTCTTCCCCGCCTTCCGCCGCTCGAGCCGCTTCTTCTGCTTCTTCTTCGCGTGGGGGTCCTCGTGGGTGGACGCGAACAGCGCCTTCTTCCCGCTCGGATGGATCCACCCGCAGGTGGTCTTCCCCACGCCGGGGGAGATGCGCCGGGTGCGGCCCGTCTCCAGATCCAGGATGTACATCTGGAAGAAGGGATTGCCGTCCACACGCTCCGACTGGAAGATCATCTTCGAGCCGTCGGCCGAGAAATAGCCCTCGCCGCTGCGGCGGCCCGCGTAGGTGAGCTGGCGGACGTTGCTGAGGAACGGGGAGGTTTGTTCCTCGGCGGCCTTTTTCTCGCCAGCCCCGGATGTCGGCGGGGCGATAAGCATCGCGGCCGGGACGATCAGGAGGCCGAACAACGGCGAGAAAGCATTCCGCGTGGGTGGCATGGCGAGCTTCCTTGGTGGACCACGATGGCCGGATTGAGGGCTTGAGAGGATAGTGTCGGCCGGGGGTGGGTTCCAGCGGGGATCGGGACGTCGAAGGAGCCGGGACCGCCCGCTCCATGGGCTGTAGAGGAAGCGGACCGCAGGGTGCCACTCGTGCCACCAGTGGCACCCGACACCCAGCCCAAACGGGCGGAAGGGAACTCCCAGCGATGGCAGAAGCGATCCGTCAACCGAGCTCCCGGCCCCATCCCGCCGTCCTCGCCGGGGCGCTGGTTCTCGCGGTCGCCGCCATCAGCACGGCCGCGATTCTCGTCCGCCTCTCCGACGGGCCGTCCGCGGGGGTAATCGCCTTCTACCGCCTCGCGTTCGCGACCGCCCTTCTCCTCCCGGTCGCGATGGCGATCCCGCGGGTCCGCTCCGAGCTCGCGGCGATCGGCGCGAGGCGGTGGACAGCCCTCGCCATCGTCGGGGCGGTCCTCGCGGGCCACTTCGTCGCGTGGTTCGAGAGCCTGTCGATGACGACGGTCGCTTCCTCCGTGGTCCTCGTGACGCTCCACCCCGTCTTCGTCGGGATCGCCAGCCACTGGCTGTTCGGCGAGGGCCTGCGGCGGCTGGGATGGGTCGGCGTGGGCCTCGCGTTCGTCGGGGGCGTCGTCATCGTCATCGGCGACCGACAGCGGGGAACGGAGAGCTTCGTGGGCGACCTCCTGGCGCTCGCCGGCGCCGTCGCGATGGCCGGCTACTTCCTCGCCGGCCGGCGGCTGCGGCGGGACCTCTCCCTCCTCGCCTACGTGGTGCCGGTCTATTCCGGAGCGACAGCCGTCCTGCTCGTTGCGGTCCTCCTCACGGGAGAGCCGCTCACAGGATGGCCGTGGAAGGAATACGCGCTCTTCGCAGCGATGGCCGTGTTTCCGATGGTCATCGGGCACACCATCCTGAACTTCGCGTTGCGATTTATCACGGCGCCGACGATCGCGACGACCATCCTCGGCGAGCCGGTCGGGAGCACCGCGCTCGCCGTCGTGATCCTTGGGGAGCTCCCGCCTCTCTCGGCGATCCTCGGCGGCGCCGTCGTCCTCGCGGGAATCGCGATCGTCGCGTACCAGGAGCAGCAGGCGCGAGCCAACTGACTCCCGATCGCGATGCCGCGGCACTCTCCGCGGTCGCGTCTAAAAGACCACGAACAACACGGGCAAGCCCCGTCCGCGGGGCTTGCCCGTGTCCGCTCGGGTCCGCAACCCGTCGGTTCGCCTCACGGCCTCACTCCGACGAATGGACCCGGACGACCTCCGCCGTGCACGCCGAGGCCGCCTTGACGTCGCCCGCCCCGTTGGTGAAGCTCGGTGTCCTTCGGCACCTCGTCCGAACAATACGGCGTGGGCCGGATCACGCTGTGCACTCCGTGGAGCTGCCGGATGAAGCGAGCGACCTTCTTCCTCGCAATCCTCGCCGCGATCGCGACCGCCCGAGCGGAGCGGCCCAACATCGTCCTCATCTACACGGACGACCAGGGCTACGGCGACGTCAGCGCACTGAACGACGACGCCAAGCTGCGGACGCCCAACCTCGACCGGCTGGCTCAGGAGGGCATGGTCTTCACGGACGCCCACTCGCCCGACACCGTCTGCACCCCGTCGCGGTACGGCCTTCTCACCGGCCGATACGCCTGGCGGACCCAGCTGAAGCGGGGTGTCTTCGGCGCCGAGGCCGACGGGCTCATCGAGCGGGACCGCCTGACCCTGCCCGAGCTTCTACAAGACCACGGCTATCAGACCGCGATGGTCGGCAAGTGGCACCTCGGGATTCAGTTCCCCGGGACCAAGGGGGACCGCGACTGGTCCAAGCCCTTCACCGACGGGCCGCAGGACCACGGGTTCGACTACTTCTACGGCATCCCCGCCTCGATGAACTTCGGCGTGCTCGCGTGGTTCGAGGGGCGGTTCCCCAACACCCCTCCGACGCTCTGGACGCAGAAGAAGCCCAGCGAGATCGCGATGCGTGACTTCCGGTTCAAGCCGCCGTACTCCGAGTCGCGGGAGGGCGGCAACGACATCGAGGTCGCCCCCGACTTCGTGGACGTCGAGGCCCTCACCCGCTTCACGGAGAAGGCGCTCGACTGGCTGGGCTCGGCGGCGAAGAAAGCACGGAACGGCCGGCCGTTCTTCCTCTATCTCCCCTATACCTCGCCCCACAAGCCGGTCATCCCCATCGAGCGGTTCCGCGGGGACACCGACGCGGGCGCCTACGGGGATTTCATCCGCGAGACCGACTGGCACGTCGGCCGCATCCTGGAGAAGCTGAAGGAGGCCGGCGTCGCCGAGAACACGCTCGTCGTCTTCACCAGCGACAACGGGCCCGAGAACACCTGGCGGCCGCGGATCGACCGCTACGGCCACGACAGCTCGGGGATCTACCGCGGAGGGAAGCGGCACCTCTACGAGGGCGGCCACCGGATGCCCTTCCTCGTCCGCTGGCCCGGCGTGGTCGAGGCGGGAAGCACCTGTGACGCCACGATCTGCCAGACGGACCTCCTCGCCACCGTGGCCGACATCCTCGACGCCGACCTCCCCGCCGACGAGGGCGTGGACAGCGAGAGCATCCTCCCGGCGCTGCGGGGGAAGGACTTCGACCGGCCGCTCCGCGGCGCCGTGGTCCACCACTCCGCCGCGGGCTACTTCGCGATCCGCATGGGCCCATGGAAGCTGAACTTCGGCCGCGGGCCGCAGGGGCGGAAGGAGCCCGAGAAGGGGGAGCTGCCGTTCGAGCTGTACAACCTCGCCGAGGACCCCGGCGAGACGACCAACCTCTACGAGAAGCACCCCGAGGTCGTGGCGCGGCTCAAGAAACGAATGATCGAGATCGTCGAGCGGGGGCGGAGCACGCCCGGCCCGCCCCAGGAAAACGAGGGCGGCCCGCGGTGGCGGGGCCTCGGGTGGATGCCCGAGCCGTAGCCGACCTCGCGACGTAGCCGAGCTCGCCAAGAGCTCGGAGTGGCGGAGCTCGCCAAGAGCTCGGAGTGGCGGAGCTCGCCAAGAGCTCGGAGTGGCGGAG
>CAZQQP010000117.1:857-4547 GCA_964595475.1 uncultured Planctomycetaceae bacterium | reverse complement strand
CTCGCCAAGAGCTCCGATCGGCGACGGTCGGCCGAACGCCGACCGACAGGAAACCGCACCGACACGGAGAGCGACATTGGTGCATGCGACGCAGCGAATCGTGAACCTCGCCCTGGCGGCGATGCTCTTCGTCGGGTTCGCACCCCCGGCCGTCGCTCAGCCTCAAGGGGACGCCGACGACCGGCTGGAAGACGTCTGGCCGAACCTCGACGTGCCGCCGGCGCCGGTGGTCCCGCCGGAGAAGGCGGTGGACGAGCTGCGGACGGCGCCGGGCTTCACGGTGGAGCTCGTCGCGGCGGAGCCGCTGATCGGCGACCCCGTCGCCATGGACTGGGACGGCGACGGTCGCCTTTGGGTCGTCCAGATGCGGGGCTACATGCCCAACGTGGACGGCGACGGCGAGGGAGCGCCCATCGGCCAGGTGGTCGTCCTCGAGGACACGGACGGCGACGGGCGGATGGATAAGAGCACGGTCTTCCTCGACCAGCTGTCGCTGCCGCGGGCGATCGCGGTGGTGGACGGCGGCGTCCTCGTCGCGGAGCCGCCCCACGTCTGGTACTGCAAGGACACGGACGGCGACCTCCTCGCGGACGAGAAGACGTCGGTCTACAAGGGCTACGGAACGGGACGGCTGACGCGGAGCGACAACGGGCTCCTCCGGGGTCTCGACAACTGGATCCACAACGCCCAGTCGAAGGTGCGGTTTCGCTTCGACGACGGGAAGCTGCAATCGGCGCCCAGCGCCATCCGGCCGGACTGGGGCATCACGCAGGACAGCCACGGACGGCTCTACACGAACAACAACAACAGCTTTCTCCACGCCGACCTCCTCCCCGCCCGCTATCTCCTTCGGAACCCGCACGTGCCCGAGCGAACGGGCGTCGCCGAGCCGGTCGTGCGGAACCAGGCGGTCCACACCATCCGGCCCAACACGGGGGTGACGCGCGGCTACCTCGAGTCGAGGATGCGAAACGACGGGCGGCTCGCCCGCTGCACGTCCGCGTGCGGACCCATGATCTACCGGGGGAATCAGTTTCCTTCCAAGTTTCGCGGCGATGCGTTCGTTGCGGAGCCCGCGGGCAACGTGGTCTGCTGCTTCGGCCTTGAGGAGAAGGCGGGCGGCGTCGAGCTGAAGGCGGACCATCGGCTGTACGACGATGCGAAGTGGGGCAAGCGGGAGTTTCTCGCGTCCACGGACGAGCGGTTCCGTCCGGTCAACTGCTACAACGGGCCGGACGGGGCGCTCTACGTCCTGGACATGTACCGCGGCATCATCGAGCACGCGATGTTCCACAATCGGTTCATCCGATCGCAGATCCTCGACCGCAACCTGGACAAGCCCTTGGGCCTCGGCCGCATCTACCGCGTGGTCCACGAGGGGTCGAAGGCGGCCTGGCCCTCGCCCGGCCTCTCCGACCTCCCCAACAAAAAGCTCGTCCCGAAGCTCGACCACCCCAACGGCTGGTGGCGGGACGAGGCCCAGCAACTGCTCGTCGACCGCGACGACGCCTCCGTAGCCGGGAAGCTGCGAGAGATGGCCCGCGACGGCGACGCACCGCTCGGCCGGATCCACGCGCTGTGGACGCTCGACGGCCTCGACGCCCTCGACGCGGCGACGGCCCTCGACGCGATGGGCGATCCCCATCCGAAGGTCCGGATCGCCGCGATTCGGACGGCCGAGGCCCTCCTCGACGGTTCCGACGGGAAGAAGCTTCTCGAGCGCCTCCTCGGGATGACCGACGCCGAGAAGCGGAGCGTCCGCCTCCAGGTCATGCTGACCTTCGGAGAAGCAGCGGGAAAGGACCGCGTCGCCGACGCGATGGCGTCGATGCTCACCCGCGACGCGGACGACCGCTTCATCCGCCGGGCCGCGCTCAGCGGGCTGAAGGACCGAGAGGCCGCCTTCCTCCGTCGGCTTGCGGAGCGTTGGAGCGAGGAGAAACCGGGATACGCGAGGACGATGCGGGGTCTCGCCGCGGCTGTCTTCCGGTCGCGCAAGCCGGAGCGGATCCGCGACACCCTCGCCCTCGCCGCGGAGCAGGCGAAGAAGGGACAGTGGCGAGCGCCAGCCGTCCTCGACGGCCTGCTCGCGGGCGCCGACGACGGAAAGCCCGTGAAGCTGGAGGAGAAGCCGGCCGCGGTCGAGACGCTCGCGAAGCGCGGAGGCGCCCCGGTCGACAAGCGGCTGAAGAAGCTGCGGAACGCCCTCTCATGGCCGGAAGACGGCTGACGGCACTCCGAGCCGGACATGGTCGACCCTGTTGGTCGAGCTCTTCCGTGACCCGACTCTCTTCGTCGAGCCGTTCCGCGACTAGGCCATTCCGGTCGACCCGCGCATGGCCCGACGACTGTCGCCGGACGGCCGCAGCTCCGACCATCCGGGTCGACCGCGCACCGATCACATCCACACCTCCGCCCCTTCCCGACCTGTTCCGGCCGCTCGCGACCGCGTCGTTGGGAGGGACCGCACGGGCAAACCCGAGGACCGCGTCGCCCGTGCCACCCGACCGGATCTACAGGAAAGGTTGGCTGCCACGTGCCATGCCCGCTCGCGAGCGGACGGAAGGTCGTGATCCTGCGCGGCCGCCATGAGACCGCGGGCGGGCGACGGTGACGGAGAACGCCCGATCAAAACGGTCGGGCTCGATCAGCGGCGCCAGCCCACCGGCTGGGTCCACGCCTTTCTGCGCTGGTCGTCGTAGACGGGATTGGCCGGCGGCTCGCTCGAGACGACCACGGCCCGGACGTAGAGCTCGTCTCCGCTGAGGTGGTAGGTCGGGGTCGTCCCCTTCTTCTCTTCAAACACCGTCCCGATTGCGTCCGAATATTTGCGGGTCGCCCGGATGGGCTCCCCGGCCTCGTTGGTCCGCGGCTCGCTGTGGTCCTCCCACCGCGACGGCGTGCCGACGAAGCGGGTCGTATACGTGGCGTCCTCCTCGGGATCGATCTCGATAGACAGCTTCCGCTCCTCCCGGTCGTACTCGACGGACCGCAGCCGAACGCCGCTCGAAGCGTAAAAGTCGCCGCGCTTCATTGCGCCGACGATCGACTCCGGGGTCAGGTGGTGGGCGCGGACCCTCACCCAGCCCCGCCCGGGCGAGGCACCCCCCTTCCCGTGATAGTTGTGGGCGTCGTCCACGGCGATCCCCATCAGCGGCGGGGCGTCGTGCTTGGCGAGGCGGAGCGTGTTGGCGATGTCCCACAGCCGCTCCACGGAGGGATGGTCCCCGTCGCCGCGGTGGTGGACGGCGGGGTGGCCGTTGTAGACCTCGAAGTAGCGCTCCTCCGTCACGGCGGCGAGGTCCTCCGCGGTCACCGCGTAGCCGAAGTTGGGGTGGTTCAGGTGGACGAGCATCTCCCGGCCGAGGCGGTCCGCCTGGCTGCGGACCGCCTGGATGTTGTTCGCCATCACCTGCCGGACGGAATCGCCACCCTTCGGCGGGATCTTCTCCCGGAGGTTCGTGGCGTTGAGGTGGACGGGCAGGCCGTCGTGGCCGTCCGTGATCTCCTCGCCCTCGATCAGCAGAAAGCGGCCCGCTTCCTCGAGAAGGGCACGGTACTCGCCGAGGGGCTTCAGCCGGACCTCGAGCGTGTCCGACGCTCCGTCGCCGCGGGTCTCCACCCACTCCTTCCCGAAGGCGTCGGTGTAGTCCTCGATGACGCCCTTGTGCCCCCGCTTCCTCGCCTTCT
>CAZQQP010000117.1:0-847 GCA_964595475.1 uncultured Planctomycetaceae bacterium | reverse complement strand
CGCGGCTGAGCACGTTGTGGTCCGAGATGGCGAGGAAGTGATATCCGTGGTCGCGATACCACTTGGCGATCATCTCCGGAAAGTCGTTTCCGTCGCTCCAGAAGGAGTGGGTGTGGAGGTTCCCCTTGTACCAGCGGGCGTCCTCGTTCTCGGCGGCGTGGACCGGACCCACGGCTCCGGCGAGCCCCACGACGAGAGGCAGGATGAGCGAGAGGCGCATGGGGTTTCTCTTCTCGGAAGACACGCTAAGGAATACGCGACCAGCTTGCGCGCGAGCGGCAAGCGGTCAAGGGGCTGGTCACGGCTCCGCCCACGCAAGCGACCCGGGACAGGAGCTCCACATTCGCCGCGCTGGCTTGAGCTCACCACCGTCGCCCTTGCAGTGCGACGCCCATTCGCTACGCTCTTTTGAGCTTGAGCACCCGCTCCACGCGAACGGAGATGCCCACGATGACTCGCCTGTCCACCGCACTGCTCCTGGCCTCGCTGACGCTCCTGGGCGGCCCGCCCGCCGTCCGCGCCGCGGAGCTGGTCCGCCTGACACCCGAGACGTTCGAGACGTACGCCCCGGGCGGCAAGGAGGCCGACGCCATCTACGGCGACTACGTCCTCCGCAACGACCGAATCGTCGCGGTCGTCGCGAGGCCCGCCGCGAGCCGGCGGGCGAACATGACCGTCGGCCGCGTCGCCGGCTGTCTGGTGGACCTGACCCGGCGGAAGACGCAGCGGGACCAGCTCAGCGCCTGGTACGTCCGTCCCGGCCGCTTTCGGCTTCGGGTGGCCCGCGTGGTCCGCCAGGACGGCGAGCGGGTGGAGCTTCTCTGTCGGAACCGACCCGGCGGGAACG
>CAZQQP010000116.1:0-13098 GCA_964595475.1 uncultured Planctomycetaceae bacterium | reverse complement strand
AATCGGACTTCGCATCGTCGTCTCCGCCAGTCACTCTATCGATCATCTCCGTATCGATGACGCCGGGACAAATCGCGTTAATCCGAATGTTGTCTTCGGCGTAGATGAGCGCGTCCGTCCGCATCCCGGGGAAGTACGACCGCGGAATGCGCCAGGCGCCGTCGCCCTCCTTCTGCATGTGTCGTCGCAAGTCGGGTCGATGCCGCATCGCTGCCTCAGATATCCACGATCACTTCGGCGAGATATCCGTCCGACGTCCGCTCCACCTTCATGCCGTGGTACGTGATCGCTTTCACCTCGATGCCGACCGGGTCCCGGTCGGGATCCAGCCGCCCGCCGCACACCGCGGCCCGCACGCGGTACACCTCGTCCGTCTCGAGCCGGACATCCAGCGACGAGAGGACAAGGCCGTCGGAGTGAAAGAAGTAGAGAAGCTCCGAGAGCCAGTCGAACAGGAGGTCGTCCAAGCGGCTCGCGTCGACGGCGACCTCCCGGCGCATTTCGGCCGGAAAGCGGTCGGCCGCTTCCACGAGGACGCTGAACAACGCCCGCCCGACGTCCGCGAACAGCGTCTCGAGGTCCGGCGCCCGGGCCCGAAGGCCGATGTCCGCCGTGTGCTCGAAGGTCTCGTACACGGCCCGATTTTACGGACCGGCGGCGGGGAGCCGGTTGGTCGGCGGCCCCTCGACGTAGCCGAGGGAGCCGAGGTAGTGGTCGGCGACACGGAGGGTGCGCTGGAACCGCCCGCCGTCCGGCGAATATCGGAACAGACCGTGGCCCGCCCCGCGAAACCCGACGAGGTCGCAGCGGTGGCCCGCCTTCGTCATCGCCTTGGCAAAGCGCTGGGCCTGGCCGAACGGAACGACCTCGTCCGCCGTCCCGTGGACGAGGAGCGTGGGCGGCGCATTCTCGCCGATCCGGTCGATCGGGGAGAGCTTCTCGGGGGCCACCCCCAGGCGGCTCGCGACGTCCTTCCCGCCCTCGTCCTTCCCGTCGACGGTCAGGTCAAGCGGGGTGCTGAACAGGACCAACGCGTTCGGCCGGGCGCTTTTCTCCTCGTCGACGACGCTCGCGCCGATCCGAACCACTTCGCCCTCCGCGTCCGGCTCGTCTTCCTTCGCCGGCGGCAGCTCCCCGACCAACGCGGCGCACGCGGCGAGGTGGCCGCCCGTCGAGCCGCCGCCCGCCGCGACCCGCTCCGGGTTCACCCCGAGCTCCGAGGCGTGGGTTCGGACCCACCGGATGGCCCGCCTGGCGTCCCGCACCGCCGTCACGGCCTTGGTGCCGTGGTCCTTTCCCACGCGGTAGGTCGCGGTCATCGCGACCATGCCGCGGGACGCGAAGTAGCGGCAGTGCGGGGCGAACTCCCCGGGCGTGACGGTGCGCCACCCCTCGCCGCCAAAGAAGACGATGGCCGGGTACCCCCCTTCCGGCGCCGGCGGCGACGGGCGGAAGACGTACAGAACCAGCTCCGTGCCATCGACGCTTCGGTACACCCGACGCTCCGCGTCCTCGAGCGACGTCGAATCGTCCGCGCCCGCCGCGGCCATCGCCGGAGCCGCCACGAGCAGAGCCGCGACCCATCGCCAGGAAACCATGTCGCTCCTCCACGCTCGGGTCTCCATCGGTCCGCCGACGGACCACCCGCTTCCGCGCGCTCACCCACCTCGGACGGCGCGGATCAACGCGTCCGGGGTATAGATGCTCGTCAGTCGCACGGGCTCCTCCTTCCCCGGTCGGTACACCGCGGTCAGGGGGATTCCGGTGGACCCGAGCTCCCGCAGCTTCTTCCATCCCTGCTTGTTGGCTTGGCTGGTCAGGTCCACCCGAATGGGCACGACGTCCGGCCTCGCAAGCACCCGGCGGACCCGCTCGCTCTGAAGCACGGTCCGCTCCAGCGTCTTGCAATTGGGGCACCACTCCGCCGTGAACTCGAGGACGACGGTCTTCCCCGCGTCTCTCGCTTTCTCGAGGGTCGTCGGGCTGTAGTCGCGCCACCCGATGCCGCTCGGCCGGGCCAACCCCGCCGACGCCCACCACCCCGTTCCGATGATGGCCACCGCGACGAGGCCCACGGTCGCCCGCATGACGGTCCGGGCCGTGATCTGCCACGTCCGGCCGATCAGCCAGACCATCGTGACCGTGATCGCGGCGGCGACCGCCCACCAGAAGCCGTCGCCCCAGAGGCCGAGACCCTTGCCGGCGATGCCGAAGAAGTACAGCGCCACCGCGATCAGGAGGCCGCCCATCACCTGCTTGATCAGCTCGCTACCCGGTCCCGTTCGCGGCAGACGGTGGATCCACCGGGGGTTGAGCGTCAGAAGCAGATACGGAAGCGCCATGCCGACGCCCATGACCAGGAAGGTCGACACGCCGAGCCACGGGGGCTGGCTGACGCTCCAGGCGAGCGTGCCGCCGAGGAGCGGACCCGTGCAGGGCGTGGAGAGCACGGCCGTGAGGATGCCGAATAGGAAGCTGCCCTTGTGGGTCTCGTTGCTCGGTGTCCACTTGTAGACGCCCTTCGGCAGGCGCGGGGTGAACAGGCCGAACAGGCCGAGGCCCATCACCCCGACGATGACGCCGAGGGTGATCGTGAACCAGGGGTTGCTGAACTGCTGTCCCCACTGGATCCGCTGGACGCCCGCGATGAGGCCGAACGCGAGCAGGCCGAGCACGCCGAAGCACGCCACGATGCCCGCGGCGAAGCTGGCGCCGAGGGCCATGCAGCGGGCGGGTTTTCCGGCCTGCTGCTGCAGCGACATGATCTTCAGCGGCACCACGGGCAGGACACAGGGCGTGAAGTTGAGCAACGCGCCGGCCGCCACCGCAATCAGGAGGAGAAGGCTCGTCACCAGAGGGCCCGTGCCCGTGAGGTCGAACCGCACGCCGAGAAAGCCGAAGGCCGCGGTGGGCTCCCCTTCCGCTCCGCCCGCGGTCTCGCCCTCGGGCGTGGTCTGCTCGGCTAGGTCGCCGGTCGCGAAGACACTGGGATCGAAGCCCTCGAAGAGAGCCTTGTTCTGCGAGGCCACCTCGGTGCTCGAGCCGACCACCTTGAGCTCCAGACGGCGCTCGGCCTGATTGGGCTTGTAGCACATGCGCTCGTCGCAGGCCTGCCACTTCGCCTTGACGTTCAGCGAGACGGCACCCGTCGACCGCTCCGTGGAGACGGTCATCGGAATGTAGACCACGGTGCGCCCCTGGTACGCCGGTGTGGTCGTCGCGTCTTGGAGGTAGCCAACCTTCACCTGCTTCGGCTCGGGATACTGCGGCTTACCGACCGTGATGTTCGCCGGCGGCTCCTCGACCCAGACCCGCGTCGGAATGAGATGGTCCTCGGGCGGATCGTTCGGGTTGATGTGGTAGGGCTTGCGGACGTCGAGGACGACCGCGAGCGTGATCTGGCCTCCGGGGTGGACCGCGGACTCCGACCAGGCGGTCTTCTCGACGGTCACCCGTTGGGCCGAGCCCGCGGACCCGCCGAGCTCGCTGTCGAGGCTGGGAACGCCCTCCTCCTGAGACACCGCGGAGGCGGCCCACCACCCGGCGGCCAACCCGATCGCGGTCGCAAGGATGCGTCTGACCATGCCGCTCACCTCCGTTGGCACTCGGTTGGCCTCAGCATATCCCCCGCACGCGTCTCGCCCCACCGTCGTTGTGCCGTGGCCCGCCCCATGGATTTCGCCGCCATCGCGGGCCCGCCCGCTCAGCTCTCTCGGGCGACCGCCGCGGCCCACTGCACCGCGAGGTTGTCGAGCAGCAAGACCGGAGCCACGTTCGCGTCGAGGTGGCGCTCCGCTTGCTCCGCCTGGTCGATGCCCGCGAGCCAGGGCTGAATCGCCGCCTCGGCCTCTTCCGCAGACACCTGCTCGAGGTCGGCCGACCGCCGCTCGATCCGCCGACGGCAGATCTCCTCGAGAAGCCCGAGGAGCTGGCGGACGGCCGCCTTGTTCGCGGCGTCCTTCGATGCGTTGGGCCGCCCTTCAATCTGTTTGTCCGCGAAGCGTCCCACGAGGTCGGCCATGTCTCGGCCCAGGTCCGGATCCGGGCGACCCGAGGCGAGGGAGTGGAGCCTTCTTTCGAGCGTCGACTGCCACTCGGCGAGCCCCTCGTGGAGGGCGAGGGCCGCCCGGCCGATGCTCCCGCGGGCGAAGGTGAGGATCGCGTCCATGCGGTCGGCGTCCACCTCCGCATCGGACGCGGCGGCCTGCTCCTCCACCCACTGCCGGACAATCGCGTCGTCGAGACGGCGAAACCCCACCCGCTGGCAGCGGCTCCGGATGGTCGGCAGGAGCTGGTCCTCGGAAACGGTGACCAGGAAGAGATGCGTGCCGGCCGGCGGCTCCTCGAGGAGCTTGAGCAACACATTCTGGGCGGACGCGTCGAGGAGCTCCGCCTCGTCCACGATAAAGACCCGGCCGTGGCCGAGCATGGGCGCCTTGGACGCGACGGGCTCGATGTACTTCTTGTTGTCCGCCGTCCCGGCCCACCCGCCGATCACCCGCTCGCGGAGGAGGTCCACCGGGATGGAGAACTGCTTCTTGCCCCGGAGGTGAGCGAGATCCGACTCACCCGCCTGTTCCTTGGTCACCACCCGGAGGTCGGGGTGGGCCGACGCCTCGGAGTCGAGGCGGCGACAGCTCTCGCAGGCGCCGCACGGCTCCATGCCCGCTTCTCCCCGGGTCGGCCCGTGGCAGAGGAGCACCCGCGCCGTCGCCAGCGCCGCCGTCGCCTTCCCCACGCCCGCCGGCCCGTGGAAGATCCACCCGTGGTGCACGCGGCCGCTGGTCAGCGCCCGCTGGACGATCTCCACCGCGCGGTCCTGTCCGAGGAGCTGCGTGAGGGTCATGGATCACCACGGTCGGAAGGGCCGCTCGCCGGAGCCGGAGAGCCGCCGCCCCGAGGCGTCCGTCACGTCCGCCAGTAGCTCGACAGCTCGTCCCACCAGTCCGCTGCCCGGGCACGCGCCGTCTCCGAGATCGCGAGACTCACCGCTCCGGCGATGGCGAGGATGAGGAGGAACGCCGCGATGCGGGGCGCCACGGCGACGACCAGAATCAGAAGGCAGGCGAGGATGCCGAGGAGAATCCGCTTGATCTGCCGAAGCTCTTTCTGTTGCGGATCCAGCATCGGGGGTCCTTTCCATCCATGAAAACGAGTACGACCCGCGGCAGAAGATCTCATTCTAGGCGAGGGCCGGTCGCGGAGGCGGGCGTGTCCGAGACGACCTCCGCCCCGTGGAGCACGCCGGTCTGCGGATCGGCGGGGAACGGGACTCCTTCCGCTCGCGAGCGTCCCCACGTCCGCCGCGCCGGGCCGCTCGTCGGCCCGGGGGTCGGGGGCAGCCTCCCCTATTCGGCGGGATTGCGTGCACGGCGTCGCTTGGCTCGTCCGTGCCGCTTTCGGTTTGGGCCGCGCGGTGTGCTCCGACAACGACACGCCGTCGGTTGGGTCGCCCTCGATACGAGGCCGACGACTCGACCGTCGCCTACCGGATCAAGCCCCTCGACGAGAAGGAGGTCTTCTCCAAGACGCTGCGCCGGTGTGTGCTGCCTCCCCCACGGCGTGAGCGCGTCGCGGCGGAGGCGACGCCCACCGGAATCCGCTCATGCATCCGCCGCGAACCGCTCCGCGAGCGCTCGCCGCAGACGCTCGAAGACCGTGGCGGAGTCGGGCCGGGCGTCGAGCAGAAGGTGGTGGCGGGGGTCCTCCCGAGCCTGCTCGTGGAAGCCGGTGCGGACCCGTTGATGAAACTCCACTCCGCGTTGCTCCATGCGGTCGAGCAACGGGTTGAGCCGATGGGCCGCCGTCTTCGCGTCCACGTCGAAGAGGACCACGAGGTCCGGCGAGCAGTCGCCCACTGCGACATCGGCCACCCGGGCGATGTCGGCCGTCGGAAGGCCGCCGGCCGTGCCCTGGTATGCGAGCGTGGAGGAGATGAAGCGATCCGCGAGGACGAGAGCGCCCGCCTGGATCGCCGGCCGGATGCGCTCGGCCACGAGCTGGGCGCGGCTGGCCATGTAGAGGAGCATCTCGCAGCGGAGGTCCATCTCCCCGTGCTCGGGGTCGAGCAGCGCGGACCGGATGCGCTCGCCGATGGCCGTGCCCCCGGGCTCACGCACCTCCCGGACATCCAGGCCCGCACTCCGGGCGAGGGCTGCGAATCGGTGGAACTGGGTGGTCTTCCCCGATCCGTCCGGCCCGTCGAAGACCACGAAGCGTCCGGCGAGCTGCTTCACCCAGGAATCGCTCATCGCTCCTCGTCCGTGCGGGTCCACCCTTCGCGGAGGGATCCGTCGCCTCGAGATCGGCGGCGTCGAACTCCTCCGGCGTCAGCCTCACCCCGTTGGCCGCCGGGCCGACCGCCGGATTGCAGGCCGTCTCCGTCGTGGGTATCGGAAGATGATAGGCCGTGAGGCGCCGGACGGTGGAAAGCCGCCACCCTCCGTACCGTAACAGGCCGAACCCGGAAGCGATCTCCATCCGTCCTTCGGCGGCCGGCGACTAGGACGGCGGGTCCACGGAGGCTTCCGTCTTCCGGAAGGACGGCGTGGGCGGAACGCGAAGCGCGTCGCGGGCGGTCAGGATATACGGCAGGCCGCTGAGGATGGTGACCGCCACGGTGAGGTAGACGATCGCGTCGCGGGCCCACCACGCCCACGCCCGCTCCTCGGGGCCGATCCAGACCAGGGCCAGGACCACGGGGACGGCGATGGACTGGAGGATCATCTTGAGCTTTCCCGACAGGCTGGAGCCGAACTCCTTCCCCAGCCCCTCCAGCTCGCCGCGGATGCCCGTGACCAAGAGCTCGCGGGCGAGGACCACCACCACCATCCATGGGTAGACCCCGCTGATCATGTTGAACAGCGCCTCCGCTCGCTCCTCGATGACGAAGCGGGGGCCCGCGAGATAGATGAAGGCGCCGATGATCAGCACCTTGTCGCAGAAGGGATCCATGATGCGGCCGAAGGTGGACTCCACCTGCCACCGCCTCGCGAGATATCCATCGAGGACGTCGGTCAGGACGGCCATGACGAACAGGAGCACGCTCGCCCAGATCACGCCGGTGTAGGCCTCCCCGTCGACGCCCTGGTAGCGATACTGGTTCAGCGTGACGAAGAAGCCCCCGGCGAGCACCAGGCGGAAGACGGTCAGCAAGTTGGGAATCTGTCGATACATGCGGTGCATCCACGTCCGGCCACGAAGGCCACAATGTAGCACGCTCCGCCGACGCTTTCACCGGACACCGAGATTGTCCGAGCAAGCCCGCTTCTCTAATGTAGCCACTTTTCGCGGGGGTGGGCACGCGGATCGCACGATGCACCGACCGACGGAACGCGGCCGACGTCTCGGGCACGCCCCCCTCCTGCTCGGGCTTCTCGCTGTCGCCCTCTTTTCCGGCTGCGCCGACGTGCGGGTCACGCAACCGGAGCGAACCGCCACGGAGCAGTTTCTCCTGTCGGTCTCGGTGGGCCACGCGGTGGAGCGGCTGAACACGAGCCCGCTCCGCGGCCGCGACGTCTACGTGGACAAGAGCTACTTCGCCGCCTCGGAGCAGGCCTTCGTCATCGGCGAGCTCCGCGCCCACCTGCTCAACTCCGGCGTCCGCCTCGTCCAGAAGAAAAAGGACGCGGAGATCATCCTCGAAGTGCGAAGCGGCGGCGTGGGCATCGACCAGTACGACTTTCTCCTCGGGATTCCTTCCATTCCCTTCGGCGCTCTCGGCGGGCTGACCAAGACGGGGACGACACAGATTCCCTTCCGCACACCCGAGCTGGCGCTGCTCAAGAGCAACCGCCAGTGGGGCTTCGCGAGCGTGGCCTTCGTCGCCTACTGGGCGGACACGGGGGAGGTGGTCGCCAACAGCGGCCCCCACGTCGGCCGAAGTCGGCGGGAGGACTACTGGTTCTTCGGCCTGGGGCCACGGAGCACGGGGAACATTCCAACGGTGGAGAGCCCGGAGAAGACCGGCGGGGCCTATTGAGCCGCGTGCCGCGGCGGCCGGCGCTGCCGCGCTCGGCCGAGCCGAAGGCCGAAGGGAAGGCAACCGAGCACCCGACCGTCTCCATTCGCAGCCGACCCGGCAAGGAGGTCGGGCTTCCGTCGCATGCGTCGACGCCTCTTCCAGCTTGCCATCGTCCTCGTCGTGGTTCTCGCGGCCGCGGCGGCGGCCATGCAGTATGTGCTCCTGAGCGGCATCCCCCGGCGGGTCCTCGAGGATCAGCTGCGGGCGGAGCTCGGGGTACCGGTGGAGGTCGGCCGGGTCTCCATGAGCTGGGGCGGCCATACGAAGGTCGCTCGGCTGAAAGTGGCCCCGCCCCTCGCCGACGAGCCGCTGCTGACCACCGGGCCGATCCACGTCCGCCATCGGTCGCCGCCGCTCGCGCTGGTCTCCGGCAATCTGGCGATCGCCCACGTGGACATCCAAAAGGCCATGCTCGATGTGCACCAGGGCATCCTCGGGCGATGGAACCTCTTCGAAGTGATGCAGCGGGCCACCAGCGGTCCCGGCGACGCGAGCACGGGACCGCTCGCCTTCCCGGAGATCACGCTGGACGCCGAGCGCATCCTGGTCCGCGACCGGGCGGGACGGTCCGTGTCGGCGGAGGACGTGACCGTGCGGGGACGGCCGGGCGGGCGAGGCGAGCTGTGGACCTTCCAAGTCCACGTGCCGGACCGGCTGCGGGTGGAGGGACGCATCATGCCGGGAACCTCGTGGTCGCACGAGCTGGAAGTGAAGGGGAACAACCTCGAGAAATGGCTCGAGCCGTGGCTCGCCGCCGAGCCGCCGGAGCCGGTCTCGGTCTCGGCCCAGTGGGAGGGGCGGCTCGAGGAGGAGCGCGGCCTCGTGGGCCACCTCCGGCTTCGCCGGGCGCGGGTCGGTGCGCTCCGCGCCCAGGGGGACGCCGAGGTGGGCGTCAAGGGGCTGGAGGTGTCGGTCCGGCCGAACGGGCTGGCGCTCACGCCGGGTGAGCAATGGCCCGTCGACCGCGTGCGGCTGCGGAAGGGAACGGTCCGCTTGGAGGCCCGCCGTCTCGTCGTGGAGCAACTCCGCGTGGCCACGGACCTCGCCACCGCCCAACTCGACGGCCAATATAGCTGGGTGCGGTCGCGGGGCGAGCTGAAGGCCACCTGGTCCGGGCTCGCCCCCGACGCCCCGTGGGTGAAGAACCACGAGGGAGAGCTCACCGCGAAGATCCGCGAGCCACGGCCGGGCTGGGTGGCCGCCGAGATCGAAGTGACCACCCGCGGAAGCGGCGCTATGGGGAACTGGTCCGGCACGGCGCGGCTCACCGGCACGGGGCGGGCCTGGTCGTCGACGGACTGGGAGGTCCGCCTGCCCGAGGCGACGCTGAAGACCCCCGAGGGCGACCTGGTGCTCGACGGGCTCCACGGCCAGTTGGCCTATCGCGCCCCGACCGTGCGGCTGAAGCAAGTGAGCCTGGCGGGCAAGAAGACGCTCGAGGCGACCGGACGGTTCAACCTCCACAAGAAGACCTGGCGGTTGGAGGGCCGCGCGGACCCGGCGCCCGTGGAGTCGCCGCTGGTCGGTCCGGTCACGCTAACCGTCCGGGCCAAGGGTCAGCCGGGCCGCATCGACGTGGGGAAGGTCGCCCTCAGCGGACGGAGGTGGGAGCTGACGGGCGAAGGGACCTACGCCGCGGATCGCGAGAGCACGCCCGTCACGGCCCACGCCCGGGCGACGGTGAGCGCCGAGACGAAGGGCTCCTCGGCCGACTCGAACGGCGACAGCTCCAACCAGGGCGCCGCCGGCATCCTTTCGTGGAGCGGCCGCGTGGTGGCCGAGGCCGACGTCCGCGGCGAGCTCGCCCCGCTCGATCTCGTGATGGACGCAAAGCTCGCCGGCGAGGAGCTGACCGTGGGCGACCGATCCTTCAAGGCGCAGACAATCCCCGCCCGGTTCAACCTGGGGCCGAAGACGCTCGCGTTTCGCGTCGCGAAGACCGACCTACTCGGCGGAGAAGTGGCGGTCGCCGGCGAGTACACGAGGGAGGCCCACCACATTGACGCCAACGTCACGCTCCAGTCGGTCGACCTCCAAAAGGCCGCCTCGCTCCTTCGCCGGGGAAACAACCTCCGCGGATCTTTCGGCGCGGACCTCGACCTCGCGATGCCCGCGTGGAAGCCGGGGAAGCTCACCGCGACCGGGCGGTGGCGAGCCGAGAACCTCCGGGGAGCGTCGCTGGCCGCGGACACCGCCAAGGGAACCGTGAAAGTGGAGGCCGGCCGCATCCGGCTTCCCGACGTCCGCGCCACCCGCGGCGAGGGCGAGCTCAACGGGTCGGTCACGGTGGACATGCAGGAGACACTGCAGATCCGCGCCGAGACGACGCTCGACCGCTGGCCCTACGCCCTCGAGACGCCCGCGGTCTCCGCGTCCGTGAGCGGCCGCTTGCACGCCACGGTGGTGCCGGCGTCGGGCAAGGTCGAGGGGGCGGCGGAAGTGAACAGCCCCGTCCGCCTCGACGGGAAGAAGATCGGAAGCGTCTCGCTAGCGACCACGTTCGACCGTCCGACGGTCACCGTCGACCACGTCGAGGCGGACATCCTCGGTGGACGGCTGACCGGCAGCGGAACGGTCCGGTTGGACCGGTGGCAGGCGAGCGATGGGAAGGTGGAGTGGTCCGGTCTGCGTCCCTCGCGGCTGGCGTTTCGCGTGCCGCAGCTCGAGCACATGGAGGGCACCTATGCCGGCCGAGTCGACCTGGGGCCCGCGCAGGGGAAGCGGGCGCCCGAGCCGTTCAAGGTCGAGGCGACGATGGAGGCCTCGGACGGCCGGTGGCGGAGCGTGTCCCTCGACGAGGTGCGTCTGACCGGCTACCTCGGCGACGACCGCTTCCTCCTCGACCGTTGCCAGCTTCGGGCCGCGGGGGGCACGGCCAACCTATGGGGCTCCGCCACGAAGCCGAACCAGACGCGGCAGATGCACTACCGGGTGGACCTGAAGGACATCAGCCTGGATCAGCTCAACCGGTCGCTGTTCGCGGACGCCGCCCCCGTCGCGGGCCTCATCGGCGGGAGCCTGACGGTCTCGGGTCCGCCGACCGAGCCGCAGCGCTACATCGGAAAGGGCACGCTTCGGCTGAGCGAAGCCCGCCTCGCCAACGCGCCCGTCATCGACGGGCTCTACGACGCGATGGGCCTCGTCCTCGACCAGCCGAAGACCGGCTCCGGCACCGCGAAGCTCCGGTTGGAGGGGACAAATCTCTACCTGCTGAAACTAAAATACTTCAATCGCGGCACGGACGTCCGGGCGTCGGGCGTGGTTCGCGACATCTGGAAGGGTCCGAAGGCCCCCATCGACGGCTACGCCGTGGGAGCGGGCCGCCCGCTGCGTCAGCTCGACATCCCGGTCGTGAAAGATATCGAAAAGGCGCTCGCGAGCATCCAGACCGCGTTGACACCGATCAAGATCAGCGGCGTCCTCGGCGCCCCCAAGACCCGCCCGACTCCGCTGCGGGATGTCAGCTCCACGCTCCTGCGGATCCTCGCCGGCTCCTCCTCGGAGTGAGCGGCGAGCCGACCGTATCGGAACGGGTGCAAGAAGCGATCCGTCGCGGTCACTCACCTCCCGCGGCGCCCTCCGTCGAGACGGGCGAGCCCTCTCCCGAGCTCCGTATGGCGGAAAGGCCCCGCGTCGCGGCCGGCCACACCGCGTGTCGAATGGGAAGCCCGAGACGCCTAGGAGAGCCCGCAGGCGCCGCCGGGGCCGCACGGCGGAGACGCGGGGACGGCGTCCTCCTCGCCCCCGCCCGAGCTCGCGGCGAAGACGCTCTGGTCGCGACGGGTGCGCTCGCTCCCGCACGCCTCGCAGGCCAGCGGCTCGTCGGCTTCCGCCATCCGACGCATCGCCTCCGTCGTGTGCTTGCACTCCTCACAGGTGTATTCGTAGATCGGCATGGCGCTCCTCCGCTGCGTTCGGTCAGTCTGTTGGGATTTTACGCGCCGTGCCCGCTGTCGCGGTCCGCCCGACCGAGCTTCAGGAGCAGCTTCATCTCCCCCTGATGTCTCGCCTCGTCGTGGAGGCCGTGGATGATCCGCCGGGCCGTCCTGGCCGCCTCCGTGCTGGGCCTCTCGTGGCTCGCCATGCAAGCCGTGCACGAGCTGGGCCACGTCCTCGGCGCCGTCGCGACGGGCGGTCGGGTGGTGCGCGTGGTATTGGATCCCACCACGTTCTCTCGCACCGTGGTCGAGCCGAATCCGCATCCGGGCGGGGTCGCCTGGGCCGGCCCGCTCGTCGGGACGGTCATGGGTCGCCGCGGGGGGCACTGGGGATCTTCGGCGCGGTCGCGGTCACGATCGGCCTGTGGCTCTGGCACGGGCTCGGCCCGCGGCTGGGCCTCGACGAAGCGGTGAGCCGACGGGCGGCGGTCGGGGCGGCCGCCCTGCTTCACGTTGTGGTCGCCGTGGAGCGGATCCTGGCCGCGAGGTGACGGCCGAAGCGATTGGCGCTGTCAAGAGAGCTTGCTTGTTCCACCCGCCACCGCTAGACTCCCTTCAATTCCCCCGGTTCACGCCGGGTTTTTCTATCGTCCCTTGTGTGGAACGTGGAACGAGGGCGGGCGCTTGTGTCCCGCCGGCCGGCCGAGCGGCCGAGCAAGAAGAAGAGAGCAGGTTCTCCGCGTGGTAGATCGAAACCTGATTCAACAGCTGGATGAAGAGGAGACCGCCACCGACCCGTTGGCCACCACGGGGGGCGAGGATGTCGACCAGCTCCTGTCGGAGGAGGTCAGCGAGTACCGGCCCGGACGGATCCTCCAGGGCACCGTGGTCGGCTTCGCGGGCGACGACGTCGTGGTGGACGTCGGGTTCAAGAGCGAGGGGCTGGTCAACAAGGCGGAGTTCGGCTCCGAGGAGGACTTGCAACCGGGCAAGCAGGTCGAGGTGCTCATGGAGGGCCTCGAGGCCGAACGGGGCGTCATCCAGCTGTCCAAGAAGAAGGCCGACCGCATCCGGGGGTGGGAGCACATCCTCTCCACCAAGCAGGAGGGGGACATGGTGGAGGGGAAGGTCATGCGGAAGATCAAGGGGGGCCTGCTCGTCGACATCGGCGTGCCCGTCTTCCTCCCCGCCAGTCAG
>CAZQQP010000115.1:11804-13132 GCA_964595475.1 uncultured Planctomycetaceae bacterium | reverse complement strand
GTCCAGCGTCACGTCCCGCCCCGCCACCAGTCAGACCCTCGCAACCGTATTTAGGAGCAGCCCGAGCGCAAGCGGGTGGGGACCCGGGGCGACTCTGGCGAGAGCCTCGGCCGCTCAGCTGTGGATCGGCCGTCCGTCGACGGCGAGGGCGGACTCCCGGAGGGCCTCCGCGAGCGTGGGGTGGGCGTGGCAGACGCGGGCGAGGTCCTCGCTGCTGGCGCCGAAGGCGAGGCCCACCGCCGCCTCCGCGATCATGTCGCCGGCCCGCGGCCCGACGATGTGGACGCCGAGAAGACGGTCCGTCTCCGCGTCCGCGAGCGTCTTGACCCGCCCGTCGATCTGGCCGAGCGTCCGGGCGCGGCTGTTGGCGCGGAACTGGAAGACGCCCTTGCGGTAGTTCACCCCCGCCTCCTGCAGCTCGTCCTCGGTCTGGCCCACTGCCGCGATCTCCGGGTGCGTGAAGATGACCGCGGGAATGGCGCGGTAGTCCACGTGGCCGGAGCCCTTGGCGATGTCCTCCACGCAGGCGATGCCCTCGTCCTCCGCCTTGTGGGCGAGCATGGGGCCGGCGACCACGTCGCCAATGGCGTAGACCCCCTCGGCCGTGGTCCCGAAGGCCTCGTCCACCCGGATACGCCCCTTCTCGTCCGTCTCCACCCCCGCTTCCTCGAGGTCGAGCCCCTCGGTCCGCGGCTTCCTCCCCACCGCGAGGAGGACGCGGTCGCACTCGAGGGGCTCGCCGTCCTCGATCGAGACGACGCACGTCTTGCCCTTGCCGCGGTTCTTCCGGGCGGCGCCGGTGACCTTCGTGCCGAGCTGCAAGGTGAGGCCCTGCTTCTCGAAGAGCTTCTTGGCCTCGTCGGCGATCTCGCTGTCGGTGCCCGGGAGGATGCGGTCCAGATACTCGACCACCGTCACCTTCGCGCCGAGGCGGTTCCAGACCGACCCCATCTCCAGGCCGATGTACCCGGCGCCGATGACCACGAGGTGCTTGGGAACCTCCGGATAGCTCAGCGCTTCCGTGCTGGTGCCGATTCGGTCGTGGTCGACCTCCACGCCCGGGAGCGGGGCGGAGTCGCTCCCCGTGGCGAGGAGGACGTTCGGCGCCCGCAGCTGCGTGGTGCTCCCGTCCTGGTCGACGTCCACCCGCCGGGGACCCGCGAGCCGCCCGCGTCCCTGGTAGCCCGTCACGCCGTGCTTCTTGAAGAGGCTGCGAATGCCGGTGGTGAGCGTCTGGACCACGCGATCCTTCCGCTGGTGCATCTTGCGGAGGTCCAGCTCCACCCCGTTCGTCTGGATGCCGTGCGCCGCGAGCTCGTGGCCGGCCT
>CAZQQP010000115.1:3316-11794 GCA_964595475.1 uncultured Planctomycetaceae bacterium | reverse complement strand
ATGCACCCCCCGCGAAGACAGGTGCCGCCGAGCCGGTCGTTCTCGTCCACGCACGCGACGTTCATGCCGAGCTGGGCCGCCCGGATGGCCGCGACGTATCCGCCGGGTCCGCCGCCGATGACAATGAGGTCGTGCTCGTTCATGGTGGCCCGAGTGTAGCACCGCCGCCATGTCGTGTCGGGCGGAAAGTGACGTCGGTTCGGCGCGGTGGGGCGAGCTTCCGGAAAGGCGGCTGGCGCTCTGCCCGAGCCGCCTCGGGTGCCGCGAGCCCGGCGACGGTGTCCGGCACGCCGATGGCGGAGCCCTTCCGTCGCGTCGCCCGTGTGGGACGATCAGATCTCCAGGAGCATGCGGGAGGGCTCCTCCACGACGCTCTTGATGTGGCGGAGGAAGAGGACCGCCTCACGCCCGTCGACGATCCGATGGTCGTAGGTCAGCGCCACGTACATCATGGGCCGCACCTCCACCCGGCCGTCCACGGCGACCGGCCGGTCCTGGACCGTGTGCATGCCGAGGATGCCGCTCTGGGGCGGGTTCAGCAGCGGCGTGGACAGCAGCGAACCGAAGATGCCCCCGTTCGTGATGGTGAAGGTGCCCCCTTGGAGCTCCTCGAGACCGATCTTGTTCTCCTGACCCCGCTTGCCGAAGTCCACCACGGCCTCCTCGATCTCCGCGAAGGAGCGCCGCTCGGCGCTGCGGATGACGGGGACGATGAGCCCCTTCGGCGTGCTCACCGCGATGCCGACGTCGTAGTGGTTTCGATAGACGATGTGGTCGTCGCGGATCTCGGCGTTCAGCTCGGGGAAGCGCTTCAGCGCCTCCACGGTCGCTTTTACGAAGAAGGACATGAACCCGAGCTTGACCCCGTGATGCTCCTGGAAGGCGTCGCGGTACCGCTCGCGGATCGCCTTGACGCCCGTGAGGTCGCACTCGTTGAACGTGGTCAGCGCCGCGGTGGTCTGCTGGGCCTCGACGAGGCGCTGGGCGATGCGACGCCGCATGGGGCTCATCGGCACCGCCTCTTCCTCGCGATCCTCGCCGGGTGGAGCCTCTCCCTTCTTCTCCGGCTGGTCCTCCCCGCTCGGCGCCGGCTCCTTGGCGCGGTCGGCCGCCGGTGCGGCCTGATCGCCGCCCGCCGCGGTGCGCTGGACGTGGCGGTGGACGTCTTCCTTCAGCAGCCGTCCGCCGTGGCCCGTCGGCGTGACCTCCTCGGCTCGGAGGTTGTGCTCGGCGAGCGCCCGCTCGGCGGCGGGCATGACCCAGGTCGGCTGCTCGCCGGCGGGCCGACGGTCCGCCTCCCCGGTCGGCTCGGCGGGTGTGGGTTGCTCCGTCGCTTCTTGTTTCGCGGTGTCCGCTTCCCCGGTCGCTTCTCCGCTCGCGGGCGCCGCGTTCTCGTCGACGTGGCCGAGCACTTCACCGACGGCGGCGCTCTCCCCGGCCTTCTTGAGGATCTCCCCCAGCTGTCCCCCGCTCGGCGCCGGTACCTCCACCGACGCCTTGTCCGTCTCCAGCTCGACCAGCGGCTCGTCTCGCTGGACCGCCTCGCCGGTCTGCTTCAGCCACTGCGTGATGTAGACCTCCGTGACGGACTCACCCACGCTCGGCACTTTGATTTCCACCGCGATCCCTCCTCGCGCTATGCGATCTGCTTGTTGAACGCTTCCTGGAGGACTTGTTCCTGCTCCAGCTGGTGGCTGGCGTGGGAGCCGGTTGCCGGGCTGGCGGAGTCCGGCCGCGTGACGCCGCCGAACGGAAACCTCTCGAAGAGCGTCTCGCACGCCCGCTGCCGGAGAAAGCCCCAGGCCCCCATGTTGGCCGGCTCCTCCTGGACCCAGACGACGGGCGTGCCCGCGGCGAACGGCGCCAGCGCCTCTTTCAGCGGCGCCTCAGGGAACGGATAGAGCTGCTCCACCCGCACGATGGCGACATCGTCGCGTCCGCTCTCCTCCCGCCGCGCCACGAGCTCGTAGTAGATCTTGCCCGAGCAAAGCAGCACGCGGCGGGTGCGCTCGGGCTGGTCCACCGTCGTGTCGGGGATGACCCGCTGGAACCGCCCCGCGGTAAACGCCTCCCACCCGGAGACGCACTTCGGGTGTCTCAGCAGTCCCTTCGGCGTCATTACCACCAGCGGCTTCCGCCACCGCCGGTGCACCTGTCTGCGAAGGGCGTGGAAATACTGTGCGGGCGTGGTCGGGTTGATGATCTGGATGTTGTCCTCCGCGGCGAGCTCGAGGAAGCGCTCGAGCCGCGCGGAGGAGTGCTCCGGGCCCTGTCCCTCGAAGGCGTGGGGCAGGAGGAGGACCAGACCGCTCAGCCGCCGCCACTTGTCCTCGGCGCTGGCGATGAACTGGTCGACGATGACCTGGCCCGCGTTGATGAAGTCGCCGAACTGGGCCTCCCAGCAGACCAGCCCGTCGGGGTAGTCGAGGCTGTAGCCGTACTCGAAGCCGAGCACGCCGAGCTCGGAGAGCGGGCTGTTGATGATCTCCACGGGCGCCTGGTCGGACGACAGCGACGCCAGCGGCATGTAGGTGTGTCCGTCCTCCGCGTCGTGGAGCACGGCGTGGCGCTGGGAGAAGGTCCCCCGCTCGCTGTCCTGTCCGCTGAGCCGCACGCGGGCGCCCTCCATCGCCAGACTGCCGAACGCCATCATCTCGGCGGTCGCCCAGTCCACGGAGGCCTCCCCCTGGGCCACCTTCTCGCGCTGCTTGAGGCCACGGAGGATCTTCCGATGCGGGTGGAAGTCCTCGGGCGGCCGCGCCGCGGTCAGAAGCACGTGGGAGAGGGTGGACGCGTCGGCGCCCGTGTCGGGCTCTTCCACCTCGCCGTCCGGTCCGCCGACGTAGCGCTGCCAGATGGCCGACGCCTTCTCCTGCGGGTGCACGTACTCGTCACTCCGGGCGACGGCGAGGTCCCGCTCGAGATGGGCCCGTCGCTGCTCGGCGATCCGGTCCGCCTCCTCTCGCGTCACCCCGCCGAGCTGGAGCAGACGCTCGAGGTAGTGCTCGCGGACGGACTTCCGCTGGCGGATGTGCTTGTACAGCAGAGGCTGAGTGAAGGACGGCTCGTCCCCCTCGTTGTGGCCGTGCTTCCGGTAACAGTACATGTCGATGACCACGTCACGCTTGAAGCGCTGGCGGAAGTCCATCGACAGCTGAATCACCTGAGCCACCGCCTCCGGGTCCTCGCCGTTGACGTGGAAGATGGGGCAGTGGAGCATCTTCGCCACGTCCGTGGCGTACGGGCTGGACCGCCCCTGCTCGGGCCCCGTGGTGAACCCGATCTGGTTGTTCATGATGACGTGGAGGGTTCCCCCCACGGAGTAGCTGTCGAGGTGGGAGAGGTTCAGCGTCTCCTGCACCACACCCTCGCCGGAGAAGCCCGCGTCGCCGTGGACGAGGAGGACGAGCCCCTTGCTCCGATCGCGATTCACGATGCGGTCCTGCTTGGCCCGCATCCGCCCGACCGCCACGGGGTTGACGAACTCCAGGTGGCTCGGGTTGAAACAAAGCGACAGGTGGACCCTCGCCCCGTTCTCGCAGGTCCGATCGTGGCTGTAGCCGAGGTGATATTTCACGTCGCCGCGGCCCGTGAGCCGGTGCGGGTCCACGTCCTCGAACTCGCGGAAGATCTCCTGGGGGCTCTTCCCGAGGATGTTCGCGAGGACGTTCAGCCGCCCCCGGTGGGCCATCCCGAGGACGATCTCCTTGACCCCTTGTGACCCCGCCTTCTCGATGGCGAGGTCGAGCAGCGGCACCAGGCTCTCGGCGCCCTCGATGGAGAAGCTCTTGGCGCCGATGTACTTGGTCTGGATGAACTGCTCGAAGGTGCCCGCGTCCGTCAGCCGACGGAGGATCCGCAACTGCTCCTGCCGCGGCATGGTCAGGCGGTTGGTGGTCCCCTCCATCCGGGACTGGAGCCACTCCCGCATGGAGTGGTTGTCGATGTGCATGAACTGCGGACCGATGGACTGGCAGTAGGTGTCCTGCATCCGCCGGATCACCTCGCGGAGCGTCAGCCGCTCCTGTCCGGAGATGGACCCACACGAGACGGTCTTGTCCATGTCCGCTTCGGTGAAGCCGTAGAAGTCCGGCTCCAGCTCGCGGCGTGGGGGGCGAGGCCGGCCGAGCGGGTCGATCTTCGCCACCGCGTGGCCCCGGACGCGGAAGTTGCGGATCAGCTGGTCGACGCGGTCCTGAAGGGACGCCGCCTCCGTGGTCGCCCGGATCAGTTTGCCGTTGCCGTCGCCCGACGCATGGGGGTTGAACACGCTCGGGGGACGGAAGGAAGGGCCGCGGGCGACCCGTTGGGTGTCGCTCCGGGTAGCGATGCGGTCAAAGTAGCTCCGCCAGTCCTCGGGGACGGAGGTGGGGTCGCGCTGATACTCGGCGTACAACCCCTCCACGAACGCGAGACTCATGCTGTTCGGCCAACGCTCGGGCTCGGCCATGACGCGGTTCCGTAGGGCTTCGGTCGTAGGGGCGCGGGGAGCACAAGGCAGTGGACGCCGGAGCAAATCATCAAAGCCTAAGGAGCGATCGGTAGTCGGGCCCACCCCCCGCGTCAACTGAAATGCGGCCGATCGCGGCATCTCTCGGCGACGTCGCGCCGGTGGCCGAGGCCGCGTCCGCCCCGTGAGGCCGGGGTCCTCGCCGTCTGGACGGGGAGGGGGGTGGTCCCTACAGTCGTCGCCTTCCCGCCCCGGCGGTCGGTATGCGGCTTCCTTCGGCGGGCCGATTCTCGACTGACAGCCTTCGGCGGGTCGTGTACCATGAGCTGTCTCCCCTGCGGAAGCCGCCTCCGCGGACTCGTCCTGTGGTGAGGTTCGTTATGGCCGCGCACGCACAGCCCCACGCCGAGCTGACCGACCCGGACGCACTCGAACGGCAGGACTGGCTGGAGTCGCTGGAGGACGTGCTCCAGCGGGCCGGACCGGAGCGGGTGCGTGAGCTGCTCGGAGACCTCCAGATCCACGCCCAGCGTGCCGGTGTCACCCTCCCCTCGAGCTGCCGAACCCCCTACGTCAACACGATTCCGCCGCATCGCGAGGCGCCGTTTCCCGGCAACCGGGAGATCGAGCGGCGGATCAAGAGCATCGTCCGGTGGAACGCCATGGCGATGGTGGTCCGGGCGAACAAGTACTCGGCGGGCATCGGCGGCCACATCTCCACCTACGCCTCGTGCGCCACCCTCTACGAGGTGGGCCACAACCACTTTTTCCGCGGGCGGGACCACCCTTCCGGCGGCGACTTCGTCTACTTCCAGGGCCACGCCACGGCGGGCAACTACGCCCGGGCCTATCTGGAGGGGCGGCTCAGCGAGACCGCGATCGGCAACTTCCGCCGGGAGCTCCAGTCGGAGCCCGGTGTCTCCTCCTATCCCCACCCGTGGCTCATGCCCGACTTCTGGGAGTACCCCACGGTCTCCATGGGGATCGGGCCGATCATGGCCATCTATCGGGCTCGCTTCATGAAGTATCTGGAGAACCGCGGGCTGAAGAGGCCCACGGGTCAGCGGGTCTGGTGCTTCCTGGGCGACGGCGAGTGCGACGAGCCGGAGACGCTCGCGGCGCTCAGCATCGCGGCGCGGGAGCAGCTCGACAACCTCATCTTCGTCGTGAACTGCAACCTCCAGCGGCTCGACGGGCCCGTCCGCGGCAACAGTCAGATCGTCCAGGAGCTCGAGGGCCAGTTCCGCGGCGCCGGTTGGAACGTGATCAAGCTCCTGTGGGGAAGCGACTGGGATCCGCTGTTCGCCCGGGACCCACAGGGGAAGCTCGCCAAGCGGCTCGGGGAGATGGTCGACGGCGCGTATCAGAAGCTTCGCGTGGAGGGCGGTGCCTACATCCGGAGCCACGTCTTCGGGGTGGATCCCGACCTCGAGGCGCTCGTCTCGGACATGAGCGACGAGCAGCTTTGGAAGCTCCGCCTCGGCGGCCACGATCCCGAGAAGGTCTACGCCGGCTACCACGCGGCGGTCCGCCACCAAGGCGGCCCCACCGTCGTGCTCGCCCAGACCATCAAGGGGTACGGCCTCGGTGAAGCGGGCGAGGGCAAGAACATCACCCATCAGCAGAAGAAGCTCAACGAGCAGGAGCTGGTGGAGTTCCGCGACCGCTTCGAGATCCCCATCCCCGACGACAAGGTGGCCAAGGCGCCGTTCTACAAGCCCCCCGACGACAGCGTGGAGATGCAGTATCTCCACGAGCGGCGGCGGGCGCTCGGCGGCTACCCGCCGGAGCGGCGCAGGCTCGCGGGGCCGATCGACCCGCCCGACTGGCAGTCCTTCGACGAGTTCAAGCAGGGGACACAGGGGCGGGAGGCCTCCACGACGATGGCCTTCGTCCGCATCCTCTCCAAGATGCTGAAGGACAAGAACATCGGGAAGCGGATCGTGCCGATCGTGCCGGACGAGGCGCGGACCTTCGGCATGGATGCGCTGTTCCGCCAGTGCGGCATCTACTCCGCAGTGGGTCAGCTCTACGAGCCGGTCGATGCCTCGCAGCTGATGTACTACAAGGAGGCGAAGGACGGCCAGCTCCTCGAGGAGGGGATCACTGAGGCCGGGTCGATTTCCTCCTTCATCGCGGCGGGGACGGCCCACACCAACCACGGCCTGCAGATGATCCCCGTGTTCACCTACTACTCCATGTTCGGCTTCCAGCGCATCGGCGACCTCATCTGGGCCGCCGGCGACAGCCGGGCACGCGGCTTCATGCTCGGCGGAACCGCGGGGCGGACGTCGCTCGCGGGCGAGGGGCTGCAGCACCAGGACGGACAGTCCCACCACCTCGCCCACAGCGTGCCGAACGTCGTCGCCTACGACCCCGCGTACGCCTACGAGATCGCGGTCATCGTCGAGGAAGGGATCCGCCGGATGTTCCTCGAGGAAGAGGACGTCATCTACTACCTGACGATGACCAACGACAACTACGCCCACCCGCCCATGCCCGAGGGGGAGGGCGTTCGCGAGGGGATCCTCAAGGGGATGTACCGCTATCGACGCAGCGACCGGAAGAAGCCCACCGCTCGGGCCCAGCTCCTCGGCAGCGGGCCGATCCTCAACGAGGTCCTGAAGGCCCAGCAGATGCTCGCCGAGCAGTATGGCGTGGCCGCGGACGTCTGGTCCGTCACCAGCTACAACGAGCTGCGGCGGGACGCCATGGAGGCGGAGCGGTGGAACGTCCGCCACCCCGAAGCGGAGCGGCGGGTGCCGTACGTCACCCAGTGTCTGCAGGACGCGGAGGGCGTCGTCGTCGCCGCGTCCGACTATCTGCGGTCGCTGCCCGACTCCGTGGCGAAGTGGGTGCCGAGCCCGCTCATCTCGCTCGGGACGGACGGGTTCGGCCGCTCCGAGGCCCGCGCCGAGCTGAGGGACTTCTTCGAGGTGGACGCCCGCCACGTCGTCTTCGCCACGCTGAGCGAGCTCGCGAGACACTGCCAGGTGGACAAGCGGGCGTTGCGGCAAGCCCAGAAGGACCTGTCGATCGATCCGGACAAGCCGGAGCCGGTCCGCTCCTGAGCCGGAAGGAACCTCTCATGGCCGTGGAATTCAAGCTGCCCGATCTCGGGGAGAACGTCGAGGCCGCGGACGTGGTGAACGTGTTCGTCTCGCCCGGGGACCCGATCGAGAAGGAACAGTCCGTCCTCGAGGTGGAGACGGACAAGGCGAGCCTCGAGGTCCCCTCGGACGTCGCGGGGAAGGTGGGCGACGTGCTCGTCAACGTGGGCGACAACGTGAAGGTGGGCCAGGCGGTCCTCCGCGTGGAGCCCGCCGACGGCGAGCAGAGCAGCGAGACGGCGGCGGAGTCGGGCCAGGCCGCCGAGAGCACGGCGATGGAGCCGCGGCCCGAGGAAGCGAGTGGGGAGCCCCAGGCCACCCAAGCGGCCGCGGAGGAAAAAACGGAGGAAGAAAAGCCGGCGGAGCCGCCGGCCGAAGCGAGCCCAGCGGGGGAGGCCCGTCTGCCCGTGCCGGCGGCCCCCGCGGTTCGGCAGTTCGCGAGAGAGGTGGGCGTCGACATCGAGGAGGTACAGGGAAGCGGGCCGGCCGAGCGGATCTCCTTCGACGACGTGAAGCGCCACGCCCGCGGCGCCAGCCGCCCCAAGGCCGCCGCGCCCACGGCCGCGACGCCGCCGCTGCCCGACTTCACGGCGGAGGGGCCGGTCGAGCCGGAGCGGATGAACAACATCCGCCGGAAGACCGTGGAGCACATGGCCCGTTGCTGGGCGACCGTGCCTCACGTCACCCTCCACGCCAAGGCCGACATGACGGACCTCGAGGCCGCCCGACAGGCCCACAAGCAGCGGGTGGCAGAAGCGGGAGGCAAGCTGACGGTCACGGCCATGCTCCTGAAGATCGCGGCCTCGGCGCTGAAGGTCTTCCCGAAGCTCAACGCCTCCGTCGACGCGGATAACGAGCAGGTCCTCCTCAAGAAGTACTACAACATCGGCGTTGCGGTGGCGACCGACCGTGGTGTTC
>CAZQQP010000115.1:0-3306 GCA_964595475.1 uncultured Planctomycetaceae bacterium | reverse complement strand
CAACATCGGGCTGGCCGTGGACACGCCCAACGGTCTGGTCGTGCCCGTCGTCCGCGACGTGGACAAGAAGAACCTCACGGAGCTCGCCGTGGAGCTCGGCGAGGTCTCCGAGCGGGCGAGACAGCGGAAGCTCACCCCCGACGATTTCAGCGGGGGCACCTTCACCCTGACCAACCTCGGCGGCCTCGGCATCGACCACTTCTCGCCCATCGTGAACTGGCCCGAGGTGGCGATTCTCGGTTTCGGACGGGCGGTTCGAGAGCCGACCTTCAAGGACGACGGCGAGGTGGAGGGCCGACTGACCATCCCGCTGTCGCTGTCCGTGGACCACCGCCTCGTCGACGGAGCCGACGGGGCGCGGTTTCTCCGGTGGGTCACGGAGGCGATCCGCGAGCCCATGCTGATCTCGCTGGAAGGCTGATGCGGTGGATGCGCCGTCGGATAGGTGCGACAGCGGACGCGGAAGGATGCGGAAAAGAATAAGTTGAGCCTATTGATCGGTCCCAAGGCGGAAGGCGGCTTCCGCCCTGGGACCGACGAGGGGCGCCGCGGATGCTCGAATGACCTCAATGCCCGGAATGGGTGCCTCTGCGGTCGGGGGGCCTCGCAAATGGGGCGAAACCCACACCAAAGCAAGGAGAATCGCTCTCCTTGCTTTGGCGGATAGGCTCAACTGATTCTTTTCCGCCTGCTTATCAACGGAAGGAGCGCGACTTGATCAAGGCGGCGGAGGACAAGCACGTGGTGGTCGTCGGGGGTGGGCCGGGCGGATATCCCGCGGCCTTCCTCGCGGCGGACTATGGCTATCGGGTCACCCTCGTCGACGAGTCCAAGAACCCCGGCGGCGTGTGTCTGTACCGCGGGTGCATCCCGTCCAAGGCGCTGCTCCACGTGGCCCGGATCATTCACGAAGCGAAGGAGGCGGAGAACTTCGGCGTTCGATTCGGGTCGCCCGAGATCGACATCCAGACGCTGCGGAGCTGGAAGGACAAGGTGGTCGGCCGTCTCACGGGCGGCCTCGGCGGCCTCGCCAAGCAGCGGAAGGTGAGCTTTGTCCAGGGCCGCGGCCGGTTCGCCGGCGATCGGACCGTGCGTGTGGAGAAGCCCGACGGGTCCACGGAGGATCTCAGCTACGACCACGCCATCGTCGCCACGGGCGCCGTGCCGGTCGTGCCCAAGGGCCTCGTCCCCGATTCTTCGCGTGTGCTCGACTCGACCACGGCCCTGGACGTGGAGCGCGTGCCCGAGACGCTGCTCGTCATCGGCGGCGGCTACATCGGGCTGGAGATGGCCACGGTCTACGCGGCGTTGGGCAGCCGGGTCACGGTGGTGGAGATGACCTCCGGCCTCCTCCCCGGCGCCGATCGCGACCTGGTGGACGTGCTCGCGGGCGAGGCGAGCAAGCGCTTCGAGCAGGTCCACCTCGATACCAAGGTGGTCGAGATGACCGACCAGGGCGACGGCATCCGCGTCAAGCTCGCCGGGCTGAACGTCGACCCGCCCGAGCAGGTCTTCGACAACGTGCTCGTCGCGGTGGGCCGCCGTCCCAACACGCAGGACCTCGGCCTCGAGAACACGTCCGTGGAGGTGGACGACCGCGGCTACCTAAAGGTGGACGCCCAGCGGCGGACCACGGACGCGAACATCTTCGCCATCGGGGACGCCGCGGGGGAGCCGCTTCTCGCCCACAAGGCGACCCACGAGGCCCGCATCGCGGTGGAGACCATCGGCGACGAGCCGTCCGCGTACGAGCCGCGGGCCATCCCCGCCGTGGTCTTCACGGACCCCGAGGTCGCGTGGACGGGCCTCATGGAAACGGACGCGCTCAACCAGGGTGTTCCTTTCAAGGTGGCCCGCTTCCCCTGGGCGGCGTCGGGGCGGGCGACCACGCTCTGGCGCAACGACGGGCTGACCAAGCTGGTCCTGGATCCGCGGACGGAGCGGGTGCTCGGCGTGGGCATCGCGGGCGTGGGCGCCGGCGACCTCATCACGGAGGGAGCGCTCGCCATCGAGCTGGGCGCCACCGTGACGGACCTGATCCGGACCATCCATCCCCATCCCACGCTCTCCGAGACCGTGATGGAGGCGGCCGACGTCTATCACGGCCACAGCCCGCACTACGTCGCGAAGGCGTGACCGGCGATCGCGTGAGTACGAAGCCTCTCGGTCACCGGGACCCGTCGCTGTCGCCTATCGGGTGAAACGAACGGCTGGTTTTCGCCGGGCCCGACGGCGGGTTTTGCAGGTCCGTCTCGAAGAGGCGGGCGGGGGTGTTCCCCGCGAGATCCTCGACTGTGGGGTCGAGCTTTAGCGTGTGCTCGGCCGCCCGCCACGGCCGCTTTGGGCGGAACCGCACCGTTCGCTGCTCCGGGCCGACCTCGATGTCCCCGGCCACCGTCTGCCCGCGGGACGTCCGCACCTCGATCGATCTCGGGAGGAGCCAGCGGTCCAGCGGCTGCGGGAGCTCCATCCGAAGCGGCTGGCGACTCCCCGCGCGGGGAGGGTCGACCCGCCAACGCGACAGCGAGGGGCGGGTTCGGTCCGCGTCGGTCACGTGGAAGGTCTTCGTGTGACGGTTGCGGAGCGGCCGACCGCGTGCGTCGGGCAGGGCCTTCTCGACCACCAGCTTCATCTTCTCACCGGCCTCGAGGACCGGCCCGTACGTTTCCCGAAGGTTCACGCCCCGCTTCACCCGGCCGGGGTGGACCCAGAGGGTCAGCCGCGTCGCGGCGTCGTCCCAGAGGTCCACCCGTCGCCACGGCCCTCGAGCCCGCTCGCCGTCGCTGCCGACGAGGTGGATGTGGTCGAAGACGTGCTCACCCCGCCGCATCGGACGGGAGAAGTGGATGTAGAACTTGATCGTGTTGGCGGGAAGGCGATCCGCGGAGGGAAAGACCCGCGTGACCTCCGCCCGCGGGCCGGGGTCGTCCTCGGGGACGCGGTAGTCCGCCGTCACGGCGTCGCCCGGGCGGACCAGACGGGCGCGGTAGACCCGACCGCGGTCCAGCGCGTAGGTCGGCGTGAAGACGAGGCGACGGCCCTCGCGGCGGTAGCTGCCGAGGATCGGCCCCGCTTCTGCCCTCGGGAGGGTCAGCCGAAGGTGGTCGTCGGCCGCTGTCGCGGGGACGCCGCCCTCCGGAAGCTGCTCGGCGACGGAGGGCCGCAGCGTCGCGGTCACCCGCACCCGCCGCGGCTCGCCGTCGAGCCGCTCGACGCGGAGGGGCCCCTCCGTCGCGGCGGCGGCCCGCAGCGAGCCCACCGCGACGAGGATCGACGGAAGGACGAAAGGGACGATGGTCAGCGAGC
>CAZQQP010000114.1:12025-13172 GCA_964595475.1 uncultured Planctomycetaceae bacterium | reverse complement strand
TCCGCCTTGGCACCGATGAATAGGCTCAACTTATTCTTTTCCGCCTCCTTATCGAGCGGATGCCGATCGGCGGCGGGAGCGCCAAGACCATTGTGACCGGGAGCTCCCCCTCGCTCGTCGACGCGGCAATCCTTCGTGTCCATCCGGACACGGGCGATCTCTATTGGTTCGCGGACGGGGCGTTGTGGCGCTCCGCTCCCGACGGAGGGAACCCGAGGCGGCTCGTCCCGGTGTCGGAGCCGGCGGAGCTCATCCCCGAAGCGGTGATCGACCGCTCGGAATTGAGGCTCTATTGGTACCACTCGACGGAGGGAACCATCCGTCGCGTCCAACTCGACGGGACGGGACTCGAGACGGTCGCGAAGGTCCCGAGCGATCACACCGTCCGGCGCTTGCAGGTTGCTGCCTCCGGCGACAAGCTCTACTGGTTTGAGTCCTCCGCGGATTCGGGTGAGACCTCCCGCGTGACTCTCCGCAGCGTCGACGCGGCCGGAGGTCAGCCGGAGCGGCTCGCCCGATTGCCGAGCGGGGTGTCGATGTCATTGCCCGGAAAGTCGGTGTTCGATCCGTCTTCGGGTCGGCTCTACTGGGCGACGAGCTCGAACGGGGGCCAGCAGGACGGTCGAACCGCGATTTACCGGAGGTCCCTCGGCGGCGAGCCCGAGCGCATCGCCGACCCGGACGACCAGGCAGCGGTCCGGTCCGTCGAGCTAGGCCCGGAGGACTCGTGGCTGTACTGGCGGCTGGAGCGCGACGGCGAGAAGCCGGGCGAGCTGATCACCGCCCGAGTCGACGGCAGCGACCGCCGCGTGATCGGCCGGACGGAACACATGGGTGGCTTCGAGCTCGGAACGATCGCCGGCGTCGTCGCGTGGGTGAGCGGAGGGGCCAAGGGGGCGACCATCCACCTCCGGACACCGGAGCAGACGCGGACACTCGACCTCGCCAGCCGGTACCCACCGACGCTTCGGCGGATCGGCCCGCAGAGCACCTGGGTTTATTGGACCGCGCCTGCGGCCGACCGCCTCGAACGAGTCCGCATCGACGGCACGGACCGCCAACTCCTCCGCAGCAGCTCCGTGCCGGCCGCGTTTGTGATCGACTCGTCTGAGAACCGTCTGTTCTGGGCCGACCACGGGGGCAAGAT
>CAZQQP010000114.1:0-12015 GCA_964595475.1 uncultured Planctomycetaceae bacterium | reverse complement strand
GATGCGGAAATGATCGTCGATGGTGGCACGCCCACCTCCGGCCTCGCCCTCGACACGAAGCACGACGCGCTGCATTGGTCGAACTTCGGGGTGTGGCGTGTGGTCCGGATCGGGACGAACGGCTCAAGCGTGGAGACGCTCGGCCGCGGCGAGCCCTTCAGCTTTTTCCAGCTCCGGATCGACGCCGCCGACGGCTACGTCTGCTGGTACAACGACAACAAGGGAGCCGTCATCCGTGCGCCGCTGCCGGAAACCAAGCCTCGCGAGGTCGTTCGATCGGTAGACGCCGCCCACGACATGGTTCTCGACCGGGGCCGGGACACCTTGTTCGTGGCCCACGGCGCGGGGGTCGACCGCGTGGACCTGGCCGACGGCAACGCGCGAACCATCGCAGACGACGTTGACAACCTAGCGGTTATCACCGTGGCCCCACAGCGCAAACGGATCTACTGGACCGAATTAACGTCCGGCGTGGTGCGGGGTGGAAGGTATAAGCGCGGGGGATCGTGGCGGGTCGCCGAGGGCCTGGGTAGGCCGTCGGACCTCGTTTACGTTCCGAGAGCGCCGGAAGGTGACCCTCGCTGAGCTTCTCGCCGGCCACCAGAAGACCTGGACGCTCCCCATGTCCGCGCTTTCGGGAACGGAGCCGATGCGTCCGACGACGGTCGCAAGGATCGCGGCGGGGGTCGGGTGACGGATGCAGTGGCCGCCGAACAAGGAAGCGAGACGGACGCGGAGATCGACGCGGTGTCTTTCGGAACGAACTCTCGGTCGAGATGGCGGCCTCTCCCCCACCCTCTCCCGGCGGGTCCGGCAAGAGGGGTGCCGGAGGCCCGTCTCCCCTGCGGCACAGCGCACACCATCGCCACCGGCAGGAGCTGTTCCACCGGGGCGCCTGAGCGTCCCGATCCTGCCGCGTGGGACTATCCGGTGAGCTGATCGACGAAGGTGCTGTGGGCGGAGGTGTCGAGCCCCTGCCGGAGCGTGCGCAGGAGCGTGTTCATGTCGAGGCGGAGAAGGGCGGTCTCGTCGAGCCAAAGGCCCGGAAACGCGCGCGACCGGAAGACCCCGTCGGTCGCCGCCTCTTCCCGGAATCGGCCGTTTTCGAGAAGAAAGTATTGGACCCGCGGCTCGCGGGCGGCGACGACGATGTGTTCGGCAACGCCGGCCCGCTCGTAGTCGCGACGCTTTTCATAGAGGTCGTAGGCCTCGGTGCTCGTGGCGACCTCGATGACCAGCTCCGGTGGGCCGGTGACGAAGCCGTCCTCGGAGATCCCCGTCCGCCCGCCGCGGTCGGGCTCGACCACGAGGACGGCGTCGGGCTGAGGCTCGCTGTGGGAGCGCAGGATCACCGTCGGATTGTCCTTGAAGTCGGTTCCGGGCGTGGCCGCTACGTACTGTCCCAGCCACGCCACGATCCGGCTGGGATAGCGGCTGGGGTCGTTGCCGAGCGGCGAGGGCATGAACACGATCCCCTCCACAAGCTCCGCCCTGAAATCGTCCGGGGACTGTTTATATCGCTCGTGAAAGGTTGGCTGATCGGTGTGGTCCCCGGGCTCCAGCGGGGGAATCGGTTTCGAACCTCGCGGGGTGGTCGACCGGGTCATCGCGCGCTCCTGTCCACGAGACAAGGTTTCCTGGCGGGCCTCGGCTCGCGTCCTCCATGCTACGCTCCATGATGCTTCCATGCCTGCGTATGGCTCCCTTACGATCGTGGTTTGTTAAACCGCTCCCTCGTACGGTCGCGGCTCGTGTCGCGGGCCGTCACCTTCGCGCCGGCGCTCGTTACGCCTCCATGAGCGTGCGCTTCCCGAACGACTTGGCCATCCGCACGGCGTGTTCGAGGTCGCGGGTGGCGGGCTCGTCAGGGAAGGGGTCCTTCAGCATCTTCAGATAAATCTCTGCCTGTCCCACTTCCCCTTTGGCCACGCAGAATCGCCCCATCATGCTCTGGAACGCGAGGAACTCGCTCGCGTGGAAGCGTCGCCGACCGGGACACAGGTGATGGAGCGCCTTCCGATCCCCGATGGCCCGGGCCGCTTCGTCCGTGTCCCCGGCGTTGAGGCACAGCCGTACGTAAGCCTGCAGCCCGAACAAGGAGTCGGGAAACGTTTCCTCCTGGTCGCGACCGTGTGCGCGACCGGCCAACAGGGCGTCAGCCTCGAAAGGCTGACCTACGCGCGATCCGGCTGCGAGCGGGCGGCCGAGCGATGGCCGCTCGAGACGTGAGAACCGGACGTGAGCGTCGATCCGCGGAGAAAACAGCCGGCTTCGCGCAGCCAGAGAGGACAAGCGAGGTCCCGAAGGTCCCGGAGGGACACCTTCGGTGGATCCGTCCGTGGGAACGCTTGTCCCACGGCTACACGTCGAGGACGTCGTCGATGGGATGGCCGTGGCCCTCGTTCGTGACGTAGAAGGGCCGCTCCTCGTGGACCACGTTGAACGTGGGCGTAACGCCGATCGCCCGGTAGATGGTCGCGTGGAGGTCCGTCACCGAGACGGGGTTCTCCACCGCCGTGCACGGCCGCTCGTCCGCGGTTCTTCCGTAGACCATCCCCCGCTTGGCGCCGCCGCCGATGAGCAACGCGGAGCCGGCGCCCGTGAAGTGGCGGTGCATGCCGTAGTGCTTAAGCTTGTCGATGGTCTTGGGCTGGCTCACCTGGTCCTTCACGGGGTTGTCCGACTTGCCCTCGATCAGCGCGTCGCGGCTGAACTCGCTGGCGAGGACGATGAGGGTGCGGTCCAGACGGCCCCGCCGCTCGAGGTCGCGGATGAGCGTCGCGATGGGACGGTCGACGGACTCCTTGAGCTTCGCGGTCCGTGTGTGGCCGTTGTCGTGGGTGTCCCAGTACTTGAAGGGGATGTACTCGCTGGTCACCTCGATGAAGCGCGCTCCCGCCTCGTTCAGCCGACGGGCGAGGAGGCAGCCGAGGCCGAAGCGCCCCGTGTTGTACCGCTCGTAGCTCTCCTTGGGCTCACGGGAGAGGTCGAACGCCTTGGCCGCGGGGGAGCTGAGCATGGCGTAGGCGCTGTCGAGGGAGCGGCGGAGCGACTGCCGCTGATAGCCGCTGGCCTCGCCGTGGATGGGGCTCGCCTCCACCAGCTTCTTGTACGCGTCGTAGCGGCGCTTGAACCGCTTCCGGCTCATCCCGCCGGGCGGACGCACCGCCCTCGCCGCCTGCGCCGGCTCGGGGATGCGGAACGGACCGTACTCCCGGCCGAGGATGCCTCCGGTCTGAAATGCCTGGAGCTCCTCCGCCTCCCCGTTGCCCGAGTATCGCTGTCCGATGTCGATGTAGGGCGGCAGATCCGGGTTCAGCGGTCCCCGCGCGAAGCCGGTCCAGGCGCCGATGTGGGGCGCCGCCACGCTGAGGGGCGGCTCGTAGCCCGTGTGCCAGTGGAACTGATGGCGGGAGTGGAGGATGAATCCGAGGTCCGCCGCGTAGTGGGAGCGGATGAGCGTGCCGCGGTCGAGGACCGACGCGATGTTCTCGAGCCCCTTGGAGATCTTCACCCCCTCCACGGCCGTGTCGATCGCGGGGAAGGTGGAGAGGACGTCCTCCGCCTTCATCCCCTTCTCGAACGGCACGTAGCGCTTCGGGTCGAACGTCTCCGTATGGGCCATCCCGCCCGCCATCCAGAGCACGATCACCTGGTCGGCGGTCGGCGGGACCTCGGGCACCTTCGGCTCGCTGCCCCCTTCCGTCACGGCGCCGACCTTCGGCGCCCCGGCGGCCAGCGCGGAGAGCGTGCTGGCGCTCGCGGTCTTCAGGAAGCTGCGTCGGTCGAGCGATGTCTCGGGCATCGTGAGCTCCTTTCGCCCGCCGTCAGTGGATCAGTTGAAACTCCGGGAGCATCGCCACCGCCCAGAGGAGGTCCTCCACCCCCTTCTTCGTCGGGGGCGACCCGACCAGGTCGGTCGCGATCCGCTGCTCCTCGGGGGTCGGCTCGCGGGAGAGCGCCCGCCGAAAGATCGCCCGGACAAGCGGGGCGGGCCCCTCCCACTTCCGGCTCAGCCACTCCTTCGCCCCGCTTTGCAGCATCTCGTAGAGCGTCGTGCCGTTGGACAGCTCCAGCGCCTGCAAGCGGGTCGCGGCCGACTCCCGCTGCGTGTTGACGTAGTTGCGCTCGGGACGGCCGAGCGCCTCCATCAGCGCATTATTCCCCGCGAGGACCGCCCGGACGCCCTTGCGGTCCCCGTCGCCCTCCGCGGGCGGAAGCTTTCCGTTCAGCTTCGTCGTGAGCCTCTTCCCGATCTTCCACGGGCCGGTGTCGACAGGGCCGATTGTCGCCGCGTGGTTCCACCCCTTCGGCTCGTAAGAGACCTTCTGCCACGCGTCACCGGGGTCCTCGGACCAGATCCAGCCGTGGCCGCTTCCGACCTCCCAGACCGTCTTGTTCCCGGAGAACCCGACGCCGTAGAGGAGGAGGCCCGCGGGGTTTCTCGCCGCTCCTTTCCCCTGCTCGACCGGGAAGTTCGCGGCCTTCACCGAGAGGACGTTCTCCCCCTTCTGGAGCGGTTCCGTGATCTCCACGGCGACGGGCTCCTTCCACGCCTCGCTGGAGGCGACCTCCTCGCCGTTGACGAAGAGCGTGAACGCGTTGTCGCAGGTGAGGACCACCACGGCCCGCTCCGGCGGCTCCTCCACCCGCAACCGCTTGCGGAAGTACACCCGACCGCCCGGAACGCCGTCCGCGGCGTCCTCGCTGGACCAGATCCACTTCGCGTCGACCGACAGCTCCTTCTTCCGGTCGGACCTGTCTGGGAGCACACGGCGAACGGCGGCGACCTGGCCGCCTTCGCCGCGGCCGTTCTTCTTCAGCATCCAGTCGTTCACCTCGGGCCACCGCCGCGTCAGCCGGGACACCGCGTCGACGAACTGCTCCGCCGTCATCCGGCGGACGTAGGGCCCTCGGAAGACGAAGCCCTCCGTCTTCTTCTCCTCCCGCCGGACGGCCGGCCGCTGATACGCCCGCGACGTGCAGATGAGCTTCAGCGTGCGCTTGAGGTCGTAGCCGTGGTCCTGGAGGTCCGCCGCGAGCCAGTCGAGGAGCTTCCGATGCCACGCGTTGTCGCGATACATGTTGTCCACGGGCTCGGCGAGGCCGCGGCCGAACAGCTCCGCCCACAGCCGGTTGACGATGACCCGCGCCAGACGGCCGTTCTCCGGCTTGGTGATCAGGTCCGCGAGCTTCGCGAGACGGGCGTCCCGTGGCTTCTCCGCGGGGAGCGAGCCGAGCTGAGGGAAGACGAAGCCCGGCTTGGCGATCTCGCCGGTCGGCTTGTTGCAGCGGTGGATCTCCAGCGGCTTCTTCGCGAACGCCGCCGCGAAGCGATACGTCTCCTCCAGCTTCCACCCGTTGACGAAGCTGTCGTGGCAGGAGGCGCACTTCAGGTTGGTCGCGAGGAAGACCTGCCCGACGTTCTGGGCCGCTTGCATCGCCGGGTGCTGCGAGGCGTTGACCACGCCCCGCCACTTGATGCCCTTGATGAAGCCCTTCGATCCCTCGACCGGGCTGATCAGCTCGTGGACGAACTGGTCGTACGGCTTGTTCCGGTAGAGCGAGCGGAACAGCCACTGGGTGAGCTGCCGGCGGCCCCCGTCGATGAAGCCCGTCCCGCGGTAGGCGTTCCGCAGCGCGTCGTTCCAGAAGGTCATCCAGTGCTTGGCGTACGCCTCCCGCCGGCCGAGGAGCTTCTCCACGAGCTTCGCCCGCTTGTCCGGGGCGTCGTTGTTTTGAAAGGCCTGGACCTCCTCGGGCGGCGGAATCAGGCCGATGAGGTCGAGATAGACCCGCCGCGCGAACCGACGGTCCGAGACCGGCGACTTCTGTTGGACGCCGTGGGCCGCGTAGTACGGCCGGAGGAGGCGGTCGATCGGGTTGGTGATCCCCGCGTCGGGGTCCGCCGGCGGCAGATCAGGCTTGTTGGGCTGGAACGCCACATTCCGCAGCGCCTTGAACCCGCGTCCCTTCGGCCAGGGGAGGCCCTGCTCGATCCAACCCCGGAGCTTGCGGATCGCCTTCTTCTTCAGCGACGGCCCCTCCTTGGGCATCTCCCCCTTCTCCACCTTCTGGACGAGGAGGCTCTTCCCGGGGTGGCCGGGCTTCACGACGGCACCGCTGTCCCCGCCCTCGAGCAGGCTCTTCCGCGTGGCCATGGAGAGCCCGCCCTTGTGGCGTCCCCTTCCGTGACACTCCACGCATTGGTCCTGGAGGATCGGTCGGACGTCGCGGACGAACTGGATCTTCTCCGCGTCCGCCGGACCGGCGAGCCCGGCCACGGCCGTGGCCAGCCCGCCCACAAGAGGTGTGAAACGACGCATCGAGCCCATCGGGACGGCCTTTCCAACGTGAGGGCCGCGAGCGCGGCGTGGGCGAACGACGACGGTCCCGGCCCTACTGCTCCCCACCCAAGAACATGTACAAGAGCCAGACCAGGGTCATCACCGCCGTCAGCGTGGCCGCGACGTAGGTCATCGCCGCGGCGCCGAGGACGCGGTTGATCGGCTGCATCTCGTCCGAGGAGACCACGCCGACGTCCTGGATCACCTCCTTCGCGCGGCTGCTCGCGTTGAACTCGACGGGAAGGTTGATCAGCTGGAAGACCACCACCAGCGTGTACAGCGCGATCCCGCCGAGGAGGAGTAAACCGCCGAACTCCGTCATGCCGAGGAGAAACGAGAAAAGCAAGCCCCCGACGACGAGGATCATCGACAGCTGGCTGCCGGTCGCGGCGAACGGAACCATCCCGTTGCGAATCACGAGGGGACTGTAGTTCTGCGCGTCCTGGACCGCGTGGCCGGCCTCGTGGGCCGCAATGCCGATAGCGGCGAGGCTCCGCGTCCCATAGACCCCCTCGCTCAGCCGAAGGACCTTCTCCCGCGGGTCGTAGTGGTCGCTGAGCGATCCCCCCTTGCTCGGCTCGATCTGGACGCTCGACAGGCCGGCCTGGTCGAGGACCCGTCGGGCCGCCTCGGCGCCGGTCATCCCGCTGCGGCTCGGGAGCTCGCTGGCCTCCTTGAAGGCGCTTTTCACCTTGTGCTGGGCCCACATGGCGAGCAGGATCGCCGGGCCGACGAAGACCAGGTACATCGGATCGATAAAGAACATATGTCGTCTCCTGTTCGCTTCGCGTCGGGCCCCGTTTCCCAACGAGCCTTTGAGGTTGAACGATTCTAGGAGCCCCCGCCGGGGAGGGTCCTCAGCCGCCGGGTGACGCTCGCCGTTACAATCCAGCCATGGGGGCGTTCCCACCCCATCCCGACCGCCTCCGCGTCTGGCTGGAGCGGCAGCACGCCCGCTATCAGCACCGTCGCCACGTGTCGCCGGACCCGCTGGAGGTTCTCTACGACTACCCGGACCTCGCGGATCGGGAGGTAGCCGGCCTGGTCGCGGCGCTCCTCGCCTACGGCAACGTCTACGCGATCCGCCGCGGCGTGGCGGACGTCCTCGACCGCCTCGGTCCGCGTCCCCGTGCCTATCTCGACGAGCGACCGGCCGCGGCCATCCGGCGGGACTTTCGCTCCTTCCGCTACCGCGTGACCGCGGGGGCGGACATGGCCGCCCTCCTCGTCGGTTTGCAGCGCGTCCTCGGCCGCTGGGCGAGCCTGGAGGACGGTCTTCTCCGGGGGCTGTCGGCGGACCCCGCCGTCCCCGCCCGGCAGCGCTGTCTGGACGCGGTGACGGGGTGGGGACGGGCGATCGTCCGGGCCGCCGGCCGTCCGCTGGACCACCTCCTCCCCCTTCCCTCGCGGGGAAGCGCCTGCAAGCGGGTGAACCTCTACCTCCGATGGATGGTCCGGTCGGACGCGGTCGACCCCGGCGGGTGGGCCCGCGTCGATCCGGCTCACCTCGTGGTCCCCCTCGACACGCACATGCACCGGGCGGCGCTCCACCTGGGCCTCACCCGCCGACGGACCACGAGCCTGCGGGCGGCGGTGGAGATCACGGACGCGCTCGCGACGGTGTCGCCGGCCGACCCGCTCCGCTACGACTTCGCCCTCACCCGCCCGGGCATTCTCGGCGAGGGGACGCCCCCGAGGAGCGACGCGGCGACGCTGTTGGCCGGCGCCGGCAGGTCACCCTACGCTACGCCCGCCCCGCCCGATGCGCCATCCCGATGACATCGCGGCGGCGTTCTGACCCGAGGTTGCTCATGATCGTGGGTGTACCGACCGAGACCTTCCCCGGCGAGCGGCGCGTCGCCCTCGTCCCCGCGTCCGTCTCCCGGCTCGCCAAGGCCGGCGTGGAGGTGGTCGTCCAATCCGGCGCCGGCGACGCCGCCGGCTTCACGGACGAGGGATACCAGTCGGCGGGCGCTCGCGTGGTGCAGGACCGCGCCGAGGTCTTCCACGCGGCGGAGGCGGTTCTCCAGGTCCGGACGCCCGGGGCCAACCCGGACGGCGGCTCCGCGGACCTCGAGCAGGTCAAGTCGGAGCAGCTCCTCGTCGGCCACGCCGAGCCGCTGACCGCCCACGACTGGAACGACCGCGTCTGTCAGACCGGCGCCACCCTCGCCGCGGTGGAGCTGATGCCCCGGATCACCCGCGCTCAGTCGATGGACGCCCTCAGCTCGCAGGCCAATCTCGCGGGCTACAAGGCGGTCCTCCTCGCCGCGAGCATCCTCCCCAAGATCTTCCCGATGATGATGACGGCCGCGGGGACCATCCGCCCCGCCCGCGTCTTCGTCATCGGCGCCGGCGTGGCGGGCCTCCAAGCCATCGCGACGGAGAAGCGTCTCGGCGCCGCCGTCAGCGCCACAGACATCCGGCCCGAGGTCGCGGAGCAGGTCCAGTCCCTCGGCGCCAAGTTCGTCACGCCCGAGGAGACCGCCGCGGGCGAGGGCGGCTACGCGGCGGAGCAGAGCGAGGAGCAGAAGCGGCGGCAGCGGGAGCTGATGGAGGAGACGGTGGCGGAGTCCGACGTGGTGATCACCACGGCCGCCGTGCCCGGCAAGCGGGCGCCCGTCCTCGTCACCGAGGCGATGGTCCAGAAGATGGCGCCGCGCTCCGTGGTGGTGGACCTCGCGGCGGAGCGGGGCGGCAACTGCGAGCTGACGGAGGCGGGCGAGACCGTGGAGAAGCACGGGGTCAGCATCGTCGGGACCACCAACGTGCCCGCGGCGGTGCCCTTCGACGCCTCGCGGATGTACGCGAACAACCTCGTCAACCTCCTCGAGCACCTCCTGAGCGACGGTCAGGTCCAGTTGGATATGAACGATCCGATCACGGCGGGCGTCGTGGTCTGCCGCGGCGGGACGATCGTCCATCCGAAGGTGCGGGAGATGATGGGTCTCACGCCGCTCGAGGGCGCGGAGAGCCAAGGGAGCGAGAAGCCATGAGTTGGATTGCGGTCCTCGCCCACGTCCAGGAGCACGCCGCGAGCGGCGAGAAGACCGTGGCCTTCGTGCTCCTCCTAACCATCTTCGTCCTTGCGGTCTTCGTGCGCTTCGAGATCATCACCAAGGTGCCGCCCACCCTCCACACCCCGCTGATGAGCGGGGCCAACGCCATCTCGGGCATCACCCTCGTCGGGGCCCTCCTCGCGACCAAGACGGCCGATCCCGTCGCGAGCAAGTGGCTCGGCTTCGTCGCGATCGTCATGGCCACGATCAACGTGGTCGGCGGCTACATGGTGACCCACCGGATGCTCAGCATGTTCAAAAGGAAGTAAGCCGTGCAAGTCCCGTTCTGGGCGAACCTGCTCTACCTCGTCGCCGCCGTGCTGTTCATCTTCGGGATCAAGGGGATGACCCACCCGCGGACGGCGGTGCGGGGGAACCTCACCAGCGCGGTCGGCATGCTCCTCGCGGTCGTCGTGACGCTCGCGAGCGGAGCGATCGAGGTGTCCCTCGAGTGGTGGATGATCATCGTCGGCCTGATCGTCGGCGGGGCCATCGGCGCCACGCTCGCGATCGTGGTGGAGATGACGGGGATGCCGCAGCTGGTTGCCGTCTTCAACGGCTTCGGCGGCGGGGCGTCGATCTTCGTCGCGTGGGCGAACGTGGTCGGTAAGGACGATCCCGGGGTGACCGCGATGATCGCGGCGGCCGCCGCCGGCCTCATCGGGACCGTTACCCTCCTCGGCAGCTTCATGGCCTTCGGGAAGCTGCAGGGGTACAAGGCCATCGAGGGCAACGTCACCGTCCCCGGTCATCAGGCGATCAACGCGGTCCTTTTCCTCGCTGCGATCGGCGTCGGCGTCTGGCTCGTCCTCGCCCCGGCGGCCGGGCCGGCGGGCTCGCTGCCCGTGGTGGTCTCCCTCCTCAACAGCTACTCGGGCCTCGCCGCGGCCGCGACGGGCTTCGTCCTCCCGAACAACATGCTGATCGTGGCCGGCTCGCTCGTCGGCGCCGCGGGGCTCATCCTGACGGCCATCATGTGCAAGGCGATGAACCGCTCGCTGGTCAACGTGCTCTTCGGCCGGATCGAGGCGGAGTCGGCGGGGTCCACCGCGGACGAGGTCTACGGCGGCCGCATCAAGTCGACCACCGCGGAGGAGCTGGCCATGCTCCTGTCCGACGCGAGGCGGGTGGCCATCGTGCCCGGCTACGGGATGGCCGTGGCGCAGGCCCAGCACGCGGTGCGGGATCTCTACCAGACGCTGACGGCGTCGGAGGTGAACGTGGACTTCGCCATCCACCCGGTCGCCGGGCGCATGCCGGGCCACATGAACGTCCTCCTCGCGGAGGTGGACATCCCCTACGACCGCCTCGTGGAGATGGAGCAGATCAACCCGCAGCTCGAGCAGGTGGACGTGGCCATCGTCATCGGCGCCAACGACGTGGTGAACCCCGACGCGAGGGAGGACCCCAACAGCCCGATCGCGGGCATGCCCATCATCGACGTGGACCAGGCGAGGACCGTGGTGGTGATCAAGCGGAGCCTCAGCCCCGGCTTCGCGGGCATTCCCAACCCCCTCTTCGCCCGCGACAACACGCTCATGTTCTTCGCGGACGGCAAGGACGCCGTCATGGAGATCAACAGCGCCCTCAAGGAGAGCTGAGGAGCCGCGACCGGAAGGAGCCGCGACCGTAAGGGAGCGGCGCCCGCAGGCGACGAGGGGCCCCACCGACGGCGGACAGGCGACGGGAAGGCAGACGGTCGAAGGTTCCGGGAATACGCTGCGCCACCCAAGGCACCACGCCGAACCAGGATCGACCGTCGAAAGGATCACCTCCATGAGCGGAGCGACAGGGTCGGTGACGTCGCCGGGCGAGACGGCGGGCTCCGTTGAAGCGGAAGTGAAGCAGCGATACGCCCACGGAGCCGACGCCGTAGAGACGGGCCTGTGCTGTCCGACGGCCTACGACCCGGCGTATCTGAAGGCCCTGCCCCAGGAGATCCTCGAGAAGGACTACGGCTGCGGGGATCCCTCCCGCCACGTGGGGGAGGGGGAGACCGTGGTCGACCTCGGCGCCGGGGCGGGCAAGATCGCGTACATCCTCTCGCAGAAGGTGGGCCCCTCCGGCGAGGTCGTCGGCGTCGACTTCAACGAGCCCATGCTCGCGGTCGCCCGGAAGCATCGGCGCTCGGTCGCGGCGGCGATCGGCCACGACAACGTGCGGTTCGTCAAGGCACGGATCCAGGACACGGCCCTCGACCTCGAGAAGGTGGATCACTATCTCCAAGCCCACCCGATTCGGTCCGCGGAGGACCTCACCGCTTTCGAGGACGAATGTCGTCGGCTGCGACGGGAGGCGCCCGCGGTGGCCGACGGAACCGCGGACGCCGTCGTCTCCAATTGTGTGCTGAACCTCGTCCCGCCGGAGCAGAAGCCCGCCCTCTTCCGCGAGATCCACCGCCTGCTCCGCCGCGGCGGACGGGCGGTCATCTCCGACATCGTCTGCGACGAGGAGCCCACCGCCGAGATCAAGAGCGACCCGGAGCTCTGGAGCGGGTGCGTCGCCGGGGCATTCCGCGAGGATCGCTTTCTCGCCATGTTCGCGGAGGCGGGCCTCTACGGCGTGGAGATCCTCGAGCGCGTCGCCGTGGCGCTCCTCGAGCCGCACGG
>CAZQQP010000113.1:4831-13229 GCA_964595475.1 uncultured Planctomycetaceae bacterium | reverse complement strand
GGCCCGACGGTCCTCCCCAACACGTGGCGGGAAGAGGAACCAGGCCACGGCCGCCTCAAGCGGCCGTGGCCTTTTGCTCGATCCGGCTCCCTCACGGAGCGCTGCCGATGAACACGACGGAGCTCGCCCCATCCGCGGGCCGCGAGGAGACCTCCGTCCGAAAGGTGGTCGACCATCTCGTCGCCTTCGACGGCTCCCCGGAGGCCTTCCTCCAGACCCTCGTCCAGGCCCAGTGCCGGATCAGCGGCGCTTCGGCCGGCGCGATCCTCCGCGTCCAACGGGACGCCCCGCCGGAGCCCCGCGCCGTGGACCCACCCCTCGAGGACGGCCAGGCCCACCCCTCCTGGCTCGCCCGGGCGATCGACCTCGCGGACAGGCCTCTCCGCTCCAACCGCCCCGAGGTCGTCCGCCTCCGCAAGCCCCACGAGCTGTACGGGGCCCGGCCCAGCGGACACCTCGCCCTCGTCCCGGTCCGCACGGGCAAGCGACGCCGCGCCGTCGGGGCCTTCCTCCTCGCCGACCTCGGCGAGCGGGCCCTCGCCGACGCCCGCATGCGGCTGGAGCTCACCGCCAGCTTCCTCACCCTCTACGAGATGCGGCTCACCTGCCGCCAACGGGAGACCACCCTCCGCCAGCTCCGCCACGCCGCCGAGGTCCTCGCCGCCGTCAACGGCCACGACCGCGCCAACGCCGCCTGCATGGCCCTCTGCAACGAGGTCGCCGCCCGCTTCGGCGCCGAGCGGGTGAGCCTCGGCTTCCTCCGCGGCCGCTACGTCAAGGCCGCCGCCCTCTCCCACACCGAGAAGCTCACCCGCCACATGAGGCTCGTCCAGGACCTCGAGGCCGCCATGGAGGAGGCCCTCGACCAGGACACCGACGTCCTCTACCCCCCGCCGGCCGAGGCCGTCTGCGTCAGTCGCGCCGCCGGTGAGCTCTCCACCCGGCACGGCCCCTCCGCTGTCGCGGCCCTCCCCTTGCGACGGGACGGCGAGCCCGAGAGCGTCCTCCTCCTCGAGCGCTCCCGGGAGAAGCCGCTGGGCTCCGAGGCGCTCCAGACCCTTCGCCAATGCACCGACCTCGTCGCCCCGAGGCTCTTCTACCTCCGGGAGACCGACCGCTGGCTCGGCGCCAAGGTCGCGACGAAGACCCGCGCCGCCCTCGCCACGGTCGTCGGCGACCGCCAGACCTGGGCCAAGGCCGCTTCCCTCGCCACCGCCGCGGCGATCGCGTTCCTGGTCTTCGCCGAAGGAACCTACAAGGTCGAGGCGGCGTTCACCGTCGAGGCGTCGGGACGGCGGGTGGTCCCCGCGCCGTTCGCGGGCACCCTCAAGGAGGCGCTGGTCTCCCCCGGCGACCCCGTCGCCTCGGGGAAGGCGCTGTCGGTCGCGCGGGCCCACCCGGCGGGCACGCGGCGGGTGACGGTCCGGGCCGACGGCCGCTCCCCGGGCGTGGAGGCCGGCCACACCGTGAGCTTCGGAGAGGAAGGGCGGACCTACACGGTGGCGGCGGAAAACCTTCCCGCCGACGGCCGCGGCACGATCGAGGTCCGCCCGCCGCTCGCCACGGCGCTTTCCGGTGGCGAGGGCGTCCGCACGGTCCTCGCCACGCTGAGCACCGAGGAGCTCCACCTCCGCCTCGACCGGGCACAAGCGGAGCTCCGCCGCCATCGGAAGACCGCCGCCCTCGCCCGGCGGAAGGAGCGGGACGCCGCGGCGGAGGTCGCCTCGGCGAAGGCGGACCGGGTCCGCGCCCGGATCGACCTCCTCGCCCATCGCGTCGCCCGCGCCACGATCACGGCGCCGGTGACGGGTCACGTCCTCGCCGGCGAGCTTAAGAAGAAGGAAGGGGCCCCGCTGAAGAAGGGGGAGATCCTCTACGAGCTCGCCCCGCTCGACACGCTCGAGGCGACGCTGTCGGTGCCCGAGAGCCGGGCCCTCGATGTCTACCGCGTGCTCGGCAAGCGTCAGAGAATCGACGGCCGGCTCGCGGCCGCGCCGCGTCCCGGCAGCTACATTCCGTTCACCATCCGCAAGATCACGCCGTCCGCGACGGTGGAAAACCAGCGCAACGTCTTCCCCGCCCGAGCCACGCTCCACGGGACGCCCGGCTGGCTTCGGCCCGGCATGGAGGGCGTGGCGAAGATCCACGCCGGAGAGGCGAGCTACGCCTGGATCTGGGCCTACCCCCTCGTCGACTGGCTCCGGATGAAGCTGTGGCTGTGACCGTGGCGACGGCGACGCCGTCGCTCAATGTCCCTTCCAGAAGACGTCGGTTCGCTCCCGCGGGATCTTGCTGAGCGGTCGCCGGTCGACGTGGAAATCGGCGTAAAGGACGTTCGAGCCGTCGTGCCGCTTGGTCGCCGCGCGCATCCCGTTCCAGAAGCGTGGGGCCGCCCGCGTCCCCCGGTGCTCCATCAGCGCCACGGTCTCGCTCGGCCGCCGGATGACCTGAGGGCGACGCGGGCGCGTTCCGTAGCCGCCGGGACGGAGCACCGTATTCATCGCGTAGCCCTCCTTGGACGGCGCCTTGGGCTCGATAGGACAGGTGAAGGGGGTCTCCCACATGGCCTCGTAGGGGACGGGCAAAGTCGCGCGGGGGTAGAGCACGCGGAACAGGCAGGCGTTGGACCAATGGCGCTGTTCCCCGCGCTTCGCACCTCCGCCGGGACGATGCGGGTAGGGCCAGAGCCCGCCGTTCTCCTGGGCGTAGGTCGCCAGCGCCGGGCCGAGCTTCCGCAGATTGCTCTGGCACTCCACCGTCACCGCGAGCCGACGGGCCTGTTGGACCGCGGGCAGGAGGAGCCCGACGAGCACGACGATCACGGCGATGACGACCATGAGCTCCACCAGGGTGAAGCCCGGGCTCCCTCTTCGCTCTTTCGCCGGCTCCGTTCGGGAAAGCATGGCCGACCCTTCGCCGACATCCCATCGGTTTCCCTGCGCTGACGCGCTCCGGCTTTTACGCCCCTGCCGGCCGCCGGGAAAACGACCTACGCGAAAGGCGACCGCCGAGAGCGACCCGGGCAACGACGGCGCTGCGGTGTTGCTGAAGTGGGCCGACTCGCGCGATCGAGCGTCGTCTCGCTCGGCCCGAAGCTCGGCGGTCTCATGGCATCCCCATGAAGGCGCCGCCGGAAGGACCTCGGACATTGACTCATCCGATCCATACGGGTTGGATTCACGTGGGTGTTCCCATCCACGGAGACGAGGCCGGGCATGGCCGATGGCGAGAGAGACGTCGACCGCGTCTCGGTGTGCGAGTACCAGCTCCGGATGACGCTGGAGCTCTCGCAAATGGCGGACCGGAAGGCCCGATTCCTGATGCGGATCGGCCTCGGTCTTCTCGCTGCCACCCTGGTCGGCCTCTGGCCGAGCGTCGATGCCCTCCGCCGTTCCGTCGAGCAGGGCGCGGTCCCGACCGCGTCCTTCGCCGTCGCCCTTCTGCTTTACTCCGTGTGTGTGGGCTGTCTCCTCATCGCGATGATGAAGGTCATCCACGTCGTCCGGCCCCGCATCGTGGAGGATCCGCAGGCCAGGCCTTGCCCGTTCTTCTTCCGATCCATCGCCCAGATGCGACTCGAGGAGTACAAGCGGCGGATGGCGGACCTGAGAGAAGACGATGTGGTCGACCACTTGCAGTCGATGATCTATCACAACAGCGTCGTAACGGACCGCAAGTTCCGAAAGCTCGATGAGGCCGTCCCCTGGCTGTTGAACGGCGGCCTGGTCGGATTCGTCTTCGCCCTGGCCGTCATCGCCGGCGTCCGGTTCATCCCGTGATGTTGGGGCTGTCTCACCCGACCTTTTCCCGTTAGACCCGACGCGTGAGGACGTGTGCGGGCTCGCCGGAAATCGACCCGCCGGTGGTCCGCTGCGGTGAAGCGGGAACGCCCGTCGCCGTGCGATGGGGCCTGTGATCGGGCGTCTCCGACGGCCGCTCCGGAGTGCGTGCCCCACCGGTCGCTCCGGCCTCGATTCCGGCGTGCAGCACTCGGTAATACCCAGTCGTGACCCCCATTCGCGCGATTGGTCTGGCCGTCTCGCCCGCGGTGCGAGCTTCCGGACTCTGCGGACGAATGCGGACAACCGGACCGTCCGCGTGGGATGCCCGCTGTTCCTTCGGGGCTGGCTGGGTGATTCGGACGCGGCGGTCGGCACGCTCGCGACGGACGCGACAGGGGCGGCGGGGGCAAGAAGGATCGCGCGGGGCTCCGCTGTGAAGGGAGGGTGTGAACCCATGCGACGGGATCGGCTGCCGCCGGGGCCGCGGGGGAAGCCACCTCTTGCGATGGCTCGGGCGATGAAGCGGGACCTGCTCGGCGTCCTGACGGAGCTCCAGCGGAGGTACGGCGACGTGGTCTCGTTTCGGGCGGCCGGCCGTCGGATCGTCCTCCTGAGCGACCCGGAGCGGATCCGCGAGGTGCTCGTGAGCCGGCCCGGGGAGTTCACCAAGAGCCGGGCACTGCAGATGCGGACGACCCAGTGCGTACTCGGGGAGGGCCTCCTCACCAGCGAGCCACCGGTCCACCGGCGGCAGCGACGGATGATGCAGCCCCACTTCCAACCGCGTCAGCTCGCCCGATACGGGCCGTGCATGACGGAGGCGGCCGTGGCCTGCTCGCAGCGGTGGGAGGACGGCGCCCGCGTCGACATGGCGGTGGAAATGCGGCGGCTCATGCTCCGCATCGCCGGAAGGGCCTTCTTCGGCGGGGACCTGGAGAGGGAGGCCGACGAGATCGGGCGGTCCCTCGACAACCTCCTGCGGATGTTCCCCCGGATGATGGTCCCGGGCGCGGACCTCGTCGCCCGCCTGCCGCTGCCGAGCAACCGACGGTTCTGGCGGGCGAACCGACGCCTCGAGCAGACTGTGGAGCGGCTGATCGCGGAGCGCCAGGACACGGCCGCGGAGCGCGACGACGTCCTTTCCGTCCTCCTTCGTGCCCGCGACGAGGAGGGCGACGGCGGGGGGATGAGCGACCGACAGGTCCGCGACGAGATGGTCACCCTCCTCACCGCGGGACACGAGACGACCGCGCTGGCGGTGACGTGGACGTGGGCATTGCTCGCGGAACACCCGAACGCGGCGGAAAAGCTCCGGGTGGAGCTCGACGGCGTCCTCGGCGGACGGGCGGCGACCTTCGAGGACATGGGCCGGCTCCCCTACACGCGCCAGGTCCTCACCGAGGTTTTGCGGCTCCGCCCGCCGCCGGTCTTCGTCGACCGGGCGCCGAAGGAGGACGTGTGGCTCGGCGGCTACCGCGTGCCGGCGGGGTCGCAGGTGCTGATGTGCCAGTACGTGGTTCACCACGACCCGAAGCACTACGCCGAGCCCGAGCGCTTCCGGCCCGAGCGATGGGCGGAGACCACCGCGACGTCGCCGCGGTTCGCCTACTTCCCGTTCGGCGGAGGGCCCCGCACCTGCATCGGCGAGGGCTTCGCGTGGGCCGAGGCGACCCTCGCCCTCGCCACGCTCGCCCAGCACTGGTGGCCGGAGCTCGTCCCGGGCCGTCGCGTCGAGATCGAGCCGCTGTTCACCCTCGAGCCCAAGGGCGGCCTCCCCATGATCCTTTGCCGCCGCTCCGATTGACCGCCCGCGGACAACGGCTGGTTCGTGCGAAACGACCGGGCGTGCCTGGAGCGTCCGAGCGATGAGAGGTCGCCGGTCTCGCGGACGCGTCGGCCGATCGACCTGGAGGCTCGGCGGCTTTTGACGGCCCGGTCCACCCCACAGATCAAAGCAGCCGCGGAGGGCCCTGCCAGATTGCCTGAGCGGCGTCCGCGAGTTCGAGGGACGACCATTTCGTCGCCTACCCGCCGTTGCTTGCCGGCGCGGGCGCGGTGAAGACGTGCCGCCCCGAGCCGACCTCGTAGGCCGCCTGGAGGCCTCCAGCTTCGGGACATCGGAGACCGGAGAGCCGCCCACGCGGACCTTCTCCGGCGCTGTGGTGGGCACATGGATTGTGGCGGTCGCATTCGGGGGCACATGGGTCTCCAGACGAATGCGGTCCTGCTTCACGCGCCACCGCACCTCGATGGGGCCGCGTATGGAGCGGTACGTGGCCCGGACCCACGAAACGGTCTCACAAGGACGCGGGCGGACCGTGAAGTGGTGGTAGGCCGGATGCTCGGGATCGGGATGGATTCCCACGAGCGTCCGCCATACCCACTCGCCGACCGAGCCGAATGCCCAGTGGTTGAACGAGTTCATGCCCGGATCCTGAAATCCGCGGCCCTCCACATAGCCGTCCCACCGCTCCCAGATCGTCGTAGCACCCTGTTCGATCATGTGACCCCACGAGGGGACGGACCGGAGATTGATGAGCCGGGCGGCCTCGCCGTGGTGGCCCCGGCGGCTCAGTTGCAACATCAGCCGGTGGGTGGTCTGGATGCCGGTCGAAAGGTGCCCGTCGTAGTGTTCGATGCGGCCGAGCGCGTGCTGCAACGCGGCGCGGCGTTGCGGCTTCCGCAACAAGCCGAACTGCAGGGCCAGCGCATAGCCGGCTTGCGTATCGCCCTCGATACGGCCGGTCGGATCGACGAAAGCTCGGCGGAAGGCCTTCCGGATCCGTCCAGCGAGCTGTCGATACTTTTGCGCTTCCTCGCGGCGATCGAGGGCCGCGGCCATTCGGCCGACAAGCTCGGCGGAGCGGGCGAAGAACGCGGTGGCGAACACATCCTTCGGGACGGACGCGCCGCTGTTGGGCCAGTTCTTCAGGTCGAGTGTGTCGCCGTTCAGCCAGTCCCCGTAGTCGCCGGCACGCTTGTTTTGCCAGATGAGTCCCGGGTTATGTCGATGGACGTAGTCCACCCACCGCCGAGCGGAGTCGAAATGTCGGCGAAGCAGACGCTTGTCACCATAGTTGACATACATGCGCCACGGAATGATCACGCCGGCGTCCGCCCAGGCCGGTGCGCCCCGTCGCCGCCGTGACGGGGCGTAGGGCGGATAGCATCCGTCCGGGAGCTGCGAGTCCCGCACATCCCGGAGCCACTTGGTGAAGAAGGCTGCCATCTCCATGTTGAAGATGGCGGTCTGGGAGAACGCCTGGATGTCCCCCATCCAGCCGGCCCGCTCATCCCGCTGTGGACAGTCCGAGGGCACGCTCATCATGTTCGCTCGCTGCGTCCAAACGATGTTTTCCATCAGCCGGTTGATGAGCTGGTTCGAGCACTCGAAGCGGCCGGTCCGCGGCGCGGCCGAGTGGAAGACGCGGCCCACGAGGTCCTTCTTCTCCGGGGCCTTCGGGAGCCCCTCGACCTGTACATACCGGAAGCCGTGGTACGTGAAGTGTGGCTCGAACACCTCCTCGCCCTCCTCCCCTGTGATGAAAGTATCGGTCTGCTCGGCGCTTCGAAGGTTCGCGGTGTAGACGGTCCCATCGCTTCGCAGCCGCTCTCCGTGCTTCAGTGTGATCTCTGTGCCGGAGGGTGCGTCGACGGAGAAGCGACACCAGCCGACCATGTTCTGGCCCATATCGAACACATACGTGCCCGGCTCCGGCTCGGTAAGCTTCTTCGGCGTCAGCTCCCGCGTCACGCGGATCGGGCGATTCGGTTGCCAGACCACCCGGGTATCGGGAAACGCGACGCGCTGCACAGCTTTCCAGCCCCCGTCGTCGAAGCCCGCTGCATCCCAGCCGGGCATCTCGCGACGCGCGTCGTAGGTCTCCCCGTCGTACATGCTCGCCTTCCGCACCGGCCCGGCGGTGGTGCTCCGCCAGCTCGGGTCGCTCGTGATGGTTTTCACCGTGCCGTCGGCCAGATGGATATCCAGCCGCACGAGAAGGCCGCGCTGTCCACGGTACTTCCTCTGCGGCACGGGCGGCAGCCCGAAGAATCGGTCCGCGTGCCAGCCGTCTCCCAACATCGCTCCGATCGCGTTGGATCCCTTCTGAAGCATCTCGGTCACATCGAACGTTCGGTACTGCACGCGCTCGGGATACTTCGTGTATTCGGGGGCGAGAAGCCCTCGCCCCACACGCTTGCCGTTCAACCGAAGCTCGTAGAGCCCGAGCCCGGTGACAAAGCACGTAGCGCGCTCGACGGAGGCCGACAGGCCGAACTCCTTCCGCAGCATTGTCGCGGGCCTCGCGCTTTTGCCCCGCTCCGACTTGAGCCGCCTGTCGACCAGGTTTTTCCGCGACCATCCGGAGCTCTCGACCGAATCGAGCGCAAAAACCTCGGCTCCGTCGCTGACGATCTTCTCCCCGCTCATCGCTTGCATCTCCGCCAGCGCGAGTCCGTAGTTGTCGTCATCTCGCCTCCGCAAGCGGGTGGCCACCAGACGGACGTATCGAGCGCGGACCGGCTCGAACGCATAACGGGGGGCGTCGGTCCCCGGGTTGGGCACGTCCGCGCCGGTCCGGTCCACGACCGTCCGGGCATCGGAAAAGTCCTTC
>CAZQQP010000113.1:0-4821 GCA_964595475.1 uncultured Planctomycetaceae bacterium | reverse complement strand
AGTTCGCCACCTCGACGCGAAATCGGAGCGGATACAGGAACCCGGGTGTATCGGGGCTCCAGTTGTAGGGACGCGCCGGCCACAGGCGGACCGCGTCCATCCGCGTTCGCTTCCCGAGGTCCACCGCTACCCATTTCCTTTCGTCCGGCGCGTGGGCAATCTTGCTGTGGTATCCGTTATGCGGGTCCGACTGGACCGGACCAAGCTCCGCGCCGGCGATCCACTCCGCGCCCCACTGCTTCCGCTCGAACAGGCCCGTCGACCACATGGCCGTCGGGCTCCAACTGGAGCGCTGCCCGTCGTCGTCCCAGACGCGGGCCCGCCAGTAACACCGCATACGGCGGCTCAGCGCTTTGCCTGCGTAGGGAACATGGAGCTGTCGGTCTGAGCTCACCCGGCCGCTGTCCCAGAGGTCCGGGTCACCCGACGCCAGCTTCTCGGGGGCTGTGGCCACCTGGATCCGGTACGCGGTCTGGGCCAGGTGGCGCTGCTCGCCCGTCGCACGGAGACGCCACGACAGCCGCGGGTGCTTTCGGTCCACCCCCAGCGGGTCCTTGCGATACTCGCATCTCAGTCTTACGGGCTCGACCGCGGCCTCCGCGGCGGCCACCTCCACCGCAAGCCACAAAGAGCCGCTGGTGACGACGGTGAATAGCAGGAGACTCATCCGGGACCTCCGGGAGCAGACACTCGAGATTTCGGGTCTTTCTTGGTAGCTCGGACGAAGGAGTGTATCAGACATTTGTCGAGAGGCTCGCAGCGGCCAAGCGCGGGGAGCTCAGTAAGCAGGAGGGCAACGACCTCTTCGCGACCGACGCCTCGCTGGTGCGGCGGGCCCTGCTCGCCACGCTCGAAGTCATCCGATCTCAGCAGGCCCACAGGGAGAACAGCGTCACTGACGGCGACGCGCTGGAGGAAGCGGCCGGGGCCGATGGCCAAGCACCGCCATCGACCCCGTCGGGCGCTGCCCCGGTTCATGCGAAATCCCAAAGCCGCCGATCTGGGAAGAAGCCGGGCGCGAAGCGGTGCCATCCCGGAAGCCGGCGACCGCGCCGCGAGCGCGTCGACCGGTACACAAACCATCAGTCGCTGGCGGAATGTCCGGGGTGCAACGCCTTACTGCCTTCCCCACGCCGGTCTCGCAAGCGCATTGCCGAGGATCTCCCGAGCGAACGCGTCAGCGCGGAAGTGACCGAGCACCATCTTCCCGAACACTGGTGCTCGAGCTGCCGGCAGTGGGTCACCCCCGTCGTGGCCGATGCGGTACCCCGAGCCGACCTCGGCCATCGCATCGTGGCCTTCACGGCCTGGCTGCGCTACGGCCTCGGGGTGCCCATCAGCCACGCAATGGCGATCCTACGATACCCGCTGCAGACGAAGCCGCCCGAAGACGGCTGGTGGCGATGTGGCAGCGACTGGCCGCCGTGCTCAGCCACTGGTATGAGCAAATCGCCGAGGAAGCGCGGCAATCGAGCTACCTTCATGCGGATGAGACCGGATGGCGGGTCGACGGCGAAACCTTCTGGCTCGGGACGTTCGCGAGCCCGCTGGTCTGCTACGACATGATCGACCCGACGCGCGGAAGAGCGGCGCTGATGAAGTTGCTTTCAAGGTACTTTGACCGGGCCCTAATTCGCGACTACCGGGCCGCGTGCGACGCGGTGATGGCGCGCGACCGTTCCCGGCGCCGGGAGCTGCTACACCTCCTGCGGGACTGGTGCGGATCGACCAGCGAAACGGATCGGCGGAGTGGCAGGCCTTCGCGAAATAGGCCCCGAACAAGCGACCTTCCGGGCCCTCCCGACCGAGGGACCAACGAAAAAACACTCGCAGTCCCTCCATTCTGGTGTAAAACGGCGGTTCCGATGAATGGCACGAGAGAACGCCGCGTCTACCAAGGAGGCACTTCGAGTGAGTACCCCCGAGAGAGCAGAAAAGGCCCTTCGACGCAAGCGCCGGATCGAGCGTCGTCTCCGTCGGAACCGAAAGCGAAACACCGGGCGCCCCGAGCTAGCGGCGAGCAACGTCCACTACGAGGTGGCTGACCGGACCACCGCAACGAACGCCGGGGGCATCGGAGCCATCCACACGCTTGCGCTGAGCATCGGCCTCCCCGACGCGATCGATGCCGGGGTCCACGTGCTCCACGCTCACCAGCCGTATCACGAGGCGGATCCCGTGCTGAATATCGCCTACAACGCCCTCTCTGGCGGGACGGCTCTGGAGGAGCTCCACCTTCGCCGGGAGGACGAAGGGTACCTCAACGCCCTCGGGGCCGAGCGGATTCCCGACCGGACCCCCGCGGGGGATTTCTGTCGCCGGTTCACCACCGAGCAGCTGATAAAAGCCATCCACAACGTTCGGCTCAACGTCTGGGCCGGCCAAGATGACGCGTTCTTCGAGGAAGCCAAGCTCGATGTCGACGGGATCATCGTTTCCACAACGGGGGAGTGCAAGGACGAGATCGGGCTCAGCTACGACGGGCAGTGGGGCGACCCCCCGCTCATCGTCTCGCTCGCGAACACCGCTGAGCCTCTCTACCTAGTCAACCGCCCTGGCAATCGGCCCTCGCACGAGGGAGCGGCCCCCTGGACCGACCAAGCGATCCCACGATGCGAGCAAGCCGGGTTGTGGTTCGCCCTCAAGATCCCGATCCACGGGCGCTGGCGAAGCAAGCACACCGAGCAACGGCGAAGCGTGCTGCGGATGGAGCTCAAGCAATTCATGCAGCCCTTCATTTACATTCCGTGCCAGATCGTCCGAACAGGACGGAAGGTCATCGATCGGCTCCTCGGGTGGAACCGATGGCAAGAAGTGTTCTTACGAGCAGCGGACGCCTTCTCCCGGCCCCTGCGATGTTGAGGGAGCGAGGTTGAAGCCGGGGTAAGGACGCCCCGGTCCGCGTGAACGCCGAACGCGGCGGAGGGAACCATGGACCGAGAACAAGGTGGACTGCGCTCGCCACACCTGTGGCGGAGGTCCGGGTGCGGCGTCGGTTTATAAGATCTGTTCGGATAAATAGTCATAGCATACCTCGCTTGTTTTGGGCCCAAGCAATGCCAGTTCCTCTACGGGAGCGTCCCCGTTCCGCTCCTCATGGAGGAGTAGGCGCGACGGGCACCCACGGAAATGGTTGAGGTCTAGCGGCCTGGGGTGGGACTGGCCGACCTGATCGCGGTCAAGCTTCACACCGGCATGGGCCGGATGCAACGGTCGCAGGACGTTGCGGCTGTGGTGGCCGTGATCCGGGCGACCGGGATCGACAAGCAATTCGCCGCCCGCCTCCCGAAAAGCTCCCGACAATTGGTGAGGGCGATCCAGCAGGGCCGATGAGCGTTGGCGGACGCTCCGTTCCGGAGGGCGTCGGCACCCACGGCTACATCTCTGGGCGTCCCGCCCCGTTCGTCGGCGTTGCTTCCGTCGCGACCGCCGCGCCCCGCGCGACGCACTCGTCGGGGTTGATCTCCATGGTGGGGTCCTTGTCGAAGAAGCGCTTGGCGAGCTCGCGCACCTGCGGCATGTGGGTGGTTCCCCCCACGAGGAGGACCCGGTCGATGTCCCCGGTCGGGAGGCCCGCGTCGGCCATCGCCTGTCGGCAAGGGACCATGCATTGCTCCGGGAGATCTTCGGTGAGCTCCTCGAGCTTCGTTCGGGTCAGGGAGACGTCCAAGTGCTTGGGCCTGGGGCCCCGGATGTCCGTCGATCCCTGCGTCCCGACCGCGATGAAGGGCAGCTTGATGTTGGCTCGCTCGTCCTGAGACAGCTCGATCTTGGCTTCCTCAGCGGCGGCTTTCAGCCGCTGCAGGGCCATCGTCTCCTGGCGAAGGTCGATGCCGTGCTCCTTCCTGAACTCCTCGGCGATATACTCCACGATGCGGCGGTCCCAGTCGTCCCCTCCGATCTGGGATCTTCTGGCGGTTGTCTTCACGTCAAAGACGCCGTCTTCGACATCGAGCAGCGTGATCTCGAAGGTGGCCCCGCCGAGGTCGAAGACGGCCACCGTGACGGGCTGTTTCTGCTTGTGGAGCCCGTATGCCATCGCCGCCGCCGCGGGCTCGTCGACGGTCCGAGCAACGTCGAGACCGGCGAGGCGGCCCGCGTCCTCGATCGCCCGGCGCTCCGAGTCGTTGAAGGAGGCCGGGACGGTGATGACTGCCTCCTCGACCTCCTCATTGAGGTAGGCCTCGGCGTCCTGTTTCAGCTTCCGGAGGATCCACCCCGCGATCTCCTCCGACGAAGCGACTATCTCCCCAATCGTCACCCGGTGATCGGTGCCCAATCGTCGCTTGGTCGACGTCACCGTGCGGTCGGGGTTGCCGATGGCCCGCCGCTTGGCCTTTTCCCCCACCAGGACCTGCCCCGTCGTCGAGCGGCTCAGTCCGTCAGCGAGGCGCCGGAGGGGTGCGGGGAGAATCTTGCTCACAAGGTGTGTCCACGGCTTGCAGACGGTCACGACCGCCGGCGTGGTCCGGCTCCCTTCGGCGTTGGGGATCACCGCCGGCTTGTCGCCGTCCATGACGGCGACCACCGAGTTGTTGGTCCCCAGGTCGATTCCGATCCTCTTGCCCATCGCTTCCGTCGCCTCCATGGAAATCGGCTCACCGCGGGGTGATAACCGCTCCCGATACCCGGAAGCGGTAGAGTCTTCCGCTGTCGGATGCGCGCGTGATGTTACGCAGCAGCGGCGAGGTCATAATAGTGGTTCTTCCGGAATTCGCGTAGGTGGCGCTCGGGGTGGAGGGAGGGGAGGCCCTGCACCCTTGTGCCACAGGGTTCTGCGGGCTGCTCGGGGCTCAAGGTGTTCTCGGCCCCGGGCCTCCG
>CAZQQP010000112.1:3753-13265 GCA_964595475.1 uncultured Planctomycetaceae bacterium | reverse complement strand
CTGGCCGGTCTTCCGTCGCTCGAGAGCCCGCCGCCCGTGGCCAAGGTGGAGGACGCCCACCGCTACGTGGTGCGTTTTCCCGCCCGCAGGAGTTCCGGCGAGGAGAAAAAGGGGGACGGCACCGCCGACCCGGGGCAGTGGGTCGTCGAGGTGGACGCCGAGACGTTTCGACCGGCGGCCATCCGCTATCGTCACGACGGCCGCACACTCGTCGCCGGCGAGCTCTCCGACTGGAAGTCGATGGAGCGGAAGGGGAAGCCACCCGGCGCCTGGCCGGAGGTCCCCGGCTCGGTCCGGCTGAAGGTCCCCGCGGAACAGGCGGAGGTGGGCCTTTCCATCAGCGACCCGACCGACGCCGCCGGAACGGGGAAGATCCGCGACCTCCAGTTCGATTTCGAGAAGCTCGTCGGTGTCTTCCAGCCCGACCGAACCGAAGTGATTGGGAAGAGCATTCCGTGACCCGCCCGCTCGGCCGCAGCCGCGGGCGTCTATCATGGTTGCCGCGGGACCGGCCGGTCCCGTCGAGCCCGAGCGAGCCGACAGCGGCCGTAGAAGTGTCGAGACCTTGATGCGATGGCGAGCCCCGAAGGTCGAGGGGGGCGAAGCTCCGGAGCCGCCCCTCTTGCGCTCCGCGGCGGTCGCGTGTGTCGCGGCCGCCATCCTCACGGCGTCCGTCGCCTCCGCGGCCGACGCGGCCCACCTGGCCGCGGCCGGCCACGGCGACCATCTCTGGGTGGTCCGCGGCGGCAAGGACGGGCCGAAGACCACCATCCTCCACCGCACGCCGGCCGCCCCCGCGGGCACGCTCTACCGCGCCGACCAGACCACTGTCCGGCCGACCGCGGTCGCCGCCTACCGCCGCCGTCTGTTCCTCCTCTACCGGCCCGTGGGCGGCGAGGGCCACGCGGCCCAAGTGATCCAATTCGCCCCCTCGGACGAGGCACCCTGGGGCAGCTATGAGTGGTCTCAGCTCCCGCCACTTCCCGACGTCGAGCCGCTCGACTGGGCGGCGGGCGCCTCGGGCCCCGTGGCGCTGGTTGCGACGGACGAGGGGAAGCCGAAGCTCCTGAGGACCCAGGGCCGCGGCTGGGAGCCGATCGAAACGCCCGAGGGCCTCACGGGCACGCCGGCGCGGCTCGTCGCGGTCACCCCCGCCGCGGACGAGATGGCCGTCGTGGTGGGTGGCGACGGGAAGGCCGGTGCGGTTTACATCCACGACGGCGAGAGCTGGTCGCGAACCGCCTACTCGGATCTCGCGCTCGCCGCGGAGACGGCCGCGGTGGCCGCCGACCGCCAGCTCGTCCTCGTCGACCGCACCGAGCGGACGCGGCTGACGGCTCGGGTCCTCCGCGACGGGCGCACGTACCCCATCGGCGGCGTGGACGCCGACGCCTTCGACCGGTGGGCGGCGGTGGGCCGCTCCGGTCGCGGCGTGGGGGTCGTCCTCGGCGGCCCTGCCGACGCGCTCGCGTGGGCGGAGATGGGCCTGCGGAGCCGGCAAAGCGTCACGCCCGAGCCGCTCACCGTCGACAAGGTCCCCGAGCCCCGCGCCGACCCGACGATCGTGGTCGCGGCGGCCGTCGCCGTGGCGATGATCTACCTGCTGGTCATGGCCCGGCGAAACCCTCAGGCCAACCTACCCAAGCTCCCCGAAGGCATGGTTCCCGCCGGGATCCTGCCCCGGGCCCTCGCGGGCGCCGTCGACCTCGCGGCACCCGCGGCGCTCGTCCTCATCAGCCTCGGCGTGCGTCGACCCGGTCCGGTGATCGAGATGATGGTAAAGTGGGTGAGCTGGCCCTCGCCGGACGCGACGTGGGCGGACATCCTCCCCGGCGTGGCCATCCTTGGGCTCTATCTGCTGCACACCGGCGTGGCGGAGTGGCTCGCCATGCGTTCCCTCGGCAAGTGGCTCCTCGGCTGTCGCGTGGTGGAGCAGCACGGCGCCGACCCGGCGCTCTGGCAGATCCTTGTCCGAAACCTCTTCAAGGCGGTGGAGCTCGTCGCCCCGCTGCTGCTGATCCTCCCGCTGCTCAGCCTCTACCGCCAGCGCCTCGGCGACCTCGTCGGCCGTACGGTCGTCGTCCGCCGCCCCACCGCGGGCTCCGAGCCGTGCACCCAATCCGACCCCACCGAGAGCGACGACCGTCGGGAGCCCTCGGCCGACGGAAAGGAACACAACCGGTCGGCCGTGTCCTCTTCGTCGCGGCCCCTCTCGTCTCCTCCCCGCCGCTCTCGCCGAGGAGCCCGCAACGCGGCCGAGACGCGGCTCGGTCGCTAACCCCTTTCCATCCCACAGCCCGATTGCCTTCCAGCGGCGGGCCCGACGACGATGGCCGTTCAACTGCGGTGTCTGCGAAGCGTCCTATGCCCCGAAGGGGATCATGAACAACCCACAGCCCGCACCCCATTCAACGAAAGCCTCTTCTCCGCGCCGGTCTCGGCGACCTCCATCCAGGACGCGCGGGTCTCCTGCGCGCCGGCACATCGCCTCCGGGGCGAGTACGCCGTCGGCCCGACGCAACTTACCCGCGTCGTTCGGAGCAAATACGAGAAAAGCCGAGACCCGCTCGTTCGAACGACTGTGTCGAGCGCGCAAGCTCTGCTTCCGCTCTCGCTGTCGACGGACGATGGGGTTCGAAGTGGTTCCGCGGCTCAAGAGTCTGCAACGGCCGCGGAAACGGTCGGAGAAGTCGGGGCGGCCGGATTCGAACCGGCGACCTCTACCCCCCCAGGGTAGCGCGCTAACCAAGCTGCGCCACGCCCCGCGTCTTGGTACGGTCGATTGTAGGGGAGGGCGTCTCCCCGACAAAGCGGAGGCGAGCCGCTTCGCGGAGGGAGGCCCGTCGGGAAACGTCCGACCGCCTCCGCGGGGCGCCGCCATCGGGCACTGGCGGACGAGCCGCCATCGCCTCCCAATGCAGACACGCACGCCTCCGACGGGAGGGTCCGCCCGTCGCTCAGTGCCGGAGGTCGCTTCGGTGGACGGTGAGGCTGTGGGGGCTCTTCCCGTCGATGGTGACGACCTTGTAGGTGACCGTCGGGTCGTCCGCCTCCGTGTCGAACGTGACGAGGCCGAAGCTGTTGGTCTCGTTGTAAGAGAACAACGCGGCGTCCTTGGTCCCGTGGCGGTGGACGTTGGTGAGCCGCGAGGAGTTGAGCTCGTAGAGGTCGTACGCGTTGTCCCGGCGGATCCGCCAGGCGTCGGAGCGGTGGCGGTCCGCGGACATGAGGACCACGCCCTCGATCTCGTTGTCGGCGAGGAAGCCGAAGAGCTCGCCCCGCTCCGCGCGATAGCCGTGCCAGGTGTCCTGGGCGTCCCCCTTGGTCCGGAAGTCCCAGGGAACCGAGGAGACGAGGACCTTGAAGGTGGCCTCCGACTCGAGCAGTCCCCGCTTGAGCCACGCCTTCTGGGCGGGGCCGAGCATGGACGGCTGCGGTCCGTCCGGGTCCGTGCGGTAGTAGCGGCAGTCGAGCATGAAGAAAGTCACGTCGCCCACGGTGAAGCGGTGCCAGCAGCCGGGGCGGTCCACGCCCCCGCCGTAGGCGGGGTTCACCCAGTTGGTCCGGAAGGTGTTCCACGCGTTGCGGCGCTTCCACGCGGGCTTGTCCACGTAGGGACCGCCCCAGCAGTCGTCCGTGCCGAAGTCGTGGTCGTCGTAGATGGCGTGGACGGCGCGAGAGCGGGTGAGCCGGCGGAACGCCGGCCGGGACTGGCGGCGGTAGTAGCAGTACTGCTGCATGCTGACGGAGCGCGGGTCGTCGATGTAGACGTTGTCCCCGAGCATGAGGCAGGCGAGCGGGTCCCGCTCGCGGATGGTGTCCCAGATCCTCTCCCGCTCGGGCACGTAGCTCGCCCCGCCGCCGAAGGCCACCCGGAAGCGGGCCGGTTTCCCGCGCTCCGGAAAGGTTCGGAAGCGGTAGGGACCGTGCTCCGGGCCGTCGCCGACGGTGACCGCGTAGTGGTAGGCCGTGTCCGGCTGGAGGCCGTCCACCTCGAGGACGGCCGTGAAGTCGCGGGCCGCGGTGGACCGTGCCGAGACGCGTCGGGGATCGTCGAGGGAAGCCGCCTCGCCGAGGGCGATGCGAACGTCGCTCGCCTCCGCCGTCCGGACCCAGATCCGGGCGCGGCGGTCCGTCACGGAGCCGACCATCGGGCCGTGGATCAGGCGCGGAACGCGCTGGTCCACCAGCTCGCGATAGGCGGGATGGTCCTCGATCGGCTCGAGGAGGTCCCGCGGACCGGCGACGAGGCGTCCCGGCGGAAGGCCCTGATCGACCGCGTTCGCGAACCGGGCCGCTGCCTTCTCCGCCCGGCCGCCGCTCGCGTGCCAGAGGCCGAGCATGAACAGCGTCTCGGGATCGCCGGGCTCTTCCTTCCGCAGCTTCCGGAGGTACTTGCCGGCCATCGCGTCCCGACCGCGGAGGATGAGGCGGAGGGGATACTGGTGGGTCCACGCGGGCTTCCGGTGCTCGTACTGCACCTTCTCGCCGATCGCCGGCACGGGCTCGGGCTCCGACGCGCCGCCGTCGGGGGCCAGAGAGGGGGGCGGTTCCGCCGCCGCGACGGCCGTCGCCAGTGCCATGGCCGGAAGCGTCAGGGTCCAACGCATGGGAGACCTCCGTTCGGCTTCGCGGGCGACTGGCGGTCGCGGCAGCCGCGGGAGAGGCCGGCAGGGTTAAAAAAAAAAGCGGCCGGAGGCCGAAGCCTCCGACCGCTCGGGGAAGGGGATACCCATAGGTTAGCGCGCCCGTCACCCGAGGCAAATGCCGGGCGCCGGAAATTTCCCGTCGGCCCCTACCATCCACCCCCCGATCGAAGCTCGACGTGGAGGCGGGCGATGCGGCCACCGGTGGTCCTCTTCCTCTGTGGCGACGTGATGACGGGCCGGGGGATCGACCAGGTCCTCCCCGACCCGGTCCACCCCCGCCTCCACGAGCCCGTGGTCCGCAGCGCCACCCGCTACGTGGAGCTCGCGGAGGAGGCGAACGGCCCGATCCCCCGCCCCATGGATCCCGCCGCGGTCTGGGGCGAGGCGCTGGGGGTGCTCCACCGCGTGGCCCCGGCCGTCCGCATCATCAATCTGGAGACCGCGGTCACCCGGAGCGAGGCGTACTGGAAGGGGAAGGGCGTCCACTACCGGATGAGCCCATCCCACGTGTCGCTGCTCCACGCCGCGGGCGTCGACTGCGGCGTGCTCGCGAACAACCACGTGCTCGACTGGGGCTACGAGGGGCTGGAGGAGACGCTGGCGACGCTGGAGGCGGCGGGCGTGTCCATCACGGGCGCCGGACGGTCGCTGGAGGAGGCAGCGGCGCCGGCGGCCATCGGGCCGACCGACAGACGCGTCCTGGTCTTCGGCTTAGGCTCGCCGAGCAGCGGTATCCCGCGCTCGTGGGCGGCCGGGCCGCAGCGGCCGGGGGTCCACCTCGTCCCCGAGTCCGTGGAGACCGCCCGACGGCTCGCGGAGCGGGTGCGGGGCTCCGCCGGCGACGTCGTGGTCGTCGCCTCCGTGCACTGGGGTGCGAACTGGGGTTACGACGTACCCCACGAGCAGGTCGAGCTCGCCCACGCGCTGATCGACGAGGCGGGCGTGGACGTCGTCCACGGCCACTCCTCGCACCACGTCAAGGGCATGGAGATCTACCGCGGCAAGCTCGTCCTCTACGGCTGCGGCGACTTCCTCAACGACTACGAGGGCATCCCCGGCCACGACGGCTACCGGCCGGACCTGACGCTCATGTACTTTCCGACCCTCGATGGCGCCACCGGCACGCTCCGCTCGTTGACGCTGGCGCCGATGCGGATCGAGCGCTTCTCCCTCCACCACGCATCCGAGCCCGACACCCGGTGGCTCCGGGACCGCTTGGACCGGGAGAGTGGCCGTTTCGGCGTCCGATTCCGCCTCTCCGCCGACGGTTGGCTCCACGCCGCCTGGGACGGCGCCGGCTGACGCCCGTCCCCGCGCCGCGGCTTGCCCTCCACCGGACTATGATCCAGCTTCCGATCCCGCCCCGGTCTTCCACCCCGCAAAAGGGAGTGTCCTTCATGTCGCAGCGCCTGTTCAGCATGATCACGCTTGGGGTCGTCCTCGTCCCCGCCGTCGCCGCCCCCGCCGCGGGAGGAAGAGGAGAGGGGGCGGCCGACCGCCATGCCCTCAGTGAATACCCCGACCCCTCTTCCGCGGTCGGCGCGATCGGGGATGCCGAAGCGGTTCTCCTCGTGGATCGGTCCGCCGCCCTGGGGGCGGATCTCACGGTTCCGACGAACCTCACCTTGGGGTTCGTCCGAGGCGCCCGCCTCGCCACCAACGGCCACACCCTCAGGATCCACGGCGTCTTGCAGCCCCCGGGCCCGGTCCAGATCTTCGATACACGCGGCGGCGGGCGCGTCACCTTCGCCGCCGGCGCCATCCGCGTCGCCCGCCCCGAGTGGTGGACGAATAACGACGTCAGCAAGGCCCTCGCCGCCTATCCCCACGTCGAGCTCATGGAGCGAACCTACACCACCTCCTCGGGCCTCGTCGGCCGGGGCAACGGATCCCTGATCGGCCAGGGGATTTACAAGAGCGTCATCCGGTATACCGGCGATGGCGACGAGGCTTTCTTGAGGCCCGGCGGGGCCGCCTGGCGAGTGGACGCCCTCCAGCTCGACGGACAGGACACCGCGGGGTTGGACGGGATCGTCTGCGACACCAACCGCCCCTACCGGGCGAACTGGGGGGCGGTCTGGGTCCGAAACTGCCCCGGCACCGGCGTCCGCTTGGCCCCGACGGAGGGCGGCATCGCCTATTCGGATTTCGGGGACATAAAGATCGACAGCTGCGGGATCGGCCTGGATGTGCATCCGACGGAAACCGGTTGGGTCAACGCGAACACCGGGCGGTTCCGCATCCATGGCTGCACGACCCTCGGGGCGCGCCTGTGGAACGAGGGCCGCGGGGCGAACGGAAACTTCTTCTACATCCGTTCCGAGAAAAACGATGTGGGCCTCGATGTGGTGGCGGGCCGTGGCAATCACATCGACGGTTGGCTCGAGGGCAACACCACGTGGGAATTAAAGATCGCTGATGCCCCGGCTGTGCAGAGTTTCCATTGGAGCGGGCCGATCGAGGATATGAGCAAGGTGTCGTATACCCATTCCCGCGAGCGGACGGTCGTGATCGAGGACAACCAGTTCACCTTCCTCGGCGGCCGCGCCTTGGGGGGCCTCGGCGGGGGGAATCCGAACCGATGGGCGATCCTCCAGAACTTCCGATTCCGCAATGCCCGGATCGCCGGCTTCGGGTTAGGTCACGTCTCGGTCGAGTCAGGGGCCACCCCGAGCGTCGACGAGGCGACCCTCGCGGAGCTGGCGTATCCACGGTCGACTGAGATCAAGAATTTCACCGGCGTGGCCGATGCGCGCTCGTTCTTTCTGGTCTATTCCCGCAACGGCCAGGCTTTCATCCGCGACGGGGGTCATTTCAACCTATCGGCCGACTGGAGGCCGGACGCGGGCGACACGCTCAACTTGGCCCGCGTGTATACCGGCTCGGGCTTCCAATGGGTCGAGCTGACGCGGAGCGATAACTGAAGAACGCACGCGTGGCGAGGCCGCGGCGGGCAAGGAGGAAGGGGCCGATCCCGAAGCGGTGGGCCGGAGACAGACCGCCGGGGGAAGCGGGAGACGGGTCGGCTTATCGACGTCGACGATGGGCCTCGCGGCTCGCTCACCGGCGCACCGATGCGGTCCCATCAGTGGTGGCCGCGCCGCAGCTGTCCGTTCCGAGGCGGCTCATGCGGGGGCGGGGACGGGTCCCGTGCCCGGCTCGGGCCCCGTCTCGTCGTCGCGTGACTCGCTCGGCTTCTTGGCGGGCTCCTGCAGCTTCTCCGCCTCCTCGCTGAGGAGATCGCCGACTGTGGGCTTGTCCAGCGTCTCCCCGCGCATCAGGCGGTCCACCTCGTCCGCGTTGAGCGTCTCGTACTTCAGGAGGTTCTCCGCGACCGCCTCCACCGTCTCCCAGTTCTCGTCGATCAGGTTGGCCGCGTCCTGGTAGGCCTCGTCGGTCAGCCCAGCAGCTCGGACATGCCCCACTCGAGGATCATGTGGCGGGCGAACTGCGTCAGCGCCTTGATGTCCATCGCCGCGCCGGAGGTCATGTCGCCGGTCTTTCGCTGCTCCGCGATCCGCCCGGCGCACAGCACCCGCATCATGTCGCGGAGGTAGTTCCACCCGTAGCCGTAGCGATCCTTCTCGGGCAGGCTGAAGGTGGCCCCCATCGCCTGTCCGCGGGGTATGATGGTCACTTTGTGGACGGGATCCGCGTGGGGCTGGAGCTTTTGGACCACGGCGTGGCCCGCCTCGTGATAGGCCGTGGAGATGCGGTCCGCCTCCTCGATCCGCCGGCTGCGGTAGGCGCGGCCGAAGCGCACCTTGTCCCTCGCCTCCTCGAGGTCCGTCTGCTCGACGAAGTCCTTGCCCGCGAGGGTCGCGATGATGGCCGCCTCGTTGATGATGGCGGAGAGGTCCGCCCCGCTGAACATGGGTGTGCTCCGGGCGACCCTCTCCAGGTTGGCGTGGGGGCTCATCTTCACCCGCTGCGCGTGGACCTTGAGGATCTCCAGCCGCCCCTGGACGTCGGGCAGCGGCACGTGGATCTGGCGGTCGAAGCGGCCGGGGCGGGTCAACGCCGGGTCGAGGACGTCGGCGCGGTTGGTGGCCGCGATGACGATGACCTGGTCGCTGGTCTCGAAGCCGTCCATCTCCACGAGGATGGCGTTGAGCGTCTGCTCCCGCTCGTCATGGCCGCCGGACGAGACGCCGCCGCCCCGCTTTCTCCCGATCGCGTCGATCTCGTCGAGGAAGATGATGCACGGGGCGCTCTCCTTGGCCTGCTTGAACAGGTCGCGGACGCGGGACGCCCCCACGCCCACGAACATCTCCACGAAGTCCGAGCCGGAGATGGAGAAGAACGGCACCTCCGCCTCGCCCGCTACGGCCTTGGCGAGAAGCGTCTTCCCCGAGCCCGGCGCCCCGATCAGGAGGATGCCCCGCGGCACGCGCCCGCCGAGCCGCTGGAACTTCTTGGGGTCCTTGAGAAACTCGATGAGCTCGACCACGTCGTCCTTGGCCTCGCTCACGCCCGCCACCTCGCCGAGGCTGACGTTGGTCATCTCCTTATTGATCTGCTTGTGGCGGGACCGGCCGAAGTTGCCGAGCATGCCCGCGCCCCCGCCCGCGTTCCGCAGCGACCGGAAGAGGATGAACCAGACGACCGCGATGATCAGGATCCAGGGCCCGAGGGTGAGCAGCAGGCGGAAGAGCACGCCGTTGTTTGCGGGATTCTCCGTGTACGTCACGCTCATCTCGTTGAGCTTGGTGACGTAGAACTCCTTCGTCTCCTTGCTGATCTCCACCCGGACCTTCTCCGGGAAGTTGTTCACCTGCTTCTTGAGGTGGGCGACGATCACCGTGTCCTTGACCACGATGCGCTCGGTGTCGTCGCTGGGGTCCCGCAGGTGGTCGGCCTTGA
>CAZQQP010000112.1:0-3743 GCA_964595475.1 uncultured Planctomycetaceae bacterium | reverse complement strand
GATCGTCTTGCCGCCGTTGCGGCTCTGGGAGACGAAGACGAAGACCGCGAGGAGCAGCGCGATCACGATCATCCAGCCGAGCATGCCGCGGTTGAACTTGATGGGCGGGCCGGGCTGGGAGCCGCCGGAGTCCCCCTGCTGCTCCGTTTTCTTCTGATCGTCGCGGTCTTCCTGGGACATCAGTTCCTCGCGTTGCGGATGCAAACCCATCATTCTACGGAGCGCGAGGCGCCGCTCACCAGCCGGACCGCATGGCGTCGACGATGCGCTGGCTCAGCTCCGCGACGGCGGCCTGTCGGGCGACGGCGAAGGGCTCGCCGGCGGGCCTCGCCGGCACGAACTCGCCGGTCCCCTCCACGGCCGACCGCTCCGCGAGGGTCTCCCCGCTTCGGAGGTTCTCCCAGGTGAACCCGGCTCGGACCGTCACCTGCACCTCCTGAGCGACCGCCGCTTCCGACGTGCGGCTGAGCAGGTCTTGCTGCACGGTGCGGACCCGCCCGCGAAGCACCGTGTCCGCCGCGTCCCGGCTGGTAACCGTGTACGGCGTCCGGGCCTCGATCGCCTTGGTCACCGCCTCGGTGAGGTTGAGCTCCACGCGGCGGTAGAAGGTCTTGTTCTCGAAGATGGGAACCGCGACGCTCCGGACGTCGGGGTTGTAGGTGGGCTCGGCCGTGTATCCGGCGAGGCCACAGCCGGGGCTCGCCAGCGCCAGAGCGCCCAGCGCCAGAGCGAGGAGACTCCCGACGCGACCGAGGGGCCGCCTCACCTCGCTCGGCGGCGTGTTCCGTCTCGGGTGCGGTGTCGCGTGGGTCATGAGGACTTCCCGGCTTGCTCGGCGGTCCCGCGGTCGCCTTCCCCGCTTGTCTGCTGCTTGCGCTCCTTCTTCGCCGGCTCGTCTCCCGGCGTGATGGCGCGGAGCCGACGGAGGGCCGTCTGGGCGGCCGCGGACCGCGGATGATTGTCGAGCAGCCGCCGATAGAGGGTTCGGGCGCTGACCTGCTCGCCGCGGCCCTCGTACCAACCCGCGACGAGCAGCGTGCGGCGGACCATTGTTTCCTCGATGCGGGTCAGCAGCGCGTCCACGCCCACCTCCTCCGCGCCCGCCGGGAAGGTCTCCTTGTAGGTTTGCAGACGGTTGCGCGCCTCGAGCAGGCCCGTCATGTCGAACCTCGGCCCCTTGAAGTTGGCGAGGTTGGCCATGATCTGCCGGAGCATGGCGTACTCCCGCCACTGGCTGTCGGGGTAGTTCTCCAGGAAGAGGTCGTACGCCTCGGCCGCCAGCTTCATGTCCGCCTGTCGGTAGTAGAGATCCCCGAGCTCGATGCCCGCTCGCTCCGCGAGCTCGGAGCCGGGGGCCCTCTCCTGGATCCGGATGAACAGCTCCTCCGCCTCCCCGTCGGCGGGGAGGATGCGAAGGCCCCACAGCTGGCGATTCAGTCCGCGGGCGAAGGCCCGCGCGATGTGGAACTCGCGGCGAAGGGCGGTGCGGAAGTGGGGGGACTCGGGAAAGCGGCGGAGCAGCGACTCGTAGTCGAACAGCGCCTGGTAGTAGTCGTGCTGGGCCGCCTTGGCGTCGCCACGGAGGAGGTAGGCCTCGCTCCGTCGGGCGTGGTTCGGGTAGCGCTCGAGCCAGGCGGTGGCTTTCTCCTGGGCGCGGGCGGGGTTTCCCTTCGCAAGCGCCTTACGGACCGCCTCGAGCTCCGCGAGCGGCGTCCCGGGCTCCGGCGCCTCGACCTCCTTAAGCCCCTCCTTGGTCAGCTCGTAGGTCTTCTGCGCCGCGGCGGGGGTGGCGATCCCCGCGCACGCGGCGAGGACCACCCACACGGCCGTGGGGGGGCCGCTCCGGACATCGGCTGGCGTCGCTGCTCGGGGCATCACCCTGCCTCACTGCTGAGAACGCTCGATCGTAAAGAACCCGGCGCCCGAGGTCGAAAAGCCCCGGCGGCCACGGCTCACGAGCCCTCGGGGGACGGCCGCCGCGCCGCCGCCCGCTGCTGGGCGAGCTTCCGCATGTCGGCCACCGTGTCCGTCTCGTCGACGATCTCCACGCCGAGAAGGGTCTCCAGACAGTCCTCGAGGGTGACGATGCCCTCCGTCCCGCCGTACTCGTCGACCACCTGGAAAAGGTGGGTGCGCTTCTGCACGAACTGCTCGAGGACGGTCGCTACCGGCGCGTGCTCCGGCACGGCGTGGACGGGCTCGGCAAGCTCCTCCATGCGGACGTCGAGGCGATCCTGGCTCGCCTCTTCGAGGATGCGGTAGCGGTGGACGAGGCCCACAATCTCGTCGCGGTCGCGTCCGTAGATGGGGATGCGGGCGAAGCGGATGGGCTGGTGCTTCCGGAGCACCTCTCGAACGGTCATGTCCTTATGGAAGGTCAGCAGAACGGGACGCGGCGTGAGGATGTCGTCGACCCGCACGGCCCGGAGGTCGAGGAGGTTTCGGATGATCCCCGCTTCGTTCTCGTGGAGGGCTCCCTCCTGCAGCCCCATTCTCGCGATGACGGCCACCTCGCCGCGGGTCAGCCGGTGCTGGGCCGAGCCGCGGAGCAAGCGGTTGAACCAGTCGAAGCAGACCACCAGCGGAAAGGTCAGCCGGATCATCCACTGGAGGGCGTTGGCGGTGAAGCCCGCCAGGCCCTTCGTGTAGACCGCACCGAGGGTCTTAGGCAGGATCTCGGAGAAGATGAGGATCAGGGCCGTGAGGACGAAGGCGGTGGTCAGCTCCGGATAGGGCAGGGCGTCGGGCAGCGCCTCCTTGGCGTGAGCGCCCGCTCCCGCCGCCCCGACGGTGTGGGCCACGGTGTTGAGGGTGAGGATGGCCGCGAGGGGACGGTCGATGTTGCGGCTCATCCCGTCGAGGAGCTTGCCGCTCCGCCGTCCCTCCTCGAGAAGGACCCCGATGTACGAGCGGGGTAGAGAGAGGATGCCCGCCTCCAGCAGCGAGCAGAGGAACGACACGCCCAGCGCGAGCGACAGGTACAGCAGCAGCAGGGAGAGCGCGTCCATGGGGTCTTCCTCGTGTCGGACCGGTTCGTGTCCTCCGATCGGTCTCCGGGAGATGGCCCGCGGGTAGAATGCTCTGGGTGCCCGTGATGACGGATCTGTGGGCCGACCAACGCCGGAATCAGCGAGCCCGGGCCGAGCCGCTCCCGGCCCGGCTCCGTCCCCGCCGCCTCGAGGAGGTCGCGGGACAGGAGCACATCCTCGGCCGCGGAAAGCTTCTCCGCCGCATGATCGAGGCGGACCGCCTGACCAGCGCCATCTTCCACGGCCCTCCGGGCACGGGAAAGACAGCCGTGGCGGAGCTGATCGCGACGCAGACGGACCGCCACTTCGAGCGCGCCCACGCCGCGGCGATCGGTGTCCGAGAGATCCGCCGCGTGCTCGAGGAGGCGACCCGCCGCCTGGAGGACGAGGGCCGGCGAACCATCCTCTTCCTCGACGAGATCCACCGCTTCAGCCGCGCCCAGCAGGACGTGCTCCTCCAAGACGTGGAGCACGGCACCGTCACCCTCATCGGGGCGACGACGGAGAACCCCTTCTTCGCGGTGAACAGCCCGCTCGTCAGCCGTTCGCAGATCTTCCAGTTCCACCCGCTCGGCCCCGACGCGATCCAGACCGTGGTCCGCCGGGCCCTCGACGATCCCCGCGGCTACGGCGGGTGGGAGATCGAGCTCGCCGACGAGGCCCTCGACCCCTGGGCGACCGTTAGGGGCGGCGACGCCCGTCGGGGGCTCGCCG
>CAZQQP010000111.1:0-13305 GCA_964595475.1 uncultured Planctomycetaceae bacterium | reverse complement strand
GCCGCCGGTGCAGCGTCTGCGATGCTTGCCCGTGACGAACCGGCTCGCGCGGAACGAGATGGGGCGACGGGACAGCCCGGCGGGAGGGGTTCCGGAGGCCCCTGTCCCCGCGGACACCCCGCGCGCACACGCTCACGGCCGGGAGGAAATATTCGCGTGAGGGCGATGCTGCGTCCGCCCGGGGCGCGATAGCGGCTCGATGCCGATCGAACGAGACGGACGCCTGTCACGCAGCCGCTGCCCCCGGTCTCCCCGGCTCGGGTGATCCGTCAGTCGATCACGCCGTCGACGTTTCGGTCGACCTTGGGCGGTGGGATGTCCGGCTTCTCCTGGTTTTGCCGCTTCTTCTTCCGCTTGGCGAGCCGCTTCCGGATCTTCTCGATCTTGGCCCTCGTCTGGGTGAGGCGGAATTTCTTCTTCCCGAGGGTGTGGTGATACGCCCATCCCTTGGGGCGCACCTCCCACCCGGCGGGCACGCCGATCTTGTCGGTGACACGCCGCGCCGCGAGATACGTGTCGAAGCTGTCGGGCTTGACCATGTAGCGGAGGTACCGCTTCCGGCTCCCCGCGTCCCGGACGACCTCCGCCCACTTCGCTTCGATCTCGTCCTTCCCGATGCCGGTGTCGCTCCGCGGGACGAACTCGAACCGAGGCCGCCGGTTGAAGCGGCCGGCCGCCTCGGCCTTCAGCTGAAAGTGCGGGTGGCTGGTCTCCCGCTCGCGGAAGACCTTGAAGAAGGCCTTCCGCGGGATGCCCGCGGTCCGGTCGGCCGTCTTCTCCCGACGGGGGAGGCGCTTCATGAACTTCCGAAGACGACGCTGGCTCGCCTGCCGGTCGTAGAGGAAGAGCTTGTCGTTCGCGACGAGCACCCAGAGCGGCTTCCACCCCTCGGGAGCGTCCCGCGGCCTCGGCAGCCTCACCACCTTGTCCGGCGGCTTCTCGGGCGGCTCCGCCTCCGCGAGCTTCGCCTTGAGCCGCTTCAGCCGGGCCCCCGCCGCGTCGGCCTTCTTCTCGAGCGCCTTCTTCTTCTCGAGCAGCTTGGACCGCTCCGCGCCGAGGGTCCGCCGCTTCTTCTGGAGGGCGGAGTCCATCTCCACGAGCTTTTGCAGCCGCTTCATTCGCTTGCGGAGCTCCGCGAGGGTGACCCGCTTGTCCTCGAGCTTCGGCGGCGGCCCCTCGGTCTTCGCCTCGAGGCGGTCGAGGAGCTTTTTCAGCTTCTCGGCGCGCTGCTTCGCCTCGGCGAGGGCGTCGGGGCTCACTTTCGGCAGCCGCTCGAGCTGCTTGCTCATGCGGTTCACGGCCTGGCCCGCGTTGAGCTGGGCGATGATCACCACGAGGATGAGGATCCCCACCACGTTGAACATCGCGTCGAGGAGGGAGTCGAGGTTCACGGCCATGCCGCTGGAGCGTCGGCGGGCCATGGCTACGACCTCTCCTTCAGCAGACGGCGAAAGCGGCTCAGGTCCAGGTGGCCGTCACCCGGCACGGGTAGCTTGCCGTTGTAGGCGCCACGCCGGTTCGCGAGCTGCTCCACCCGCCGGGCCGTGCGGGCGCCGTCGGGGCGGACGAGGAGGACCAGCCACCGCTTGTTCACCGCGATCTTGTCGAGCCGCTCGATGAGCTCGAGGTTCCGCCGGATGCCGTTGCTCGGGTAGCGCTCCGTCTTCTCGCCGGAGGGGTCCTTGTAGAGGGTCACCCCGTTCTTCCGGCACTCCGCGAAGACCACGCGGCGGAGGAAGTCCGCGTCCACCTCGCCGCTTCCGCCGGGCTTCACCACGATGTCCGCCGGCTCGGGCGGTCGGTTCATCTTGGCGAGCTCCTTCTCCACCCGCCGGATCTCCTGACGCGTCCGCTCGAGGTTCTTCTCGAGCCGTGCGATCTGGCGCTTGAGCTGCTCGAGGCTTGCCTCGATTTGGTCGGTCTCCCGGCGGAGCTTCTTCCGCCGCTCGCTCACCTCCTCCTTCTGCTTCTCGAGCTTCTCGATCCGCTTGCGGGCGGCCTTGACCTTCTTCTCGAGCTTCTCCGCCTTCTCCGTCCTCGCGACGATCTGTCGGAGCTTCTTGACCTTCTCCTTGCGTGACTCGGCGGTCTTCTGCAGCTCCTGGTATTGCTTCGCCCGCTCGATCGCCTTGACCGTGCTCGAGTCCATCTCCCCCACCACGGTGCCGGCGATCGCGAGCGCGAGCACGCCGATCACGCACGCGAGGATGCTCAGGAACGGGAAGAGCTCGACGCTGATCTCGTTACGCCGCCGCTTCGCCATGGCCGGTCAGCCCCCGTTACGCTTGCTTCGCCCGAAGAAGCTCCGCCGCGGCTTCTCCACGGTCACGGTCCGGCCGTCGAGGTCGCGAAGCACCGCGTTCAGCGACTGGAGCCCCTCCTCGACGCCGGTCACACTACGCCGCAGCGCCTCGGCGCTCTGCTGCATCGACTGGGCGGACTCGGCGAGCCACTGCTGATGGGCCGACTGCTCCGCCGCCTCCTGTGTCTGCAGCTCGCCGATCTGCTGCTGCAGTTCGCTCATCCGGTCCATCAGCGGCTGATACGTCTGGACCACCTGATCCGCCGCCTGGGTCTGCTTCTGGATCAGCCGCTCCACCTCTTGCGACCAGCTCTCCTCCCGGCTCCGCTGCTCCTCCATGAGCCGCTGATGGATCTGCTTCCACCGCTGCTCCGCGCTCTGCCGGAACGTCTCGCCGATGGCCTCGAGCTTCTTGCTCCAGCTCCGGAGCTCCGCGTGGTGGTTGGCCATCGCGGCGTGGATCGCCTGCTCGAGCCGCTCCTCGTCGCTCGCCGCGGACTGCCGCTCCGCGTCCTGCAGCCGCCGCAGCAGGTTGTCGTTGGTGTACTCGTCCACCGCGTTGAGCAGGTCCTCCTCCGCCTTCTGCATGGACTTCATGGGGAAGATCAGGACCACCGCCATGCAGAGGGCGAGCAGCGTGGTGTCGAACGCGGTCCCCAGGCCGCCCATCACCTTCCCGAGCGACTCCTTCATCGCCGACAGCTCCCCCGCCTGCGAGACCGTGCCCGAGAAGCTCGCCACCGCGGTGCTGATCCCCACCACGGTGCCGATGAACCCGAGAATGGGGATGGCCCACAGGAAGACGTTGAGGAGGCTGTAGCTTGAGGCGACCGCGTTGTTGTCGATCTCCGACTGCGACTGGAGCACCGACGTCACCTCGTCGGCGCTGCCGCGCACCCGGTAGTGCTCGAGGCCGCGGAGCACGCGATTGATGAAGAAGCTCTCGCTCGGCTCCATCGGCAGCGCCCGGACGTGGCCGAGGAACTGCGGCAGGTTCTCGCGGGTGATCTCCTCGCCGATCTCGGTGGGGAGCACGTCGAAGAGCGTGGCGTCCCGCTGCCGCTGGAGCTTGAAGTACTTGAAGATGAGGATAGCGAACGCCCAGCAGAGCAGGAGCACGATGACCACGGGGACCCAACCCCGCTGGTAGAAGATGGCGCCGAAGGAGTCCCGCACCGGATACAAAGCGAGGTAGACCACGGCGGCGAGGGCGACACCGAGCACCGCGCTTCTCCACGCGGAGACGTCCGTGTTGGACTCGTCGCCGATGAGCCGCTGAACCAGCCCTCGGCTCGCCTTCTCGCTCGCTTCCCCGCTCTCCGTGGTCTCCCTGTTCCGGCCTCCCCACTCGCCCCGGTCCCCTCGGCGGATTCCAGCGTGGCGGCCTCCGGGATCGTCTGGGCGGTGCGGCAGTAGGGGCACCGCGCCTTCCGCCCCGCGTGCTCCTCGTCGACCTTGAGCTTCCTCCCGCAGTGGTGGCAGGGAAACCGAAAATACATCGTGCCTCCTCACCCGCGACGGATGCATGCGACGGAGCGAGCTCCCCGTCGGCCAACCCGGACGCGAGCCCGATAATTGCCCCAGCCACAACAAGATAACTTCGGGCGATCGGGGCGTCAAGACGACAGGAGAAGGGGGCGGCTCGCGAGAAGCGGGCGGAGTGGACCCGAGTGGACACGTTTCCGGGCCGGTCCCGAGCGTGTACGTCGGAGGTTGAAGAAGTCGCCGAGACCCGGATGAGTAGCCGAAGGCGCGGCGCGCACACTCGCGACGCTAAAAAACGTTTCCGTGGCGGACGCTCCATCGCATCGCCCAACGCCCGAAGAGATCGGTCGCCGTCCGCCACGGTGTCGACGACGCGCCAGGCGATTGGTCTCTAGCGAGAGGGGCCGCCTCAGCCTTCCCCGCCGGAGGCGTTCGACGCGTCCTTGCCGCTTCCCTTGGACGAGCCACTCTTGTCGGACGATCCCTCGCTCTGGGACTTCCCGGAACTCTTCTTGGAGGTGGACTGCTCGCCCTCGGGTTGCTCGGCCCGCTTCTTGCGGAGCCTCGCGATCACCTCGCCCGTGATGTCCACGCCGGAGTCGAACCAGAGCACGTCGGAGCCCGAGGTGAAGACCATCCGTGCATCCCGCTCCTTCGCGACACGCTTGGCGATGGGCTTCACCTCCTGGCGAAACTGCTGGAGCAGCTTGGCCTTCGCCTGCTGCTGCCGGATCTGCGCGGCCTTCTGGTTCTTCCGGACGTTCTGCTTCGCCCTTGCGACGAGCTGCTGCAGTCTTTTCTTTTTCTTCTTGCTCGCGTCCTTGCCAAGCTCGGCCTTGGCCTTCTTCAGCTTCTTTTCCATCTTCTTCGCGGCCTTCAGCAGCTGCTTCTGGAGCTGCTTCTTCTGAGCCTCGAGCTTCTTCTGGATCGCCTCTTCCTGGCCGACCGCCTTCGCGACCGCCTCGAGGTCCACGATGGCCGCTTTGACCCCGTTCGACCCGGCCGACGTCTCGCCGCACCCGACCATCGCCAGCGCGGCGAGCACCATTGCGAATCCGATGCACGCTCTCATGAGCCTTGTCCTTTCCGATTGCTCCGAACAACGAGCCGCCGATGGTAGCGGGCGGACGGGGGTGGGGAAAGGCCGGCTGGCTCCGGCGGGTGACCGGAGCGGTCACTTCTTGCCGAAGAGGAAGCCGTTCTGCAAGACCGGGATGCGCTTGTTGACAGGGGGGACGTCGTCGCTCGACGGACTCGTCCCCGCACCCATCATCCCCCTCAACGCCTCGCGGAGGGCGCCCGCCTCCTCGGTGTCGGGCCTCACGCGGCCCGCGAGCCAACCGCCGAAGATGCTCGAATCGCCCTTGGCCGGGCCGACGTGGCGCGGCTGCGGAAGGAGCACGATGCACTCGCTCGTCGCGACGACCGCGACCCCCTCGCCGTCGATGTCGAGCGTACCGACGTAGTCGCCCACGCCCCCCATCGGCTGCTTCGGCCGCACCCGCTGCTCGAGCGCGTTGTGGATGCTGTGCCGGTTCATCTCCCCCGCGTTCTCGGAGAGATAGCTCAGGGACTGACTGGTCACCGCCTGGTCGAGGTTCCGCATCGCCGCCGCGCTGGTCGTGGGCCTCAGCCCGATGGCCTTCGCGATGTTCCTCACCCACTTCTTGAACCGGCGGGCCGTCGCGATCACGGCCCCGCGGCCGCCGCAGTCCTCGCAACGCTTCTCCTTGATCTCCATGATGGGGATCTCGAGGCTGCCCACTTCCTTCGTCCCCGTTTGGACCTTCACCTTGACCTTGCCGTCGCCGTCGCAGCGGCTGCAGCCGCTGCGGAGGGTCCGCGCCATCCTCCGCAGCCGCCTGTCGGCGCTGCCCCGCGAGGGCAGCTCGACGCTCGGCAGGTCGAGGGAGACGGACGCGGTCGCACTCGCCTCTTCCTCGGGCGGCTTGCCGAGCTCCCGTTCCGCGCCGTCCGCCCCCTCGCCGAGCAGCTCGCGTGCCGCGGAAGCGGGCACGGCCAGGTGGAGGTCGTCCAGCGTGCCGATGGCCACGCCGACGACTTTCTCCCCGGGCGTGACGAGCGGCCCACCGGTCGATCCCGCCCCGATGGAGGCGGTGGTCTGGAGCACCTTTCCGTCGTTTTCCTCGCTCACGTCCGGAGCGATCTCGCTCTTTTGCCGGAGCCCGCTGACGAGCCCCTTGCTCATGCCCTTGGTGATCCCTTCCGGACTGCTGATGGCGAAGACGGTGCTCCCGACGGACGGGCTCCCCTCCGCGAGCGTCAGCGGCGAGACGCCTTCCGCTTCCGTGGCGAGCAGGGCGAGATCCTGTTTCGGGTGCACGCCGAGGACGGCCGTCACCCGATATCGCCTCCCGTCGTGCATCTCCACGGTCGCGTGGCTGGCGCCGTCAATGATGTGCCGCGTCGTCACGACCTTCCCGTCCGCGGCGGCGAAGAAGCCCGCTCCCGTCGCCAGCCGCCCCGAGTCCTCCCCCGCGGTCACTTTGACCACGGACGGCGCGACGGCCCCGAACAGCTGTCCCGGGCTCGGCGCGGGCGACCCGGCTCGCCGCTTCTCGTCGACGCCCTGGGCCGGAAGCGGCCGTGCCGTCGCCACCAGACCGCCGTCGTCGCGGATCTGGAGCTCGCCGCCCTCGGCGATCACGTACTGTCCGCCGCCCTCGGAGTCGGCCACGGCGAACGCCCGGCCGTACGGCGACGAGCGCTCCACGAGCTTCGCCGTGGCGCTGCTCCCCTCCTCGAACACCCGCCGCAGCCTGTAGGTCTCCCCTTTACGATAGATGGTGATGCGGTGGCTGAGGTGGGGCTCCTCACAGATCCAGACACCGAGCGTCTCGCCCGAGGAGCGCTCCCGCTCTCCGACCCGCCGAAGCCGCTTGTATTGAGCCGCCGTCGCCCCGAGCACACTGACCTTCAGCTCGGGGGTGAAGTGTGTGGTCGCCCAGGCACCGCCGCCGGGGGTCATGCCGGGAAGCCGATACTCGATCAAGGTCCGTCGGTAGGAAGGCGCCTCCGCCCACAGCTTCTCGGCAAGCGACCTCAGTTTGCGCTTGGTCACCCGCCGGGTCAGCCGCACCGTTAGCGAGCGCGTCACGTTGGCGTAGGTCCGCTCGCGGATCACCTCGTGGTCCGGCGTGCTGTCCGGCTCCTCCGCCGAAGGCTGGTCCGGGACAGTCACCGAGGCGGTGGTCCACGCGGTCTCGTCCTCGCTTTTCACCTTCGCGAGCGCCTTCGAGGCCGGTGCTCCGCTCGTCTGGAGGGCCGGTTGCACCGCGGTCGGCTGCGCTATGCGGACGCCGACGGTGTAAGGCCCCGGTGGGAGGCCGTCGGGTCCGCCGACCGGCGAAGTGGCGAAGGTGCCGTCCCCGCGCACCTTGCAGTCGATCTCCCGCTGAAAGTCGAGGTCCTCTTGGCCGCGGACCGAGACGACGAGCCTCGTCTCGGGCGGCAGGCTGGTGCAGCCGGCCACGCGAATCCGTGAGCCCTCGACGACCTCCGGGGCGACCCCCACCGTGCCCGCCCGGGCCGACGCCGCCCCGCTCGACTCGCTCTTCCCGGCGGTCGCCGCCGCGGGTCCGTCGCTCGGCTTTGTCCCACCGGTCGACGAGGGGCCGTCTCCTCCGTCATCGGCCGGCGTGAGCATCCATACGGAGACGAGGGCCACGGCCGCGATCGCGAGGACCGGGCCGCCGTATTTCGCAAGGCTCTTCGCTTCTCGCTTCCGCGGCGCGAGGGCGGCGAGCCGCCCCATCTTCTTTCCGCCGCCCGGGACGACCTCGGCCGCGGCGCCGTGACGCGCCTTCTCAACGCGGTCCGCAAGCTCGTCCTCGGCGAGCTCCTCCGTGGGGACGCTCACCCTCCGGTGGCAGCCGGGACACGCCGCTTCCCGCCCGGCGTGCTCCTCCGGCGCTTGCAGCACCTTCCCGCAGGATTCACAGGGCACATAGATCATGCGACCCTCTCCGCGGATGGGGCTTGACCCGCTCCAGGCGGCTTCCCGCTCCCCCGTCCGTCCACACCAGGACGGAGTGGTGGAGCCAGCCCGCCCTCGCGCGTGTTACGGCTCGGCCGCGATGCGTGAGACGCCGCAGGAATGTGGACGCACGAGGAGGTCGGCCCGCCGACCTCACTACCGCCACGGGACGGCTTCCGAAGGCAAAGGGTGGAACGGCGAGCCCGACCAAGGCAAAAGTCCGTGGCAGGGGAAGGAATCGGGCACTGCCTCCCGGTGGACTCGAACCACCAACCCGCTGATTAAGAGTCAGCTGCTCTGCCGGTTGAGCTAGGGAGGCCTTTTGCTTGATCATAACCGCTGGCCGGGACCCGTCAATGGATCTGCGGCTCCGCGGGCTGGTCGCTTTGTCCCGTCTCCTTCTTTCGCTTCGAGCCGAATAGCAGGTGATCGAGCGAGAACGGCCCCGGTCCCGCGACGAGGATGGACAGCGAGAGGATCGCCAGGGTGAGCGCCCGCTCGGGTCCGCCCTTCGTGATTCCCCAGTTCTCGTGGAAGATGTTGAACCCGGCGTACCACTCCGGGCCGACCGCCCCCCAGTGGACCAGATAGGCCGCCATCCCCATCGCGATGAGCAGGCCGAGCGCCCACACCCGGCTCAGCAGGCCGATCAGGAGCAGGCCTCCCCCGACGAGCTCCGTGCAGGCGGTCAGCCAGGCGAGCGCCACGGGCCACCGCAGCCACTGCATCCCGCTCTCCCGTTTTTTATGGAGGAGCACGGCCAGCTTGTAGACACCGAGCTGGGGCTTGGCGGCGGAGGCCGCCTTCTCGCCGTCGCCCTGGTCTTTCGTCTCGCTGTCCTGAGCCCCGCTGCCCGAGGCGACCCCGAGCTCCTGCAGGGCCGCCTGCTGCTTGTCGTTGGGCTCGAAGTTCTGGAACACCTTCCCGTAGCCGTGGTGGAGGAACACCATCGCGAGGACGAGGCGGATGAGGAAGGGGAACCAGCCCGCCATGAAGCCCGGTGAAGTGCAACAACCACGCATAGAATCACTCCTTTACTGACGAGAGAGTGGTTTTCGAGCCCGTGGGACTCCCCAGTATACTAGAATTGGCCAGAGAATGCGCGGGCGTGGCGGAATTGGTAGACGCGCCAGGTTTAGGTCCTGGTGTCCCAGAAGGGACGTGGAGGTTCGAGTCCTCCCGCCCGCAGTCCGGACGGCGGGAAGAGGAGGCGGAGCCACTCCCCACGCCTCGGCCGTGGCTGCCGTGTCCCGCGGCGGGGATCTCCGCGGGCTGCTTCCGTGCCATCCCGTCGTCGCACCCTCACGCGTCGGGCAGCAGCGCGTCCACCTTGGCCGCGCAGATGAAGTCGTTCGTGCTGAGGCCGCCGATGCTGTGGGTGCTGAACCGCACCTTGCAGGTCTTGTAGCTCACCTCCATGTCCGGGTGATGGTCTTCCAAGTTCGCGACCCACGCCACCGCGTTGACGAAGGACATGGTCCGGAGAAAGTTCTTGAACGTGAAGGTCCGCTCGATGGCTTGGCCCACCCGCTGCCACTGCGGAACGCTCTTCAGGTAGGCGTCCGCCTGTGCCTCGTCGAGCGGGGGCACGCCTCCCTCACAGGGCCCACACCTCGACCGAGCAAGCGCCTCGCGCGACTTCTCGTCTTGCTCTCCCATCGCTGGTCCTCCTGTCTGACGGAGCCTCGTCGACGCCGATTCTACCATCCCTACCTCGGCGGCGGGTCAACGAGACCGGTCGCCCGGCGCCGCCAACGAGGATCCGCCGACGCCCGCTCGATGTCGCGATGTCGTGGTCTCTTCTCTACCTGATCAGCCAGTGGATCATCCGCATCGCGATGATCCCCATCGTCATGCGCCGCAGGCGGCCGAGCGCCGCGTTGGCGTGGCTCAGCGTCATCTTCGTCCTCCCTTGGGTGGGCTTTCTGGCGTATCTCCTGATCGGCGAGGTGCCGCTGGCTCGCCGCCGCATCCGCCGCCGACAACGCCTCGCGGCGACCCGTGCGGTGGTCGACCGCATCGCCCATCAGCATCCGCACGCCATCCGTCCGGCGATCGACCCGGACCAGATGCGTCTGGTAACCCTCGGCGAGGACCTCGGCGACATGCCGATCCTCGGCGGCAACCACGCGGCCCTCCTCGCGGCGACCGACGACGTCATCGACCGCCTCGTCGCGGACATCGACCGGGCGACGTCCCACGTGCACCTGCTGTTCTACATCTTCCTCGACGACGGCGTCGGGATGCGCGTGGCGGACGCCCTCGTCCGGGCGGCGCGCCGGGGCGTCCGCTGTCGCGTCCTCGCGGACGGCGTGGGCTCCCGGCGCCTGTTCAAGCGGCTCGCCCCCCGCCTCGTGGCCGAGGGCGTGGAGGTCCGCGAGGCCCTCCCCGTCCGCCCGCTCCGCCGCGGCGCTTCGCGGGTGGACCTGCGCAACCACCGGAAGCTGGCGGTCATCGACGGTCGCGTCGGCTACACGGGCTCGCAGAACATCGTGGAGGCCACCTACGGCCATCGGGACCTCGCCTGGTACGACCTCATGGTCCGGCTGACGGGCCCGATCGTCCTCCAGATCCAGATGATCTTCGTGGAGGACTGGGCCTTCGAGACGGAAGTGGTCCTCGACGACGCTTCCGTCTTCCCGTCGCCGGACGTGTCGGGCGACCTGGCGCTGCAAACGGTTCCTTCGGGCCCCACCCATCCGACGGAGGGGGTGGAGAACCTCCTGATGGCGGCGATCTACCGCGCCAAGGAGCAGATCCTCATCACCAGCCCCTACTTCGTCCCCGACGAGCCGCTGCTGATGGCCCTCCGCGTCGCGGCGATCCAGGGCGTGCGGGTGGAAGTGGTGGTCCCGGCGCGGACGGACCACCCGCTCGTCAACGCGGCGGGGCGGGCGTACTTCGAGTCCCTCTTGGAGGCGGGCGTGGAGATCTACCGCTTTCGCCCGGGCCTCCTCCACGCCAAGACCATGACCGTGGACGACTCCTTCTCGCTGATCGGCTCGAGCAACTTCGACGTGCGCTCCTTCTTCCTCAACTTCGAGGTGAACCTGATCTGCTACGGCGCCTCGATCACGGCCGAGCTCCGCTTCCTCCAGCGCTCCTACATCCAAGCCGCGGAGCGGCTCACCTGGGAGACCTGGACCCGCCGCCCCGCCTACCAACGCCTCGGCGAGGACGCCGCCAAGCTCCTCAGCCCGCTGCTGTGAAATCGGTCCGCTCGCCTACGCCCGCCTCTCGTGGACCACACGTCGCAACCGCTCCGCTGACAGCTCGCGGAGGGAGTCGACGACGAGACGGGCCGCCCGAAGCGTCTCGCGGTCGGCCGTCCCCGTCAGCCCCACGGACGCCATCCCCGCCCGGTTGGCCGCTTCCACGCCGGCGGCCGCGTCCTCGATCACGACGCAGCGGCCGGGCTCCACCCCCAGCCGCTCCGCGGCGATGAGGAAGACCTGCGGGTCCGGCTTGCTCCGGCGGACGTCCCGTCCCGTCACGCACGTCCCGAACGCCTCCCGCCGCCCGAGCCGGTCGACGCTGAGGTAGACGTTCTCGGGCGGCCCCGACGAGCCCGCGGCGAGCGGAGCGCCCGCCCCGCGGAGGGCGTCGATCAGCTCCACGGCTCCGTCCATGGCGGGGAACGATTCCTGGATGATCTCGCGGTAGAGGATCTCCTTACGGGCATCCAACTTCGCCACCCGGTCGGCGTCCGCCTCCACGCCGAGCACCTCGCTGAGGATCTCCCGGCTCGTCCGGCCGAAGGTCACCGCGAACCGCTCCTCGGGCATCTCGAAGCCCACCTCCGCCCCCAGCCGCTGCCAGCTCCGCAGGTGAGGCCAGTACGAGTCCACGAGAACCCCGTCGACGTCGAAGATCACCGCGATGTCCGTCATCCGATCGCCTTCCGCTTCCAACCGCTTGTGCCCCGGTGGCTCCGTGGAGGCACGATACCTTACGGGACCGCGTGACGGCGGTGGAGTGGCCCGGCCTTCGAACGAAGCGCACCGCCTCCCGTGAGACCGGCCTCGTCTTCGGACGGTCGGCCGCCGCCGGGTCCGTCCCCGACTCTCCGGTCGCGACGGTGCCTGCTCTCGCCGGCGCCGAGGCAGGCGGAGGGCCGGTCTCGGCTGGGCCACTACAATCGCGTCTCTTGGAAAGGACACGGCCGTGGTCCCAAGCGCTTCCAGCACACGCGGATGGCTCGCCGCGATGATCGTCGCGTCCTCGGCGGCCGTCCTCGCCGGAGCCAGCGAAAAGCAAGCGTCGGAAAAGGCCGACTCGAAGGGCGACTCCTCGGAGAAGTCGTCCGACCGCTTGCCCCAGGCCGAAAAGCTCAAGCCCACCAAGGCCAAGCTCCGGGGGGAGAAGCCCCTTCTTCCCTACGTCTGGCTCCATCGGAAGAAGGGCTACGTCGACCTTCCCGGCGAGATCGTCCTTCGAGAGGGCCTGATCGAGCTGATCGCGACCATCCGCGGAGGGAAGACCCACGAGGCCATCGCCACGGTCCACGCCCGGCCTCAGCACATCCATCTGGCGCTGCTCCTCCTCCGCCTCCAGCCCGGCTCGCCGGGCAAGTGGGTCTACAAGAAGAACGGTGATGGGAAGAAGACACCCCACCCGGTGAACCCCACGGGCTCGCCCGTCCGGGTGAGCTTCGTCCTGGAGGAGGACGGGGAGAAGGTGGAGCGTCCGGCGAGCGCCTTCGTGGTCAACCGCTTCACGAAAAAGCCGCTGCCGTCCAACGTCTTCCTTTTCAGCGGCTCCACGATCCGCCGACGACAGGACGGCAGCCGCTTCTACACGGCGGACATGACCGGCGACGTGATCGCGCTGGTCTCCTTCGGCTCGGAGCTTCTCGCCTGGCCGCGTGCCGCGAGCACGAGCAACGACCGGGTCGCTTGGCACGCCCGCACGGAGGCCATCCCGCCCAAGGGGACGTCCGTCACCGTCCGGCTCCGGCGGTCGCCCGGCGTGGATCTCGCCAAGCTCCGCAAGCGACTGGCCCGCCACGCCAAGCGGGCGGAGGCCAAGTCCTCCCCGGACCCGTCCGAGCCAACGAACAAGCCCTGACCGCCGACGAGGAAGCTTGTCGCGGTGAGACGCCAGGGAACCGGCCATGGCAAAGCACGCCACGGGCCTCGAGGCCATCAAGCGGGATCTCCTGCCGTACTACCGCGCCTCGCAGCGGCCGCTCCAGTCGCTGATCTTCCTCCTCCCGATGCTCCTCGCCTACGAGCTGGGAGCCACCTCCCTCGTGGAGACCCACGCCCTGCGGGCCCGCGTCCTCCTCGACGACCTCTTCCGCTATCTCGGCGCCGGCGGGCCGTATCTGCCGGGTCTCCTCGTGGTCGCCGTCCTCCTCGCCTGGCACATCGCGGAGCGTGACCCCTGGTCGGCTCGTCCCCGCCTCTACGCGGGCATGGCGGCGGAGGCCACAGCGCTGGCGATTCCGCTTCTCGGCATCGGGCTCCTCCTCATGGGCCGTCCCACCTCGCCGCAGCAGCCGTGGGTGGTGGGGGTCATC
>CAZQQP010000110.1:0-13432 GCA_964595475.1 uncultured Planctomycetaceae bacterium | reverse complement strand
GAGCCGCTTCAGCCGATTCTTCTGATTCTTCGGGGCGTCCGCCGGCTTGATCCCCGACAGCACGTTCCGCGCCCGGCGAACCTCCAGCGTCAGCGTGAACCCGCCCTCGCGGTCGACCACACGGAGCAGCTCCTCCTCCGCCGCGGGCGCTTTGACCACCTTCGTCCGGACCGGCGGTTGAAGGGAGATGCCGTAGCCGCGGGCGTGGACACGCTCCTCCTCAAGGGCCCGCCCACCAGCCGCAACGGCTACGCTCGTGAGCCCGGTAGTCACCACGGCCGCCATGATGCCGTCCCGCGTACTCGTCCACCTCATGGCGCGTCTCCTCCGTACGGTCCCGGGTCGTCTCGCCCCGCCTCCTCGGGCGCCCCCTCCGTCGCCGCACAGCGTCGGGCGGCCTCCTCGATCGCCCGCTCCGCGTCGTTCACGAGCTCCTCGAGCTTCGGGTGGAAGGGACGCCCGCCGTGGTGCTCGTGGAGCTTCCGGAGATACTGCTCGAGCAGCACACGCGACCGGTCCACACCGAGGGCCTGCTCGTCGGGCGGAAGCTGATCGAGGGTCCGCATGGCCATGCAGACCGCCTGAAGACCGATCATGGCCGGGACGGACGCCCGCCACGCCCGCCCCTCCGCGTCGTCGGGCAGCGCCACGGCCGCCCGGGCGAACTGCATCCACCCGCCGAGAAGCGCCACCCAGGTCAGCTTGGTCGACTCCATGGACGCCATGCACTCCCATGATAAGGAGGCGGATAAGAACACGCCTCGCCGCTCCGCCAGAGCGGCGAGGCGGAGTCCCTTGCTTCGGCGTGGCCCTCGCCCCCTCCGTAACGCGGCCTGGGGCCGCAACCGAAGAGGGTGAGGGAGGAAATTTGGAGTTGGGGATACCAGCTTGATCAAAGGCGGATGGTTCCGCCTTTGATCAAGCCGCGTTCGACACATCCGCCACGATTCGCGAGCGGCATGAGAAGGAAGGCCGCTGCGCGTCCTTCCTTCTCATTTGTATCCCCAACTCCAAATTTCCTCCCTCACCCTCTGTTTCCGCGAGATGCGCGCACGCTGGGCGCATCCTACGGCGGAACACTCTATTCCCCTCCTCCGCGGGCCGCCGCCTGGTTGCGGCGACGCGTGGGGGCCGGGTACCATCCGCTCGCCCCGGCACGCACCCCTTTCGCGTCCCCCTCTCCCTCGTGTCGTTGATTGCAGGAGGCATGGAGATGGCCACGGACTCCAGCGGCGTCGGTCCGATCCAAGCTCCTTCCGTTCCGGTCACCCCGCTGTTCCGATGCTTCCGGATGGCGGTCTATCCCCCGAGGCTGGCGCTGGCCCTGCTCTTCCTCTTCCTCGTCTGCATGGGCGGCCTCCTCCTCGACGAGCTGTGGGGGACCCGGGTCCTCCCCGAGGAGTTCGAGGCGTACCGGACGGCCGCGGACGACGCGAGCTTCGACCGGTGGCAGCGGAAGACCCGCGCCAAACGTCTGGATCGGCTGAGCGAGCTGCTGGCCACCCCCGGCATCGTTTCGGACGCGTCCAAGGTGAAGGAAGCGGACAACCCGTGGGCCTTCGCCCGGAAGAAGGTCCGCAGTCGCTTCGCCGACGAGAACGCGCCGATCGACAAGGACGCCTCGAAGGCGGACCGGAGGAACGCCCTGAAGCAAATCCGCCGGCGCAAGCAGCAGTATCTAAGCAAGATCGCGGAGATGGAGAAGCGCTACCCCATCTTCCGGAAGGCCGCCGAGATGGAGATGGAGGCCTTCTCGGCCCTCGTCCAGGCTATCGTCGGGCTCCGCCCCGGCTTCGCCCAAGTGACGCCCGCCGCCACGCCCAAGTCGGACACGGCGGTCGGCGCCGCCCGCATCATGGCGGTGACCCTCCCCGGCTGGCTGTGGCACAGCCACCGCTGGTTCCTCCTCACCTTCGTGGTCGTCGCCCTCCTTTTCTGGTCCTTCGTCGGCGCCGTCCTCAGCCGCCTGGCGGTGGTGGACGCCGCCCGAGGGGAGGCCCCGTCCGCAACGGAGGCGGTCCGCTTCGTCTGGCAACGGTGGGGCACCTACGTCGCCGCGCCCGCGACGCCCCTCCTCGTCACGGGCTTCTTGGCGCTGCTCCTCGCCGCCGGCGGCGGTCTCCTGATGAACTGGCCCGGCGCGGACATCCTCGGCGCCCTCCTCTTCGGCCTCTTCCTCGTCGGCGGCTTCGTGATGGCCCTCCTCCTCATCGGCTGGGTCGGCGGCGTCCACATGATGTATCCCGCCGTCTCCGCGGACGGCTCGGACGCCCTCGACGCGACGAGCCGAAGCTTCCACTACCTCTTCGGTCGGCCGTGGCGCTACCTCGCCTACAGCCTCGTCTCGCTCGTCTACGGGGCGGTGGGCTACATCTTCGTGGGCCTCGTGGTCTTCTTCACGCTGGCGCTGACCCACTGGGCGGTGGGAACTTGGGTCGTCACCGAGACCGCGGAGGGAACCAACCGTCTGCAAGCCCTCTTCCCCAGGCCCGTCTTCGGCGAGCTCATCTACGTGCCGAATTGGGGGGAGCTGGACCGACCGGGCCAGGTGGCGGCCCTCTTCGTCATGGTCTGGGTCCACCTGGTGATCGGCGCCCTCGGTGCGTTCGCCGTCAGCTTCTACGTCCACGCCTACAGCACCATCTACCTCCTCCTCCGCCGCGTGGCCGACGGCACCGACGTGGCGGAGATCGTCGAGCCGACGCGGACGGACGAGATGCATTCCGCCCCCGCGGAAAAAGTGGAGGCGGCCGACCAGCCGGCGTGAGCGGGTCGGACAGGGTGAGACGCCCTCGCCCGTCTCCGGCCTACTCCTCCTCGCCGGGCTCGATGGTCACGGTCAGCCCCTTGCTCGTGAACTGCTCCTGGAAGTGCTCGGCCCGCTCCTTGTGGGCCGTCAGGAGCAGGGAGATCCCCTCGTTGTGGGCCTCCTCCATCCGATCCTCCGCCTCGTGCTTATCGAGCGGAGTGAGCTGCAAGATGGTCTCCACCACGTAGTTGGCGGAGTTCACGTCGTCGTTGTGGAGGAGCACCTTCCACGGAGGGAGGGCCTTGGGCTCGGCCGCGGACGGCTGGGCCTCGGTCTCCTCGTCCACATCGAGCTCCTTGTTCGGCTCGTCGCTCATGATCGACCCCTTTCGACTGGCGAGCTCCCGTATACCGAACGGGGAACGTCTCTCGTGCGGGGCGGGACCGTGCGCCGCAACCGGATCCGTGGCGGATCGACCCACGCCCGCGAAGCGGCTCCGCCCACAGATCGAACCACGGCAGGCGACCTGCCGGTGGCCCCCTGGGCGATTCCGACCGCATGTCCGCATTTTAAGCGGCGTGCGGCTCGAGCGGCAGGTCCGCTTTCACCGCCGGCTGGGTTCGGATATCCTCAGAGCGGAAAGGACGCGCCATGGCGGACGAATCGAACGAGACGGGTCCCGTCGACCGACGCCGCTTCTTCCGGCAGCTCTTCCTCCGGGCGAGCGACACGCTCGGCGAGGCCGCTCGGACCGTGAACGAGGCCAGCGAGAGCCTTCGCCAGGAGACGTCGGCGGACATGGCCGAGCCCTTCTGGGAGGTGGACGAAGAGGAGGAGGTCCAGGGTCCGCCCGTCCCGCCGGACCTCGAGGAGTATCTCGCGCAGGAGCACTACCGCTACGAGGTGGACGAGGAGGACCTCGACGAGGATCTGGAGGACGACGACCCGGACCATCCGCCGGAGGTGGAAGAGGGGCCGCCCGAGGGAACCATCCCCCGCGGCGAGGACCCGGACGCCCATCACCCGCGTGCGGACGAGGAGGACCCGGAGTAGTCGGCGGTCTCGGCGGGCCGCGCCGGCACGTGCTCCGCGATGCTGAGGCCGAAGCCCTCGAGGCCCTGATACTGATGGGGCTGGTTGGCGAGCAGCCTCATCCGGTGGATGCCGAGGTCCCGGAGGATCTGCGACCCGATGCCGATGTCCATGTCGGGGATGTGCCGCATGCCGAGCCGCCGCTGGTTCGGCAGCGGGTTCGGGTCGTCCGAGGGGCGCTGCCCCGTCTGCAGCCGCTGGACCAGACCCGTCCCTTTGCCTTCCTCGCGGAGGTAGACCACCGCGCCTTCGCCCGCTTCAGCCACCTTCCGCATGGCCTCCCGGAGCACCTCGCCCGTGGGTTCCCCCACGCCGAAGACGTCGCCGAGGAGATTGTGGCTCTGGACCCGGACGAGCACGGGGTCGGGCACCTCGCCGCGGCCCACCCGTCCTTTCACCAGCGCCACGTGGGGAAGCAGGTCGACACGGCTGCGGTAGGCGATCAGCCGAAACTCGCCGTAGGGCGTCTGCACGGGCGCCTCTTCCATCCGCTCGACCAGCCGCTCCTGCTCCAGGCGATAGGAGATGACGTCCGCTACGGAGCACATCTTGAGGCCGTGCTCCTGACACAGTGTCTCGAGCTGGGGGAGCCTCGCCATGCTCCCGTCCTCGCTCATGATCTCGATGATGGCGGAGGCGGGCTGCAGCCCCGCGAGCTTGGCGAGCTCCACGCTCCCCTCCGTCTGTCCCGTGCGGACGAGCACTCCGCCCTCGCGTGCCCGGAGCGGGTGGACGTGACCGGGTCGCGAGAAGTCCGCCGGCCGCGCCTGGCGGTCGGCGAGCATGCGAATGGTGGTCGCCCGGTCCGACGCGGAGACGCCCGTGGTCACCCCGTAGCGGGCCGCCGCGTCGACGCTCACCGTGAAGGCCGTCCCCCGCTCCGCGGTGTTCACCGGGCTTTGCGGGACGAGGCCGAGCCGGTCGCAGATCTCCGCGTCGAGGGCCACGCAGAGGAGGCCCCGCGCCGTCTTCACCATGAAGTTCACCACGTCCGGCCGCACGTGCTCCGCGGCGCAGACGAGATCTCCTTCGTTCTCCCGCTTCTCGTCGTCGACGAGGACCACCATCCGCCCGGCCCGCAGCTCCTCGAGAATGTCCGGGATGGGGGCGTAAGGCAAAGGTTCACTCCTGATCCGGGCGAAGCCGACGGATTTTAGAACGTATGGGAGAAGCGCTTCTGGCTTTCCCTGGTGCCGTCGCGACACAGCCTTCGGCCTCCTTGCTCGGGCCGACGAACCGCCTCTCACAGACGTTCTTAGGATGGCCGAACAGCGGCGGCGAGAGGCTCGCCGGGCCGACGCCGGCTTGGTCCGGTCCATCCCGCGATGACACGCCGGTGAGCGGAGTGTATGCTCTCGTCCGACCCGGAAGAATCGTCTCGTTGGCACGCGGTCCGCCGCCGGGTAGGCTAATGGATCGCGTGTCGCGGCCGGTGGTTCCTGCCGGAGAGGATGCCCCGCGGTCGTCCGCCGTGGTCCAAGAAGGAGCTGAAGATGCTGGTGCTATCCAGGCAGCGCGATGAGGCGATCATGATCGGGGACGAGATCGAGATCACGGTGGTGGACGTCCGGGGGGACAAGGTTCGGCTCGGGATCACCGCGCCCTCCTCGGTCGCGGTCCACCGGAAGGAGGTCTACGAGGCCATCCAGCGAGAGGGAGGGGAGAGCCGAACGGTGGAGGGGACCCTCACCACGGTGGACGACGACCGCATCTCCTTGCGGGTGGGCCAGGAGCGACAGGACTTTTCCGTCAACGGGAAGACCCGCTACACCATCAACGGCCAACCCGCCCAGCGGACCGAGGTCCTCATGAAAGGCGCCACCGTCCGGGTCACCACGGGCGACAGCCGAACCGCCCAGTCCGTGGACCTGGTCGAGCGGGCGGGGTGACCCCCGCTTCCCGCCGGTCCGCGTTCTCTCATAGCACGCCCGTGGAGAAGGCCGCGATAAGGGCCGGCATGGGGACGGCGCAGAACGCGAGCGTGTTCCACAGCCACAGCGAGCTCGCGAGCCGCGCGTCGAGGTGGAAGAGGTTGGCGACGATCACCAGGTTGATGGCGGTGGGGGTGAACGCCTCGATTAGCATCACGTCGCTCGCGAGCTCCGAGATCAGCCCCCCGACGCTCCACACCGCGACCACCACGGCGGCGCCCGCGGGCATGGCCACGAACTTGACCGCCGCGAGGACGGCGTGCATCCGCAGATAGCGGAGCGAGTCGCCGAGCCGAAGCCGGAGGCCGATGCCGAAATAGGCGCCGGCGGCACCGGCGAAGAAGAGGACGTCCATGAACCACACCCGCTTCGCGAGCGCGGGCACGGAGACGCCGGCGAGGTTGAGGACGAGCCCCGCGACCGCCGCGTAGAGGGGGATGGCCCGGAGTGTGAGGAAGCTCCCCGCGATCAGTGGACCGACCCGCCGGGACGACTCGGGTCCGTAGTGGTGGGCCACGGGGTAGAAGATCAGGACCATGAATAGCTGCATGGACATGACGTAGGCGATCGCGAGGAACAGCGCCTCCTCTCCGGGGTGGAGGAGGGCGTAGCAGAGGTACGCCCCGAGCGTGAAGCCGTGGTTGGAGATCGCGGCGCCGATGCCCAGCACGCCCGTCTGCTCGCGGGTGCATCCGATCCAGGACGCCAGCGGCACCGTGATCGCCCACCCGAAGAGCATGAGAAGGGGCTGGCTGACCATCAGCACCGCGACTTGCGGCCCGAGGTCGAGCCGCCAGAAGCTGATCAGGCTCACCGGCGCCCAGAACCAGATGAGGGTGTGCAGGTGCACGGGACGGCTGACGGGCTCCGGCACCCACCCTCGCCGCCGCCCACCGTAGCCGCCGGCGAAGCAGGCGAGGGAGAACGCGACGAACACGAGGAATTTGACGGTGGCGTCGTCCATGGCGGGGGAAGGTGACCGAGTATACGGTCCTTCTCTCCCACAGCGCCGCCGGACGGTCGCGAACCGTTCCGTCCGACCGGAGATGAGGCATGGGAGCATGGGACGACTGGCTGTTCGAGTGGGACGAGGCGGGCCTTCGCCTGGACCTGAGCCGAGCGGGCCTTCCCGCCGGCTATTTCCGGAGCATGGAGACCCGCTTCGAGGCGGCTTATCGGTCGATGGAGGCCCTCGAGGCCGGCGCCGTCGCCAACCCCGACGAGGGGCGGCAGGTGGGCCACTACTGGCTCCGGGCGCCGGAGCTCGCCCCCACGCGTGAGATCCGGCAGACCGTCGAGCAGACCCTCGGCCGGATCGAGCGGTTCGCCGCGGAGGTCCACGCGGGCCGCGTCCGCCCCGAGCACGGCGGCCGATTCACGGACGTCCTCCTCATCGGCATCGGCGGCTCCGCCCTCGGTCCCCAGTTCGTCGCGGACGCCCTCGGTGATCCCGATGCGGACCGGCTCACCGTCCACTTTCTCGACAACACGGACCCCGACGGGTTCGACCGCGTGCTCCGTACGCTTCGCGGCCGCCTCGACACGACGCTCTGCCTGGTCGTCTCCAAGACGGGGCGGACGCGGGAGACCCTCAACGGGCTCCGCGTGGTGAGCCACGCTTACGCGGAGGCCGGCCTCCACTTGGCCGCCCACGCCGTGGCCGTCACCGGCATCTCCTCCTCGCTGGACCAGCAGGCCGCGGAGGAGGGGTGGCTCGCCCGCTTTCCGATGTGGGAGTGGGTCGGCGGCCGAACCAGCGAGACGGGTCCCGTGGGCCTCCTCCCCGCGGCCTTGCAGGGCGTGGACATCCGCTCCCTGCTCGAGGGCGCGGCGCTTTGCGACGCGATCACCCGCTCCCACGGGACGGATGAAAACCCCGCGGCCCTCCTCGCGTCGTGCTGGTACCACGCCACGGACGGCCGCGGGACGAAGGACATGGTGGTTCTTCCGTATAAGGACCGCCTGTCCCTCTTCAGCCGATATCTCCAGCAGCTGGTCATGGAGTCGCTGGGGAAGGGCCACGACCTCGACGGCCGTCGCGTGGAGCAGGGTCTGACCGTCTACGGCAATAAGGGGTCGACGGACCAGCACGCCTACATCCAGCAGCTGAGGGAGGGGGTTCCGAACTTCTTCGCCACCTTCATCGGCGTCCTCGAGGACGGCGGCGAGCCGGTGGAGGTGGAGCCGGGCGTCACGGCGGGCGACTATCTCCACGGCTTCCTCCTCGGCACGCGAGAGGCGCTCTGGGAGGCCGGCCGCCCCTCCATCAGCATGACCCTCCGCCGGGTGGACGCGTTCCACGTCGGCGTGCTCATCGCGCTGTTCGAGCGGACGGTCGGCTACTACGCGAGACTCATCCACGTCAACGCGTACCACCAGCCGGGTGTGGAGGCGGGGAAGAAGGCCGCGGCCGCCGTAGTGGAGAGGCAAAAGGAAGTGGTCGCCCGCCTCGCGGAGGCGGACCGGCCGATGACCGCGGAGGAGGTCGCCACCGCCGTCGGCGCACCCGAGTCCACGGCGACCGTCTGTTCCCTCCTCGACCACCTCTCCGCCAACGGCCGCGGCGTGGAGGTCGCGACGGACGGCACGCCCGCGGTCCGAACCTACCGCGCCGCGAGCCCCACAGCCCGATCAACTTGATCGGCCTCTCCGCGTGTCGATCGGTCCTGTCGCTCGGCCGGCAGCGGCTCGCGGCCGCCGCTCCGATGGGTCCGGGCGGAGATCGGCGAACCCGTGCTCGCGTGCCACGCAACGCCGTGACCAGGTCAGGGTCAACAGGGTCGCCGTTATTTGGGTGCCACGGGCAAGGCCGTCCGCGGCCTTGCCCGTGCTGGTCGGCCGGGGCGCTGCGGCAGGCGCCTGTCGATCGACAGCTCCGGAAGACACGCTCCCCCGAGAGGCCTCCCGGCGTCCCCACGCACGAGATGGGACACGTGCCGGTCCGAGCCCGTCCCCGCGCCGTGGCTCGTCGCGGCCCGCCCGTCCATCTATCGTCAAGTGGCCTACCGCCCAGCGAAACGGCTTTCCATGTCCGCACGCGACGGAACCGACCCCGATCGTCCCGACACCGACGCCTCCGCGGCGGAGCGCCCCGACGGCACGCTCCCGTCCACCCGTCGACAGCACGTCATCGACGCGATCGACACGCTCATCAACGAGGTCGGCGGCCAGCCGGAGACGCTCCAAGGCCGCCTCATCCGCGAGCTCATCCAGACCGCCCTCCGCTTCGCCCAGGACGACGCGGACGCCGGCGAGCTCAAGCTGGTCTCCCGCAGCGTTCGCGAGCTCCGCTTCGCGCTGAAGGTCTTCCGCCCGTATCAGCACCGCCGCAAGGTCTCGGTCTTCGGCTCCGCGCGGGTCCCGCCCACGCACCCGGACTACCACGCGGCCGCCCGGTGCAGCGAGGGGCTCAGCCGGGCCGGGTGGATGGTCATCACCGGTGCCGGCGAGGGGATCATGCGTGCGGGCCACGAGGGAGCGGGCCGCGACAACTCCTTCGGCGCCTCCATCCGCCTCCCCGCCGAGACGGGCGCCAACGACATCATCCGCGGCGACGACAAGCTGATGACCTTCCGCTACTTCTTCAACCGAAAGCTCGTCTTCGTCTCGCAGGCGGACGCGCTGGTGCTTCTCCCGGGCGGTTTCGGCACGCTCGACGTGTTCTTGGAGGTGCTCGCCCTCATCCAGACCGGCAAGGCGTCGATGATTCCCGTGGTCATGCTCGAGCCCAACGGCAGCCCCTACTGGCGGGCGTTGGACCGGACCCTCCGCGAGCAGCTCCTGACCCGCGGCATGATCGGCCCGGACGACACGGGGCTGTACTGGATCACGGACGATCCCGACGCGGCCACCCGCCACGTCCTCCAGTTCTACCGCAACTACCACTCGCAGCGCTTCGTCCACGAGCACCTCGTTTTCCGCATCCTCCACCCGCTCAGCGACGAGGAGCTCGCCCGCCTCAACGAGGAGTTCGCGGACGTGGTGGAGTCGGGCCGCATCGAGCAGTGCGGTCCCTTCGAGGAGGAGGAAGCATGCCTCGACCTCCCCCGCCTCGCGTTCCCGTTCACGCGCCGCGACCACGGGCGGCTGAGAAGGATGATCGACCGGATCAACGAGATGGGCAGCGGAAACGCGAGCTCCCCATGACCCGACGACGGAGAAGAGATCGCCCGACGCCCGCCGGACCCGTGCGCCTCCACAAGGCGCTGTCCCACGCGGGCGTGGCGTCCCGCCGGGCGAGCGAGCGCCTCATCGCCGAGGGGCGCGTCTCGGTCAACGGCCGTCCCGTGACGGAGCTGCCCGCGTGGGTGGACCCGTCGAGCGACCGCGTGGAGATCGACGGGAAGGGCGTGGGTCGCCCTCGGCCGCGGGGCCACCAGTACATCCTCGTCAACAAGCCGAGGAAGGTGCTCTGCACGAACCACGATCCCGAGGCCCGTCGCACCGTGCGGCACCTCGTCCCCCACGCCACGCACCTCTTCTGCGTCGGCCGCCTCGACGCGGACTCCGGCGGCATGGTCCTCCTGACCAACGACGGCGCTCTCGCCAACCGGCTGATGCACCCGAGCCACGGGGTCGCCAAGACCTACCTCGTCTCCGTCCGCGGCCGCGTGGACGAGGCGGACGTGGAGAAGCTGAGACGGGGCACCTGGCATGCCGACAAGCGGGGCCGCCGGTTCAAGGCCCACCTCGCCCGCCTCCGCGTGGTCCGGCGGGAGCGGGACCACACCCGTCTGGAGGTGGTCCTCCACGAGGGGCGGAACCGACAGATCCGCCGGATGATCGAGGGGGTCGGCTACAAGGTTCGCCGGCTCGAGCGCGTGGCGATCGGGTCGGTCCGCCTCAAGGGCGTCGCCCGCGGCGAGTGGCGAGAGCTCACACGGGGCGAGGTCCGCGCCCTCCGGAAGAGCGCGGGCATGCCTGTCGGCGCGTGACGCTCCCGCGATTGGCGGCCCATCGCCGCGACCGAAACAATTCCTGCCGGTCGCGAGCGTGTGCGACGGCGACGGTGGACAACGGCGGACGCCCGCCGCGAGCCGAGTCGCGGTCGCGTCCCGCAGCGGCTTGTCTGCCGTCAATGGGGCCCGACGGCCACTTGGTGCGGCGACGAGCCGAGCCGGTCAGCACGGGCAAGGCCGCGGACGGCCTTGCCCGTGCCACCCAAGCCAAGAGCACGCTCGGTGACGCCTCGGCTCGGCTCCCGGGGTGGGCCCGAGACGGCACCGAGCCGCCTCCGAAGCGGCAGTGGAAGATGCGATGGAACGGGCCCCGATCGCGGACGCTCGCGGGCCGTTGGACCTTTCCAAGTACAAGGACCGCTATCACGAGGCTCTGCTGAGCCTCGTCGAGTCCAAGTCCAGGGTCAGGAGCCGGCCACCGCACAGGAGGAGGAAGTGCCGATGACGTTCAACTTCATGCACGCGTTGCGGCGGAGCATGGAGGAGACGCCGCAGAAGAAGGCCCCGGCGCCGAGCAAGAAGCGGGGCCGTGGGCAGAAGCGGTCTCGGAAGAAGCGAGCGTGAGCGGAGCGAGCGCGGATACCGCGTGGCAAGCCGCCCGAGACGTCCCGCACGCTGCCGGCGAGGCTCTCGCCCATGCTCGCCCGGGCTGCCTCCCCCTTCGACGACGCGGCCTACGCCTTCGAGGTGAAGTGGGATGGCACCCGCACGCTGGCCTCCTCGACGCCGACCGCTTCTCGCTGCAGAACCGCCGCTTCCTCGAGACCCGCGAGCGCTATCCGGAGCTCGCGGGCCTGCGTCGGCTGCCCGCGGGCACCCTCCTCGACGGCGAGATCGTGGTGCTCGAGCGGGGCAAGCCGTCGTTCGGCAAGCTTCAGCGGCGGGAGCACGCCTCGACGCCGATAGCGTCTGGGCCGACGTGGCGCGTCGACAGCTCCTGCCGTCCGAGCGAATCGGCTCGCGCGGAGAGCCGAGCGCTCCTCACAGCTCATACAGCCCGATCGCCAGGATCATCAGGAGGGCCGCGGCCGCCCGTCGGAGGACGACCCGCCGCGGCGTCTTCCGCTCGAGCTCCTCCCACCCGAGCGCCGCGAGGAGGGCGCCGAGGCCGATCGACCAGAGCCCCCGCGTGGACAGCGCGATGTTGGCGAGGACGGGTCCCGCCGTGGCCAACGCCGTGAAGAGCAGGAGCATGGCGGCGTACCAGACCACGGCGTAGGGCACCGCCGCCCGCCAGTCGCCGAGCCGCCGCGAGCCCAGCCAGGGGAGAAGGGCCACGCTCACGGCTCCGCAGACCACGTAGCAGACGCTGACCGCCTTCACGGACGCGGCGAAGCTTCCCGCCACGCCCATCGCGGGGACGAGCCGGACGATGTGCAGGTCCGAGAGGCCGTAGCAGAAGCACGTGAAGAGGATCGGCCCGGTCACCCGAAGCGGCAGCTTGCCCCCGCTGTGGTTCAGGACGAAGGCCGCCCCGACCGCGAGGAGGACGGCGACCCACTGGGCCGGGCCCATCTTCTCGCCCATGACGGTCACCCAGAGCAGGGCCACCGCGACCACCTTCAGCCCGAGCAGCGGCACGACCCGCGAGGCGTCCGCGAGCCGAAGCGTGCCGAAAAGCGCCCCCTGTCCGAGGAGGTAGAAGCCGCCGGCACCCGCGGCGAGCCACGCGTAGGAGGTCGGCTCCGCGAGCCGCTCGTCCCAAGCCAAGGCCAGGACGACGAGAGCGGCCACCCCCAGCAGCGTGTGGCTGAGGACGAGGAGACACGCCGGCGATCCCCGCCGATTCACGATGAATCGGCGGGAGACCAGATAGGCGGCCGACTGTCCGCCGGCGCCGAGGATGCCGAAGAGCACACCGAGCCCGCTCATGAGTGGTACCCCGGGTCGCGAGGATGTGCGGCTGGGCGAGCCTGACCGCTTCACCGCCCGTCCCCGCTTCCCCCGACGCAGTGCTCGCGATCGTCGTGATCCCGATCGACCGGGAACGCCCATCTTCCGGAGCCGGTTCACGCGGGAAAAGGGCGGTCGCCTCGACAGCACGCGACGCCTGCTCCGTTGGCCGTCGGCCCCCGCCGCGCTACCCTTGTTCGCTCATCCGACCCACTGCTTTGGAAAGGACGGCCATGCCGACCACCGGCACCATCACGCAGGTGATTGGCTCCACGTTCGACGCGGAGTTCGCGCCGGCGGACCTCCCCGAGATCTCCAACGCCCTTCGGGTGGACGTGGAGGATCGCGAGCAGCCGCTCATCGGCGAGGTCCACCAGCATCTCGGCGGCGGACGGGTGCGGTGCGTCGCGCTGGGCTCCACGGACGGCATCCGCCGGGGCATGGAGTTGACGGACACGCAGCAGCCGGTCCGTGTGCCGGTGGGCCCGGGCATCCTCGGCCGCGTCTTCAACCTCCTCGGCGAGCCGATCGACCACCGCGGCCCGGTGAACCTGGACAAGTGGCTGCCCATCCACCGCGACCCGCCCCAGTTCGTCGACCTCAGCCCCAAGACGGAGATCCTCGAGACGGGCATCAAGGTCATCGACCTGCTCTGCCCCTTCGTCCGCGGCGGGAAGATCGGCATGTTCGGCGGCGCGGGCGTGGGGAAGACGGTGGTCATCCAGGAGATGATCGCGCGGGTGGCCCGTCAGTTTGGCGGCTACTCCGTCTTCGCGGGCGTCGGCGAGCGAACCCGCGAGGGCAACGAC
>CAZQQP010000109.1:10520-13533 GCA_964595475.1 uncultured Planctomycetaceae bacterium | reverse complement strand
TCCCGCTCCTCGCTTTGGCGTATAGGCTCAACTTCTTCTTTTCCGCCTCCTTAGCGCCGGTCGCCCGGCGCCCTCACTTGTGGCTCGTAGGGCCCTTGCCGTCGGCGTACTTCCGCCGCACCGCCTCCGTCAGGTCCACTTCCGAGATGTTCGCGAGCGTGCAGAGCCACGCGAGCACGTCCGCGAGCTCCTCTTGGAGGTTCTCCGGGTCGTCGCCGTGGAGGGCGGTCGCGAGCTCGCCCACTTCCTCGATGAACCACATGAACGTCGCCGGCGAGCCGCGGGCCTTGTCCGCGTCGTAGTAGCGGTCCCGGATGGCTTGCTGGAGCGCCGCGATCGTGAGATTCGTCTGATCCATGCATTGAGCTCCGTTGGAAGCTTGCCGTCTCTCGTCACCGCCCGGCGCGGACGCCGGGCGAACCCATCCTCCCCGCTTCGCAAGGGGCGGCAATGCAGCGGGCGGCCTCGGACGCGTCGGACCTACACTGGTGCCCATGACCGCCCGCATCTCCGCGCAACCCATGCTCATCCGGACGGCCCGAGGCCAATCGGGTCTCCTGCTCGCTTGGGCCGTCCTGTCCGGACTGGTGTATCCGCCGGTCAACGCCTGGCCGCTCGCTCACCTCGCGTTGCTCCCGCTCGTGCTCCTGGCGATCCGGGGCGCCGGCCGCTGGAAGCTTCTCGGGCTGACGTATCTCGTGGCGTCCGTCTGGTGGGCGGTCATGCTCCGCTGGCTGAACCCCGTCACCGCGGTGGGAGGCGTTCCGCTGGGCACGCTGGTCCTCGCAATGTACCTGGGCCTCTACCCCGTCGCCTTCGTCGCGGTGCTCCGCGTCGTCCACCGCTGGCTCTTCCGCCCGCCGCTCGTCGTAACGGTGCCGCTGGTCTGGGTCGGGCTGGAGTACCTCCGCGGCAACGTGCTCCTCAACGGTTTCCCCTGGCACCTGCTCGGGCAGAGCCAGCCGCTGACGCTCATCCAGATCGCGGACGTGACGGGCACGTACGGCGTCTCCTTCCTCGTCGCGATGACGAGCGGCCTCCTCGCCGACCTCCTGACCCGCCCGCTCGTCCGGCGGGAGGGGACGTCGGTTCGGTGGGGGCGATCCGTGCGGTTCGCCACGCTGCTATGGGGTCTCCTCTTCGCCACCGCGGTCGGCTACGGCCTCTGGCGTCGGTCCGAGGCGGCGTCGGGTCCCACCCTCCGTGTCGGCGTGGTCCAGACCAACGTGCCCCAGAGCCAGAAGAACCACCCCGACGACAAGCAGGACTGGCAAAACTTCAAGCGAGCGCTGACCCTCAGCCGCCGGCTGGTCGAGCGGGAGAGCCCCGACCTCGTCGTCTGGCCGGAGACGATGGTGCCGCGACCCCTCAACCGCGAGTCGGTCCGCCTCTTCCGCAAGCTCCGCGGCTCCGACCGCCTGGCCGTCTATCAGCGATACGCTGTCTACCGCGACCGGCTGGAAGCGTTCGCCGAGAACCACGGCGTCTCGCTGGTGGTCGGCGCCCACGCGCAGACCGGCTGGCGGCGGAAGGAGCCCGACGGCGCCCTCGCCCCTGCGAAGCGGTTCAACTCGGCCTACCTCGTCACGCCCGAGGAGGGCGTCTCCCAGCGATACGACAAGATCCTCCGTGTGCCCTTCGGCGAGTACGTGCCGCTGGTCGGCGGCTGGCCCACGCTCAAGCGGCTGTTCATCAGGTATCTCACGCCGTACGACCACGACTACTCGCTGACCCCGGGCACGGACCCCACCCCGCTGTCGCTCCGTGTCCGCGGCCGTCGCTGGCGGATCGGCACCCCGATCTGCTTCGAGGACGTGATCAACACCGTCGCCCGCCGCATGGTCTACACGCCGGCGGGCAAGCGTGCCGACCTCCTGGTAAACCTGAGCAACGACGGGTGGTTCGCCGGGACGGTGGAGCCCTACCAGCACCATCAGATCGCCCGCTTCCGCGCGGTGGAGAACCGTGTTCCGCTCGTCCGCACGGTCAACACGGGAGTCAGCGGTCTCATCGGCCCGAGCGGGGCCTTCCTGGGGCGGGTCCGCGAAGACGGCCGGGCGACAGGCGTGGCCTCGTTCGCGGCCTACGACGTCGCCGCGGACTCCCGCTCGACGCTGTTCGGCCGCTTCGGAAACGCCCTCCCGATCGCGTCGGCGATCGGAACGGCCCTCCTCCTGCTGCTCGCCTTCCTCGCCCGCCAGCTCACGGAGCTCGGCCGTCGCGGTCGGCGGTAGCGGCTGTCGCGGCCTCGCTTGACCGGGCCGCGCCGTGTCGATAGGGAAGGGCGTCCGTCCCGGATCGCATGCCCGTCCCGTCCTTCCAGTTGACATGCGCCGGCGAGGCCGATAGATAAGCGGCACCAGCGTCGGCTCCGGCCGACGGAACAACTCAGACGATACGAGGAGGCAAGCTTGAGCTGGCTCACACGGATCCTGGTCGTTCTCGTCGCGGTGCTCGCTGTGGCGGTCGCGGCGCTGATCGTGCCGTTCGTCATCAACACCCAGACGTACAAGCAGGCCTACCAGGAGGCCCGCCGCGAGGCGCTGACCGCGCGGGCCAACGCGGTCAACGCGCGGGCGGACCTCCAAAAGATGCTCAACAGCAAGGATCAGCAGATCCAGGGCCTGGAGTCGGAGCTCTCCCAGTCCCGCAGCCGAATCGAGGCGCTGCGGGCGGACCTCGCGGACAAGGAGAGCCAGGTCTCCCGGCTGACCAATACCAACGAGCGGCTCAAGGGCCACCTGGAGCGGACGGACGCGAGCAACCAGCAGCTCCTGAAGATCAACCAGATGTATGCCAAGGAGCTCAAGAAGCGTCGGCAGACCACGCTGGAGCTCCGCAAGAAGAACATCGAGCTGAACCAAGCCCTCAACGAGGCCCGGACGAGGAACGAGACCCTCCAGAAGCGTGTGAAGCTCAACAAGGAGAAGATCGCGAGCCTGCAGAAGAAGAACAAGAAGCTCCGCAGCCGTCTGGAGCAGGTGCAGGCGGCGGGCATGGCGGTGCCCAAGGA
>CAZQQP010000109.1:0-10510 GCA_964595475.1 uncultured Planctomycetaceae bacterium | reverse complement strand
CCTCAGCCGGGCACGCCGATCCGCGGCCGCGTCACCAAGGTCCAGGAGGTCGGCGGGGAGACGCATGTCGCCCTCAACGTGGGGACCAACGACGGGGTGCAGAAGGCGATGCGGCTGATGATCCACGACAGCGGGGACTACCGCGGCACCGTCCGGATCATCGCGGTGAAGGGGAACTCCTCGGTGGGGCGGGTCATCCTCAAGCAAGGCAAGATCGAGTCCGACCTCGCGGCGCTGGCGCGACCGGCGAAGGAGCGCGCCTCGGCGGGCGGGCCGAGCATCCAGACCGCAGGGACTGGTGAATGACGCGGTTTCCAGGCGGAACACGTGGCGGAGGCAAGCCGCCGAGCAACGTCTACACGGTGCTCGTTCTGGTGGCATGCCTGGCGCTGGGGACGGCCGCTGGCGTCACGGCGTGGAAGAACATCCAGCTCACCGGGAAGAACAACCCCTTCCTGATCCTGGAGGAGGGGGACATCGGCGTGGGTTCTCGGTGAGTGAAGCCTACCTTCGGGGTGGCGCTGCTGCGGACGTCGCAGGAGCGCCTCAGCTTTATGCGCCAACGGCGATGCCCTCGGCGGGACGCTCGCGACGCGGCGTGGGCGTGGATTGAACGGGTTCCGAGATAGGGGCGGTACGTGTTCGACGGCTTCCGAAGCTGGTTCAGCGTGGACATGGGCATCGACCTCGGCACCTGCAACACGCTGGTGTGCGTGCGGGGGGAAGGGATCGTCCTGAACGAGCCCTCCGTGGTCGCGGTCAAGCGGGGGACGAACAAGGTGCTCCGCTCGGGCAACGCGGTCGGGTGGATGGCCAAGGACATGCTCGGGAAGACGCCGGGCTCCATCACGGCGGTCCGCCCGCTGAAGGACGGCGTCATCAGCGACTTCGAGATCACGGAGGCGATGCTCGGCTACTTCATCCGGAAGGTCCAGGGGAAGACCCGGTTCATCGGTCCCCGCGTGGTCATCTCCGTCCCCTCCGGCATCACGGCCGTGGAGAAGCGTGCCGTCCTCGACTCCGCGGAGCGCGCGGGCGCCCGCCGGGTCTACCTCGTCGAGGAGCCCATGGCCGCGGGCATCGGCGCGGGCCTCCCCATCGCGGAGGCGACCGCGTCCATGATCATCGACATCGGCGGGGGCACCACGGAGGTGGCCATCATGTCGCTCGCGGACATCGCGGAGTGCACCTCCATCCGGGTCGCGGGCGACGAGATGGACGAGGCCATCACCAATTATCTCAAGAAGACCTACAACCTCATGGTCGGCGAGCAGACCGCGGAGCGGATCAAGGTCGAGATCGGCTCCGCCGCGCCCATGGAGGCGGAGACGACCATGGAGGTCCGCGGCCGGGACATGATCTCGGGTCTGCCGAGGAAGACCGTGGTGACCTCCGAGGAGATCCGCGAGTGTCTCCAGGAGCCGAGCAACGCCATCGTCAACACGGTGACCCGGACGCTCGAGCGAACCGAGCCGGAGCTCGCGGCGGACCTCGTGGAGAACGGCATCATGCTCGCGGGCGGCGGGTCGATTCTCCGCAACCTCGACGTGGTCCTCGGCAACGCCACGGGCCTCGACGTGCGCGTGGCGGACGAGCCGCTGACCAACGTGGCACGCGGCACGTCCATTTATCTCGAGAACATCGAGGAGTGGAAGAAGACGCTCGAGAGCGACCTCGATCAGCTCTGACCGGCCGTCGCGTGCGAGGTCGGGCTCGTCCGCCCGCCGCCTGCTTACAATGGCCCCGTTCCCTTGATCCCAGTGGCAGTCTCGTGCCGACCCACCGTGCCATCAGCCGGCTCACCGTGCGGACGGGCTCCCGCGCCACCGTCGCCTCGGCGGTGGCCGCTCTCCTGATTCTCTCCCTCCTCCCCGACCGCTGGTGCGGCTACGCGGACGCGCTGAACGAGCCCCTCACGCGGCTGCTCGCTCCCGTCAGCACGCCGGCGCGTAAGGCTCTCCGCCACGTCCGCAACGGCCTCGGTTGGCTCGTCGGAGCCGCCCCTCCGGCCTCGTCGATCGCCGGAGGGGCCGCTTCCGAGGGCGAACGGAGCGTCCGCTCCCCTGTGGAGAAGCTGAAGGAGCTGCGGAGGGCGCTCCGCCACAAGGACGAGCGGATCCTCAGCCTCCGGCAGCGGCTCGACGAGGCCCGACGCCACGTTCGCGAGCTCCAGCAGCTGCGGAAGAGCATCCCGGACCGCGCCTACGTCTTCCGCCGGGCGGAGATCACGGGCCGCAGCGTCGACTCCGGCGTGCTCCAGCTCGACGCCGGCCGGCGCCGCGGCATCGTGGAGGGGACGGCCGCCGTCGACGGGCCCAACCTCGTCGGCCGCGTGGTCGACGTGGGGCCGTTCAGCGCCTCGGTCGAGCCGATCACGAGCCGCGGCACGCCTTTCAACGCCGTCATTACCCCGCCCCGTCTTCCCGAGAAGGACCTCGACAGCCTCTTGCAAAAGCGACGGGCGCAGTTCGAGGTCAAGGATGGGTCACGGCTGGTGGCGGTGGTCGGTCGGAAACAGCCCGCGGAGGCGGACGATCTGGTTCGGCTGTACGACGACGGGGCGTGGCCCGACGCGGTGCAGGGGAAGGTGCTCGGCCGTGTGGTTCGTGTGGAGCGGATGGCCGAGGAGCCGCTGTGGAAACGGGTGGTCGCCCGTCCCGCGGTGTCGCTGAGGTATCTCGACGCCGTCACCGTCATCGTGCCGGAGAAGCGGGTGCCCGACGGCGGGGAAGGGGGCGGGCCGTGAGGTGGTGGGTCTTCGCCGTCGGCGCCTATCTGGTTCTCGCCTTGCAAGTGGGCGCAGCGCCGATGATGGCGAAGCATGTCGGCTCGGAAGCGGTGGAGCCCCGCTTTCCCCTCCTCCTCGCCCTGCTCGTCGGCTTGTTCGCGAGGGCGACGGCGGTGGGCGTCGCTTGGGGCGTGCTCGGCGTCCTCACGGATTTGATCGCGACGCACAACGACGGGCTCGTGCTCGTCGGCCCCTACGCCCTCGGGTATCTCGCCGGCGCCTACCTTCTCCTTCAGGTCCGACAGGTGGTCCTCCGGGAGCATGCCCTTACCTTCGGCTTCCTGATCCTCGTCTGCGGTGCTGCGGCCCACCTGGTGCTCGTCGGCGTCCTGGAAGCGCGGTACTGGCTCCACGTCGCGGTCGCCGGCGCAGCCACGCGGGCGACGGCCGGCTCCGCCGCCATGGAGCTGGCGACCCGGATGTTAAGCCTGAGCTACACGGCGTTCCTCGGCCTGGTGCTCAGTCCGCTGCTCTTTCGCCTGATCGGCCTGTTCGGCCTTAGCACACGAACAATCGACCGAGGGTGAAGCGCGGACCGCTCACCTTGACGCCACGCGGGCGATCCGCTCTCCTGGCGAACCCGTGGGGACATTGCCGGCGTGGGCGACACCCCGAGGAGGCAGCATGCGCCGATCCGTGAGTGGAGCGATAGCGATCGTCTGGGCGGCGGGCGTCCTTTTCTCCGCGGGCGGCCTCGTCGCCGCGGAAGGGGAGCGGCCGCCCAACTTCGTGCTCATCGTCTGCGACAACCTCGGCTACGGCGACATCGGGCCGTTCGGCGCCGAGGCCAACGACACGCCCCACCTCGACCGCATGGCGGAGGAGGGGCGGAAGTTCACCCACTTCTACGCGACCAGCGGGGTTTGCACGCCCTCGCGGGCGAGCATCCTCACGGGCTGCTACCCACGGCGCGTCTCCATGGCCCGCACCGACGGGGCGGTGCTCCGCCCCGTCTCCCGGATCGGCCTCCACCCCGACGAGATCACGGTGGCGGAGGTCCTGAAGGACCGCGGCTACGCGACGGCCGCCATCGGAAAGTGGCACCTCGGCGACCAGCCGAAGTTCCTGCCCACGCGACAGGGCTTCGACTTCTACTTCGGCGTGCCGTACAGCGACGACATGACGCAGCGGCCCAACAAGCCGTGGCCGCCGCTGCCGCTCATGAAGAACGAGCGGGTGATCGAGGCGCCGGTGGACCGCAACCTCCTGACCAAGCGGTACACGGAACAAGCCATCGCGTTCATGGAGGACCACCGGGACGAGCCCTTCTTTCTCTACCTTCCCCACGCCATGCCGGGGAGCACCCGCCACCCGTTCGCGAGCGAGCGCTTCCGCGGCGAGTCGGGCAACGGGCCCTGGGGCGACGCCGTGGCGGAGCTCGACTGGTCGACGGGACAGATCCTCGACGCGCTGGAGCGGCTGGGCCTCGCCCGCCGCACGCTGGTCATCTTCACCTCCGACAACGGGGCGCCCCGCCGACAACCGCCCCAAGGTCGCAACGAGCCGCTCGCCGGCTGGGGATACACCACGGCGGAGGGCGGCCAGCGCGTGCCGACCATCGCGTGGTGGCCCGGGAAGGTGCCCGCGGACACCGTGTGCTCGGAGCTGACGACCACCATGGATCTCATGCCGACGCTGGCCCGCCTCGCCGGGACGAAGCCGCCGCAGGACCGCATCCTCGACGGCCACGACATCCGTCCCCTTCTCTTCGGCCGTTCCGACGCCTCCTCTCCCTACGTCGCCTTCTACTACTACCAGGTGGACCAGCTGCAAGCGGTCCGCAGCGGCCCGTGGAAGCTCTACCTGCCCGTGAAGCCGCAGCGGGGCTGGCGGAAGAAGCCGCGGCCAGACGAGCCTCTGCTGTACAACGTGCGAAAGGACCCCGGAGAGACCCGGAACGTCGCCGCGAAGCACCGCGACCTCGTCGAGCAGATGAAGGGCCTCGCCGCCTGGGCGAGAGAGGACCTCGGGGACGGCGAGAAGAAGGGCGAGCACCAGCGGCCCCACGGCACGGTCGAGGAGCCGACCGCTCGGCTGAAGAAGGGCGGCGACGACGGGTGACGGCGTCCCGGTGCGGCGGCCGGGCGAGGGAGCGGCCGCCGGGCTTCCACGGCGAAGGTCACGTGGCTTCGTCGGTCTCCTCGAGCATCCTGAGGAACTTCCTCCGTCTCAGCACGCCGATGCGACGGGCCTCGGACTTCACCCGGCGGACCGCGTCGTCGCCGATCTTCCGGACCGTCTCCGCCGTCAGCCGAAAATCCTCGTCGGTGAGCAGCGGCTCCGGGTGGGACGAGCCGCTCGTCAGCGGGGTGGCCGACCGAAGGCCCCGCCGGACCGCGTCGCCGGTGCTCGCGGGCCATTGGAGCTGCTCGATGAGTGGCTCGATCGCCGCGGGGTCGCCGGTCTCCCCGAGGAGGCGAATCAGCCGGCGTCGGGCGTGCGGACCCCTCGCCTTGGCGCCGATCTCCCGCACCTGGGTCAGCAGCTCCGTGCCGTCGAGCTTACACAGCGCCTCGATACAGGCGTCGACGAGGGCGTCGGCGCGGGCGGGGGCGTTGACGAGCGTCTGGAGCAGCGGCTGCATGGCCGTGGTATCGCCGAGGTCGCCGAGCGCTTCGGCCGCCGACACGCGGACGTCGGCACCGGGGGTGGTGTGCACGCCCGAGGCGACGAGCACTTCCTGGAGCTCGGGCACGGCCTCCCGGATGCCGAGCACGCGAGCTCGCTCGATGACCCGCCGACGCACAGGCGGCGCCAGCGACGCCCGAAGCGCTTTACGCAGCGGCGCCGCGGAAGAGCGATCGCTCAGCTCCTCGACGGCGGAGACCAGCTCCCTCGGAAGCTCGCCGCCGGTCATGCCCACGGACGCCAACGCGTCGACGAGCGTGGGAAGCAGCGATCGATCCCCCGTCGCCCGAAGGGTGTGGGCCGCCTCGATCCGCTCCCGCTCGCTGCCGTGCTGCAGCGCCGACGCGTGTCGGGTCTTCAGCTCGTCGAGAACGCCCTGCGCCGCGGAAGCGTCGGGGCCGCCGCGGTCGAGGGTCTCCCTCACCGCCGTCACGATGTCGGCGTGCGAGAAGCCCCGCCCGCACTGCTTGCAGACCTCCGCGGCCAACCCGACCGAGGCGCCGCAGTCCGGACACGATTTCACGGCTCCCCCCGCCGCGGACGAGCCGTCCGCCTCCGCGGGGGGTGCGAGATGGCCGGCGATCGTCTCGAGCTTCTCGAGAAGCTGTCGCTGCTGGTCGGCGAGGCTCGTGATGGACTCCTGGAGCTCCGACTCGGTGCTCCGCCGGGACTGCTCGACCCGGTCGTGCTCCTCCTTTTGCGCCTGGAGCGCCTCCTGGAGCGGGTGGAGCGCCTGCTCGACCGCACGCCGCTGCTCCTCGAGCTTCTCGTCGGTGCGGGCCTGCTCCGTCTGGAGCTGCTCCGAGACCGCCGAGAGGGTGCGCTGGTTGGACTCCTCGAGGGCGCGTTGGAGGACGTCCGTTCCCAGGGCCTGGATCGACCGGTCCAGCTCGCTTCGGACGCTCTCCAGATGCTCGCTCAGCGTCCGCTGAAGGGACTCCGCCGCGTGCGTCTCGCCCGCGAGCGTCTCGAGCCGCTCCTGGACGGCCTTGTTCTGCTCCTCGAGCGCGTCGAGGTGGGACTGAAGATGATCCCGCTCCCGCGACAGGCGGTTCCGCTGATACAGCAGCCACGCCAGACCCAGCGCGATCAGAACGAGGAAGGCGAATAGCGAGTACGTGCTGGTCATCGTCCGCTCCACAGGTTGACGGCGGGCAGCCGGAACGAGAGCCCACGCCGATTCAAGTGGCAGCGGCGTGGCGGGTCCACCTCCGCCGCGGCCCAACCCGCCACGGTTGTCAGCGGACCGGCCACCCGTCCATCATCGGGAGCCGGCGTGGCGGTTCAACAAGGAGCGACGGATGCGGCACACCTTCGCATGGGGCGTTTTCCTCCTGATCGCGACCCGACTGGCGGCGGCCGGTGGCTTCTCCGAGGATCTCGCCTTCCTTAGGAAGCACACGGACGTCATCGTGCTCTCGGCCTCCGACGCCAAGGCGGTGGTGACACCGGAGTACCAGGGGCGGGTGATGACGAGCACGACCGGCGGGCCGGCGGAGCGGAGCTTCGGGTGGATCAACCGGGAGCTCATCGCGTCGGGCGAGCGGCAGTCGAAGATCAACGCCTTCGGTGGGGAGGACCGCTTCTGGATGGGCCCGGAGGGTGGGCAGTACTCCATCTACTTCGAGAAGGGGGAGGACTTCGACCTGGAGGCGTGGAGCGTGCCCGAGCCCATCGACTGGGGGCGGTGGGACGTGGTCTCCCGCGGCGCCCGCCGCGTGGCGTTCCGCAAGCGCATGGCGGTGACCAACTACAGCGGCTTCACGTTCCGGCTCCGGGCGGACCGCACCGTCCGCTTGCTCCGGCCGCGGCGGGCGGCGCGATACCTGGGCATCGACCTTCCCCACGGCGTGCGGACCGTGGCGTTCAGCACGGACAATCGCATTACCAACACGGGGGAGAAGCGCTGGCGGAAGGAGACCGGCCTCCTGTCCATCTGGATCAGCGGCATGTTCAAGGCGCCCGCCACGGTGGTCGTCCCGTTCCGCCCCGGCGAGAAGGAGGCCCTCGGCCGCATCGTCACGGACAGCTACTTCGGGAAGATCCCCTCGGACCGCCTGAAGGTCGACCGGGAGCGCGGGGTGGTCTACTTCCTCGCCGACGCCCGCCACCGCGGCAAGATCGGCATTCCCCCGGCTCGGGCGGAGCCGATCCTCGGCAGCTACGCCGCGGACGCCGGCGTCCTCACGCTGGTCCATTACACGCTTCCGGCGGCCGAGACGGACTACGTGAACTCGCTCTGGAAGAAGCAGGAGCACCCGTACGGCGGCGACGTGGTCAACAGCTACAACGACGGGCCGGCGTGGGAGGGGGCGGACCAGCTCGGCCGCTTCTACGAGCTGGAGACGTCCTCCCCCGCGGCGGCGCTGGCGCCGGGGGAGAGCCTCCGCCACGTCCAGCGGACCGTCCACTTCACGGGAGACGAGGACGCCCTCGGCCGGGTGGCCCGCGCGACGCTGGGGGTCGGCCTCGACCGGATCACGGACGCGTTCGACTGAGACTTCCGGAGCGCCCCACTGGCGGGTAGAATCCGCAAGTATGCACCAAAGACCAAAGGAGGTGACCGATGACGCGACGAGGGCTCGGATGGCTGACGGTTCTGGTCGTCGCCTCGCTGACGACCGCGGCCTTCGCGGACGAGAAAAAGGACTGGCAGGTCCTGTTCAACGGCGAGAACCTGAAGGGGTGGGAGAAGCACGGCGGCAAGGCGAAGTACGCGGTGAAAGACGGCGCCATCGTGGGGCACTCCGTCCCCAACAGCCCGAACACCTTTCTCTGCACGAAGAAGAAGTTCTCGGACTTCGTCCTCGTCTTCGAGGTGAAGGTGGACGCCGCGCTGAACAGCGGCGTGCAGATTCGGAGCAACATCAAGGGCGACGACCGCGTCTACGGCCCGCAGGTGGAGATCGAGGCGGCCCCCGGCGAGGCCGGCTACATCTACGGCGAGGCCACGGGCCGTGGCTGGCTGAGCAAGAAGCGCGAGAAGAAGAAGCTGTTCAACAACGGCAAGTGGAACAAGTATCGCGTCCGCTGCAAGGGGGACACCATCAAGACGTGGCTCAACGGCGAGCCCGTGGCGGACCTCACCGACCCCAAGAGCTCCAAGAAGGGCTTCATCGGCTTGCAGGTCCACGGCGTGGGCGGCCGCGAGGAGCCGCTCTACGTCCGGTGGCGGAACATCAAGATCCGCGAGCTCGACTGACCAAGCGAGTCGAGGTGGACGGAACGGGACCGCGTGACGCCCCGGCCGCGGCAGCGGCCGGGGCGTTTCGGGGGTGGCACGCAACGCCGTGAACCAAGCGGGCGAAGTGCCAGGGCTGTTTCCCGGTCTGTGGGAATCGACAAGGCTCGCGAGCGACCTTGGCCGGCGGACCCGGGGACGAGCCGCGATCCCAGGGAGGGATCCCTCCGGGGCCGTAAGGGAGCGGTTTCCGAAAGCACGGTTGGCCCCGACACACACGCGGGCACCCGTTGAAAGGAGCCGTCGGTGTCCGCGGAGGGGTTCGACGACGCTTCCGGGCTACGCTCGCGACGACGGGGGCGAGCGGAGAACGTCGTGAGTCCACGGCGTTGGGTGGCACGGGCAAGCTTCTGAGCTTGCCCGTGGGCGACCGATCTCGAAACCGGCGGGCCGGTCGAATTCAATACGGAGATCCTCACAGGCCGGAACCAATCGCGGGCGGACGAGAAGGAGGTGCGACGATGGCTGATCCGAACAGCAGCAGCGCGAAGGGGCGGGCTCAAGAAGCGCTGGAAAGCGTCGTCGGCGAGCTCGGCGCCGACGGCGGGACCCTCCACCTCTTCGGCGACGACGGGATGCTTCACCTTCAGGCGTATGCCCCGGACATGCCCGAGCAGGTGCTCTCCATCATTCGAGCTATTCCGGTGGGGAAGGGGATGGCGGGCCGGGCGGTCGAGGCGGCTCGGCCGATCGACACGTGCAACATCGCCACGGACGACTCGGGCGACGTCCGTCCCGGCGCCAAGATGACCGGGCTCAAGGGAGCCGTCGCGGTGCCGGTCTACCGCGGCGAGGAGATCGTCGGCGCCCTCGGCGTCGGCAACCAAGAGGAGCGAACCTTCACGCAGGAGGAGACCGACCGCCTCCTCGCAGTCGGCCGCAACATCGCCGAGACGCTCGCGGACCGGCCGACGTAGCTCCGGGCCCAGTGGCACAAGTGGCACAGTGGCACAGGCGTCCTCGCCTGTGCCGGGGCCGCTTTCGATAGCATGGCCGGTGGCGGCGTTCACTCCTCTCCCGGGCTGCCTGCACACGCGGGGGCGCCCGTCCCGGTCAGTCGAGCCCCCACCTCCGGTCCCACTCCGCTCGCGTCGCTTCCTTTCCCGTCTTACCAGTACTTTTCCGCCACGGTCTTCCAGGCGACCGGGTCGCCGCATCGTTGCTCCGTACCCAAGCGGCGGCATATTCTTTGCGAAAAGGGGCATCCGGAAATGAGCGATCCGCGACCCACGGACCTCAACCGCTTGGCTAACGCGCATCAAGCCGTATCAGCCGCGATGCAGACCGTGGCCGCCCGGATGCCGTTGGCACTGAGTTTTCCGGTGGATGCGGCTGGGCCTATCAGGAGGTCTGGGGGTTTCTGCTCGCAACAGGAGCGGGTTCGCAGGGGTCTGCAGGCGCGGGTGGACCCGGAAAGCCCCGAAAGCCGGCTCGGAACCGATGACGACGTGTTCACCTTCGCCAGCACGTTCCGGTACCGACCGGGGAGCATCGATCCGACTGACCCCTCAGGCGTTGGACTGTTCTATGGCCCCGCCGTCGAGTCGCCAGCCTCCCCTGATCCGAGTACGGCCACACCTTTCGATACGGGGGGCGTCTTCGAGCACCTGCGGCCCCACGACGCAGAAGCAGACCAGATTCAGTTCGTTCGCGACCACGAGCTTCCGGTGCCGGACTACCGTGATCTGCTCGCCCGGTATCTCTGCCACTGCTTCGACCACCCGACGCATTATCTGGCCGATCGAGGCCCCAACGGCAACGGGCGTGACCGGTCGCCCGCTAAGCGGCGAAGGGCCAACCCACCGAATTGAGTGCCTCTTGATGGGGATAAAGTCGCCATCGCTCTCGGTCGA
>CAZQQP010000108.1:3043-13629 GCA_964595475.1 uncultured Planctomycetaceae bacterium | reverse complement strand
TCCGCCTTGGCACCGATGAATAGGCTCAACTTATTCTTTTCCGCCTCCTTACCGGCGACGACCTGGCAGAACGTGTAGCGCGCTCGGTGCGCCAGCCGCCGTCCCGCGAGGACGCAAAGGATGGCGACCGTCCACGCCCCGACGCTGAAGCACGAGGGCATCGCGATGAACAGGAGATCCATCTGCCGGGCGTCTTGCTCGTTCTCGGTCGACGGGCCGTATGCCGACTGTTCATCGGACACGGCCAAGCTCCCGGCCGGGGCTCGATGGCGTGGCCGTCGCTGCTTGGCACTCCCACGTCGGCCAGCGGAGGTCGACCCACGGCATCGTGGACCGGACCGGCTATCGCCGGAGACGACGCCGGAGGATCACTTGCCCGCGATGATTCGATCGAGGCGGCGGCTTCGCTTTTTCAGGGATAGGCCGGCGCTGCCCTCGATGGTCATCCAGCCGCTGTATCCGATGTCGTCCAGTGCCCGGCGGACCGTCGGCCAGTCGACGCTGCCGTCGCGGATCGGGACGAACTTGCCGCCTTGGCCGTTCGGGTTCAGCTGGAAGTCCTTCACGTCCACCTTGACGATCCGGTCGCCGAGGGTGTGAATCCACCGCTCCGGCTTCCCGTACTTCACGTGGTTGCCGATGTCGTAATACGCCCGGACCCACGGGCTCTCCACCGAATCGATGAACGACCGGAAGAGGTCGGGCTTCACCCACAGGTTGTTCCATACGTTCTCGAGGGCGATGGTCACGCCTGTCTCCTCCGCCGTCGACGCGAGCTTCGCCAGCGCCTCCCGCGACTTCTCCGTGGCGCGATTGTGGGCGTCGATGTACTTTTGATATTTGGCGTTGTCGCCGGGGGCGACGCTCGTGACCCGTGCCGTCTTCTCGTCGAACTCGATGTCGAACTCCCAGGCAGCGGGCATCGGCATGCCGCCGACGCGGGCGGGGATCAGGAGGATGGTGGTGGCCCCGTAGCCCTCGGCCGCCCGAAGCGCCGTCTTGATGCTCTCCATGGCCTTGGTCACCCGTCCCTCGTCGCGGCTGTCGAGGTCCACCCAGCCGCGGCGGACCCCGTGGATCCGCATGTCCAGATCCTCCGCCGTCTTCCGGGCCTTGGCGGCGTCGGCCGCGGAGACGTTCCACTCCTTGGTGTCCATCCCCGCGAAGCCCGCCTCCCTCCAGCGGCGGAAGACCTTCTCCGAGGGCCGCCCGATGAGGGCCTTCTTCAGCTCCGTCTCGAAGCCCGCCGCGTGGGCCCAGCCGGTCGAAAGGCCGGCGGCCGCGGTGGCGAGAAACTCCCGTCGCGTGAGCCGGTGAACCATGGCATGTCTCCTTCGGTCGCGTCGCGGCAGCGATGCTAACGCACGCCGGGTCGCCTGCCAATGCGTGACCGTCGGCCGTGCCCGCGCTTGACCGGACGACGGCGTCTTTGAGACACTCAGCTTTCTATCGACCCCGAAGACGGAGCCCTCCATGCAACGTTCCCCCCTCGTCGCCGCCCTGATCGCGATCGCCTGCGGCACCGCCGCGGCGGAAGACCGGCCCAACATCCTCTGGATCACGGCGGAGGACTTCAGCCCGGCCCTCGGCTGTTACGGCGACTCCTACGCCCACACGCCGAACATCGACGGACTCGCGGCGGAGAGCGTTCGGTATACCCACGCCTTCGCGACGGCGCCGGTCTGCTCGCCGGCTCGGTCCTGCCTGATCACGGGACGCTACGCCCCGTCCCTCGGTACGCAGGACATGCGGTCCGCCTTTCCCATCCCGGAGCGGATGGAGGGCTTCCCCTCGCGTCTCCGGAAGCTCGGCTACTACACGACGAACAACAAGAAGACGGACTACAACACGTCGCGGGAGCCGGCGATCGTCGAGGCGTCGTGGGACGAGAGCAGCGGCGACGCCCACTGGCGGAAGCGGGACGGCGACGCCCCCTTCTTCAGCGTCTTCAACCTGGTGACCTCGCACCAGAGCCGGGCGATGGTCTGGCCGCGGAGGCGATTCCTGGACAAGGTCCAGAGCCGCCTGAAGCCCGCGGAGATCCACGACCCCGCGAAGGCGCCGGTTCCCCCGTACTACCCCGACACGATGGTGGTCCGGCGGACCGTGGCCCGCTTCTACGACTGCGTGACGGCGATGGACAAGGAGGTCGGCGCGATCCTCGATCAGCTCGAGGCGGACGGCCTCGCCGACGAGACGATCGTCTTCTTCTACGGCGACCACGGGACGGGGCTTCCCCGCCACAAGCGGGCGCTGCTCGACACGGGCATGCGGGTTCCCCTCCTCGTCCGCTTTCCCGAGAAATACGAGCATCTGGCGCCCGCGGAGCCCGGCGAGACCGTGGATCGGCTGGTCAGCTTCGTCGACTTCGGCCCGACGGTCCTCAGCCTCGCGGGCGCCGACATTCCCGACGACACACAGGGCAAGCCCTTCCTCGGCGAGGCGGCCGCCTCGCCGAGAGAGTACGTCTACGGCCACCGCGACCGCGTGGACGAGGCCTTCGACGTGGCCCGGTCCGTCCGGTCCAAGCGATATCTCTACATCCGCAACTACCGGCCGGACCTCGGGTACAACCAGCCGAGCTGGTGGCCGGACAAGGGCGTCATCCGCGACGAGATCTACCGCCTCGCCGCCCCGAAGACCATGACCGATCCCCAGTGGCACTACGCCGCGCCGAGCCGGCCGGTCGAGGAGCTGTACGACTGTCGCGAGGATCCGAAAAACCTGCACAACCTCGCGGACTCCGACGAGCACCAGGATGTGCTCCGGCGGCTGCGGAAGGCGAACCGTCGCCACCTTCGCGAGATCCACGATGTCGGGTTTCTCCCGGAGAGCGAGGCGTGGAAGGTGGCCGAGAACACGACCCCGTGGAAGGCGACCCGCGACGGAAGCCTCGACGTGGGGCCGCTGATCGACGCCGCCTCGGACGTCGGCAAGGCCAAGGAGGCCACCCTCCTCTCCAACCTCGCCAGCGAGCGGCCGGGCGTGCGCTACTGGGGCGCGATCGGCCTCGCGGCGCGGGACAGCCTGTCGGCCAAGGCGCGTAAGGCACTGGAGCAAGCGCTGTCCGACGGATCGGCGGCGGTCCGGACCGCGGCGGCGCGGGCGCTCGGGACGCACGGCGAGGCGGACAAGGCCTTGCCCGTCCTGACCGACACGCTCAAGCACGACAGCCTGACCGCCGTCCTGAAAGCCGCCCGCAACATCGAGATGCTCGGCGACGCGGCACGCGGCGCCGTGCCGGCGATGCGTCAGGTGCTCGAGCGGGCCCGGTCCATCCGGCCGTCCGACACGCCGGCGACCGTCGTCCAGACGGGCAAGCAGGATCTGGCGATGTTCACCAGCTTCGCGGCGAAGGGCTTCCTCGCCCGTCGCCGACGCGGCGAGTGGGCACGCCTGTTCGACGGCGAGACCCTCGACGTCTGGGAAGCGCGAGCCGACGGCAAGGTGGAGGCCAAGAACGGCGAGATCCGCATGCTCTCCAAGGGGGCGAACCTCTGGCTCGCCCATGAGAAGGCGTACAAGGACTTCGAGCTGCGTGTCGAGGCGAAGATGCCCGACCACTACAACTCGGGCATCGGCTTTCGCTGTCAGGGGGAGGAGGGCAAGCCCAAGGGCTATCAGTGCGAGCTCGACGGGAAGCGGAGCGGCAAGGTCTACGCCATCGGGTCGGGGTGGGTCTGGCCGACGAACGAGAAAGAGAAGCAGACGTTCCGGAAACGATCCAAGGGCGTGTTCCGGAAGGGCGGGTGGAACACCTTCCGCATCCGCTGCCGGGGGAACCGCATCGAGATCTGGCTCAACGGGGTGAAGACGACGGACATCCGCGACGACCGGTTCAAGAAGGGCTTCGTCTCGCTGCAGCACCACGGCAGCGGGGGCGTCCACCGCTTCCGCAACATCTGGATCCGCCCGCTTCGGAAGCTTCCGGAGGACGGGTCGTGACCGCGAACGGCGAGCGCGACACGGACAAGGCCGCGGACGGCCTTGTCCGTGCCACCCAAGCAAGATCGGCGGCCCGGGGCACACCGCGGACGCGGAAGGACGGAGCAGACCATACGTTTCGGCGCCTCCCGTCAGCTCACGGCGTCGGGTCGCACGGGTAGCGCAGCTTGCCCGTGAGGGGTCTCGGGTCGCGCGACCGTAAAACGAGACTGGGGAGAGGTTCGTTCATGAGACGCCTCCTATTGCTCGCCGGCTCGTTGCTCCTCGCTGCGTCCGCGCCGCTGTCGGCGGGGCTCCGCGCCGGCGCCGCCACCGCGGACATCACCCCGCCCGAGGGTGTCTCCCTCGACGGCGCCATCAGCCAGAACGGGGTGGTCCGCGCCGTCCACGACCGGCTCCACGCGAGGGCCCTCGTCCTCGCCGACGACGACACCCGGCTCGCGATCGTCATCTGCGACAGCACGATGGTCTGGCGACGGCTCTACGACCGGGCCCGGAAGCGCATCCGGAAGCGCGTCGGCATTCGACCCGACCGGGTGCTCATGGCGGCGACCCATACGCACGCCACGCCGAGGGCGTCGGGGATCAGCCAAGAGACGATCGACAAGAAGTACTACCGCCAGCTCGAGGACGGGCTGGTGGAGGCGGTGGTCAAGGCCGCGAAGCGGCTGGCCCCCGCGAAGGTCGGCTGGGGCGTCGGCAAGCTGGCGGAGATGCCCACCATCCGGCGGAAGTATCTAAAGGAGGGCACCAAGGCGTGGACGCCCTTCGGCCCTCGCGACGAAAGGGTGGGCTCCGTCCGCGGGCGAAACAAGACCTCTCGCCCGTCCGGTCCCGTCGACCCGCGGCTGCCCGTCCTCTCGGTGGAGCACGCCGACGGGACGCCGCTGGCGATCCTCGCGGCGTTCAGCATCCACTACGTCGGCGGCTACGAGCCGGGCCACGTGAGCGCGGACTACTTCGGCGTGGTCCCCAAGGTGCTGCGGAAGAAGCTCGGCGGCGAGGAGCGGACGCACCGCTTCGTCGGCCTCATGGCCAACGGCAACAGCGGCAACGTCGGCAGCCCGCGACAAGGCGGGCCGCCGTGGTCGGAGATCCGCCGGGTCGGGCGGAAGGTGGCGGAGAAGGTCCTCGAGGTTCGGCGGACCATCGACCATCGGTCGGTCCCCATCGCCATGCGGGAGAAGGACCTGACGGTGAAGCGGCGCGTGCCCAGCGAGGAGCGGCTCGCGTGGGCGAAGGAGCGGTGGCCCGCGGTGCGGGCCAAGCTCCGGGCGGACAAGCGGCTTCGGTGGCCCGAGGTCTACGTCAAGGAGACCATGCACGTCGCGGACATGCCGAAGAAGGAGGACCTGCGGCTGCAGGCCGTCCGCATCGGCGAGCTGGGCATCACGGCGATCCCCTGCGAGGTCTTCACCCAGACGGGCCTCGCCCTCGCGAGGAAGAGCCCGCTCTCTCCCACGTTCAACATCGAGCTCGCCAACGGCGCCGCGGGCTATCTCCCGCCGCCCAAGCAGCATCGCCTCGGCGGCTACGAGACGTGGCTGGCGAGGACGAGCCGCCTGGAGGTCCACGCCGAGCCGAAGATCCGATCGACCCTGCTCGACCTGCTCCACGAGCTGGCGAAGGCCAGGCGCGACAGCGACTCGTGACGGTCGTCTCGAAAAGGGCGGCTCACTTTCCGTTTGGCGTGGCTGAAGACCGATTCGAGACCTGTCACGTAATCCGAAGTCGTCCGCTGCTGTCCGGAGTGCAATGAAACCCCGAATCCGCGGCATCGTGGAAGGCTTCTACTGGTCGCCGGACGACCCGGTGAACGGGCGTTCCCGCGAGTTCGACCCGGACAAGCGAATGGCGCTCATTCGGCGCATGGGGGAGAAGGGGCTGAACGCATACCTGTACGACCCGAAGTGGATGCGGGGGCGCCGGGACCGGCCGAGCGAGCGGGCGCTCAACCCGGAGTGGATCGGCGACCGATCGGCGTGGGCCGAGACCTTCCGTGTCGCCCGCGACACGGGCGTGCAGTTCCTTTGGGGCCTCGCCCCGGGCCCGTCGTCCAACCACCGTGGCGGGGAGAGCGGCCTCTTTGCCGTCGTCGAGCAGGTGCTCGACCTCGGCGCCGACGGGGTCGCCCTCCTCTTCGACGACGTGCCCGGCGCGGAGACGGAGGACGAGGAACGGAGGCAGGCACGGCTCGCACACCGTCTGACGGAGCGCTTTCCCACAGCGCTTCGCGCCTTCTGTCCCGCGTCCTATTCGGGCAGCCGGTCCGACCTCGAGATGGCGCTGTCGCCGCTGGACGACGGGTTGCCGGCCGAGCTTCCCCTCCTCTGGACGGGCCCCGCCGTTCGCCCGGCGACCGTCCACGGCGACGACGTGCCGCGGCTTCGCCACCGTGGTGTCGCCCTCTGGGACAACTGGATGGCGTCGGACTCCAGCGACCCGGAGCAGCTCGAGCTCCGCCCGCCGCTGGGGCGAGACGAGAGCCTTTTTACGCGGCTCGACGGCTATCTGCTGAACCCCGCCTTCCCGGTCGAGCGGATGGTTCCGGCGGTCCCGGCGGTGGCCGACATGCTCCGGCGCGGATCGAGCGTCAAAGCACCCGACGATTGCGCCGACGCCGGCGGTGACGATCTCCCACCCGAGTACGAGGAGCTCCTTCAACGGACCGCCGCGGAGTGGGCCGCGTTCCTCGGCTGCCCTCCCGAACCACTTGTGAAGCTCCTCCGGAAAAACAGCAGCGAGCGACAGGAGGCGCCTTCCCAGGCCGAACTCGCGGAGATCTACCAACGTTGGCCATCGCTCCCACCCGTTTTCAACGCGGCCTTCACCGCCGGACACAACGGCTGACGGACGTGGCTCGCGAACGAGAGCCGACCTGTGCCGAGTTCAGCATGCCCGGCAATCCGCATGCCTCCACCGGTGAAGCCAATGTCCACACATCGCACAACGGGTCCTTCGGTCAATATCCCAGAGATGGTTCGGATCTACGAAGGCCGAGCGTTTGGGGGAAACCGCGTACGATGCGATCTGGCGCGGGACGAGGCGAGTGCGTCCATCGCCCGAGTCGACAGATCGTGTCTTGCCTATCTCCCGCTTCTAAAACGGTACCTACACCATGGCAGCGATTGGGAGGGACGCCTGTACGCTCTGTGCGCGATAGCACGGATCGGTCCGCCCGAGGCCTGTGCTCTCCGAGGCGATATTCGAGGCGTCGCGACTTATGATCCAGACCCTCGAGTTCGCGCGGGAGTCATTGAATTCTTTGGGACGTGGGGGCGATCGCAATTCCCGGATACCGAGCCTGTTTTGTGGGAACGAGACATCTGCAGGGCCTTGGAGATGCGAGATTGGCATGCTCGGCGAGCGGCGATCATATGCCTCAAACAGATCCGCGTACGGAACTCCAAAAGGATGCGACGCGCGCTTGCTTCCCTCGGTCGAGACTGGAGGGCACCGGTCTTGCCTCGGGTAAGAGCATGGTGGTGGATTTTCGGGAGATTTCGGGATCGTCTGCCGAAAACCGAGATGTAGGTCGCGCCTTGCAAACATCGGTGATTGGCGGCTGCTTTGACGAAGAATTCGCCGACGATTCCAACCGCATCTTCGATCTGGGATCGCGACCCGGGTGGGGTCACTGGAGCGACCCCGAAGAGCGAGAAAAAGTTTGGTGGTGTCGTGTCTCACGTGACGATCGGGTCCACCACGTGTCCGCCGACGTTGGTCAGGCGGAAGTCCCTCCCCTGCGTGTGGTAGGTGAGCTTCTCGTGGTCCACGCCGAGCTGACGGAGCATGGTCGCGTGGAGGTCGTGGACGTGGACCACGTCCTTCACGGCGTTGTACCCCAGCTCGTCCGTCGCTCCGTGCGTGATCCCACCCCGGATGCCGCCGCCGGCGAGCCACATGGAGAAGCCCTGGATGTGGTGGTCGCGTCCGCTTCCCTGGGCCATCGGCGTCCGGCCGAACTCCCCGCCCCAGACGACCAGCGTGTCCTCGAGCATGCCCCGCTGCTTGAGGTCCTTGATCAGCGCCGCGGACGCCCGGTCCACTTCCTTGGCAGTGACCTTCATGCTGTTCTTGATGCCGCCGTGGTGGTCCCACGCTCGGTGGTAGAGCTGGATGAAGCGGGTGCCCCGCTCCGCGAGGCGACGAGCCAGCAGACAGTTGGACGCGAACGACCCGTCGCGGCCGTCCGTGCCGTAGAGGTCCATCACGGACTGCGGCTCGTCGGAGAGGTCGGTCAGCTCCGGCACGCTCGCCTGCATCTTGAAGGCCATCTCATACTGGGCGATCCGCGCCGCGATCTCCGGGTCGTCGACCACGTCGGCGCGGCGTCGGTTCAGCGACTGGACCGTGTCGACGACATCGCCCTGCCGACGGCGGTTCACTCCTTTGGGGCTGCGGACGTAGAGGACCGGGTCGCCGCTCGACCGGAACTGGACGCCCTGGAAGCGGCTGGGGAGGAAGCCGCTGGACCACTGGCGAGCCGCGATCGGCTGAGCCTGGCCGCCCTTCCCCACCGAGGTCATGACCACGAAGCCGGGGAGGTTGTCCGCCTCGCTGCCGAGGCCGTAGAGGAGCCACGACCCCATCGACGGACGGCCGGCGATGAGCGTGCCCGTGTTCATGAAGGTGTGGGCGGGATCGTGGTTGATGGCGTCCGTCTTCATGGACCGGACGATGCAGATGTCGTCCGCCACCGAGCCGAGGTGAGGGAACAGCTCGCACATCTCCTGGCCGCTCTCGCCGAAGCGGCGGAAGGAGAACTGCGGCGCGAAGCACCGCAGCTTGTTGCCCTGGAGCTGGGCGATGGGCTGGCCCTTCGTCAGCGACTTGGGCATGGGCTCGCCGTCCATCTCCGCGAGCTTCGGCTTGTAGTCGAAGGTCTCGAGGTGGGACGGGCCGCCGGCCATGTAGAGGTAGATCACCCGCTTCGCCCGGGGGGCGAAGTGTCTCGGGTCGACGACGCCTCGCCACGGCTCCGAGGTGCCGCTCGCCCGGAGGAGGTCGGGCCGGAGGAGCGACGCGAGGGCGATGGACCCGACGCCCGCGCCCGACCGGCGGAGGAAGGTGCGTCGGGCGATCTCCCGCTTGTGTGCGTCCAGCCAGTCCATGGGCGGTCCCTTAGAACCGGGTGATGGTCTCGTTGAGGTTCAGGACGACGCGGCAGACGGAGGTCCACGCGGCGAGCGTCGCGGGGTTGGCGTGAGCGGGGACGGGCCATTCCCCCACGCGAACCAGCCGCTTCGCCGCGGACGCGTCCCGCTTGTACTGCTTCCGGTGGCGGCGGAACAGTGACGTCAGGCGGTCGACCTCCTCCGACGAGGCCTTGCGGCCGAGCACGCGACGGAACAGATGGTGGACCTTCCGCTCGACCCCGAGGTCGGTGCGCCGGGCCACGCGGCCCGCGAGCACCCGCGCCGCCTCCACGTAGGTCTTGTCGTTGAGAAGGACCAGGGCCTGCAGCGGCGTGTTGGACTCGGGCCGCTCCACGGTGCACGACTGGCGATTGGGCGCGTCGAAGGCCTTCATGGCCGGGTGGAGGAACGTCCGCTGCCAGAAGGTGTAGAGGCCCCGGCGGTAGAGGTCCTCCCCCTCGCTCTCCTTGTAGGTCCGCTTGGGGAAGTTGAGGTGCTTCCAATATCCGTCGGGCTGGTAGGGCTTGACACTCGGCCCGCCCATCTTCCGGGAGAGCATGCCCGCGACCGCCAACGCGTTGTTCCGGACCATCTCCGCGGGGAGACGGAAGCGGCCCTGTCTCCCCACGAGCTTGTTCTTCGGATCGGCCTTCCGCTTCTCCTCGGTCGCGTCCGAGCTCTGGCGATAGGCGCTCGAGGTGACCATGAGCCGGACCATGTGCTTGACGTCCCAGCCGCTTTCCATGAACTCGACCGCGAGCCAGTCGAGCAGCTCCGGATGGGTGGGAAGCTTCCCCTGTGTCCCGAGGTCCGCCGGAGTGCGGACCAGGCCCTCGCCGAAGAAGAGCATCCACAACCGGTTGACGAAGACCCGAGCCGTCAGGGGGTTGTCCCGACGCACCAGCCACTTCGCGAGGTCCAGCCGCGTGGGACGGCCCTTGCTGCTGTCCATCTCGGGGAGGAAGTGCGGCACGGCGGGGCCGACCTTCCGCCCGGGGTTCATCCAGTTGCCCCGCTTGAGGATGTGGGTCTCCCGCGGCTGATCCCGGCTCACCGAGACGAGCGTCTTGGGGAGGGACTCGCGGACCTTCTTCTTCTCCTTCTTCAAGCTCGCGAGCTTCTCCCGCTCATCGGCGAGCGACGGGGCGACGCTGCGGTAGTACGCCGCGAGCCGCTTCTTCTGGGCGTCGTCGCGCTTGCCGGGCACGACCTCGAGAATTTGCCGGATCTTCTCGGGCAGCTCGTCGAGCTCGAGCGGGTTGGACGCGGCCGTGGCGCTGAGGCGGAAGCGGCCGAGGGTGTGGCGGTTGCCATAGGTATGGTGCAGCTTCACCCGGAGCTTGGTCGGGCCGTCCGAGCCGACCGGGCTCGCCAGCCGGAAGACGGCGTGGTTGGGCTGGCCCGTCTGCTTCAGGATGGCCCAGCCGGAGTTGCTCTTCCCGTCGATGGCCCCCTCGACGCTCCAGTTGTTCTGGGAGTGCGAGGCGGCGGCCCCGTTCCACT
>CAZQQP010000108.1:0-3033 GCA_964595475.1 uncultured Planctomycetaceae bacterium | reverse complement strand
CACTCGACGGGCTCGCCGCCGACCGAGGCCTCCACTTCGTTGAGGACGAAGTTTCCGTTGCCGGCACGCCCCGGACCGCTCCGAGGCAGGCTGTCGTGGGGAAGCACCTCGAGGCGGATCGCGGTGACGCCTTCGAGGTCCGTTCGCAGCGTCAGCGTGTACGTGTCCTTGGGCGGACCATCTCCCTTCGCGAGGAGCGATCCGTCGTCGAGGACCTCGAGCTCCGTGCCCCGCTTCGAGCCCGCCTCGACCACGTCCAGTTGCTTCCAGCTCACGTCCTGGCTCTTGAGCTTCTCCTCCCATTGCTTCTGGGCCCGAGCGAGGGCGGGCGTGTGCTCGTCGAGGACGGCGCGGACCTCCTTGATGCGCGTGTCGAGCTTTTTCAGCCGCGCCTTGGCCTCGGGCGTCGGGATGCGCACCGGTGGCTGCTTGCCCACCGCCTTCTCCTTGATGTCCGCGAAGAAGGCGCCGAGGCGGTAGAAGTCCGCCATGGTGTAGGGGTCGTACTTGTGGTCGTGGCACTGGGCACAGCCCATCGTGGCGGCGAGCCACACCGTGGAGACGTTCCGGACCCGCTCCGCCGCGTAGATGGCGCGGTACTCGCCGGGCTGGGCGCCCCCCTCGCGTGTCGTCTTCAGGAGGCGGTTGTAGCCCGAGGCGATCTTCTCCTCCCAGGTTGGGTTCGGGAGGAGGTCGCCGGCGATCTGCTCGACCGTGAAGCGGTCGAACGGCTTGTTCTGATTCATCGCGTCGACGACGTAGGAGCGGTACTTCCACACGGGGCGATAGTTGTCCCCGTGAAAGCCGTTGGTATCGGCGTAGCGGACGAGGTCCAGCCAGTGCATCGCCATCCGCTCGCCGTAGGCGGGCGAGGCGAGCAGACGGTCGACGAGCCTTCGGTAAGCGTCGGGGCGCGACGCGGACCGAAAGCGGTCGACGGTCGCGGGTCTCGGCGGGAGCCCGCGGAGGTCGAAGGAGAGCCGACGGACGAGGGTACGCCGGTCCGCCGCCGGCGCGGGGTCGAGCCCCGCCTCCTCGAGCTTGTGGAGGATGAAGCGGTCGATCGGGTTGCGGACCCACTCGCTGTTGTCCACCTCCGGTGGCGTCGGCCGCTCCGGCGGGATGTACGCCCAGTGGCGCTGGTACTCCGCGCCCGCTTCGATCCACCGCTCGAGGGTCCGGATCTGGGCGTCGGTCAGCGGGTCGCCCTCCGGCGGCATGCGGCGATCGGGGTCGTCGGCCGTGACACGGCGGATCAGCGCGCTCTCGGCCGGCTTGCCCGGGACGATGGCCGGTCCGCCGTTCGCGTCGCCGGTTCCCTTTCGGTCCTTGACGGCGCCCGCCCGCTCGTCGAGACGCAGGCCCGCCTTCCGGTTTCCGGCGTCCTTGCCGTGACACTCGAAGCAGTGGGTGGAGAGGATGGGCCGTACGTCGCGGTTGTAGCTCACCTCGTCGGAGCCCGCGCCGGCCGCCGACCCCGACAGCGCGAGACAGGCCGCGATCGCTGCGACGGTCGACCGGCCGCCCCGGCGGAGCCACGAACGTGCCGTAGACATCGCTGCACTCCCTGGGCGATTGGGAATGGCCTTTCTACTTCGCACGGCGCCGCGCGTCAATCGCACGGAACGCGCTCGGGAAGCCGGCCGAACCCGTCCCGTGTCGGAGATGCCCCGCGCCCACGGGACCGGCGCTCGTCCCGCACGCTTCCGGCCGCCTCGCGTTTGTGGCCCGGCGTTGACATCCACCGGGCGGGGAGCGAGAAAGACGCTTTTCCGCAACGCGACCGCACCTTCCACAGGGTCATGCCATGCGCTACCGGTTGTTGCTCGGCGTCGTCGTCGGTCTCGCGTGTTGGGTCGGGCCGTCGGCGGCCGTGCTCGCCGCCGACGATCCGCCCGCCCCGCAGCGTGTTGACGTCCTCGTGCACGGCGAGGGCGGCTACCACACCTTCCGCATCCCCTCGCTCGCCGCGACGCCGGACGGCACGCTGGTGGCGCTCGCCGAGGGCCGACGGGACAGCGCCCACGATCCGGGCGGCGGGACCATCCACCTCGTCTACAAGCGGTCCACGGACGGCGGCGCCACGTGGGGACCGCTGAAGGTCCTCGACGCCCCGGGGGAGAAGTGGGCGGCGTCGAACCCGACCACGGTGGTCGACCGGGAGACGGGCAAGCTGTGGGTCCTCTACAACCGATGGAAGCCGGGCGTCGGCACCCGTGCGGCGAAGCCGGGGACGGACGGCAACCAGGTGTGGGCTCGCTGGTCGGCGGACGGCGGAGCGTCGTGGTCGGAGCCGATCGACCTCACCCGCGCCACACGGGACTACGGCGCGTGGGGAGCGGCGGTGACCGGTCCGGGGTCGGGAATCCAGACGAGCGGCGGCCGCCTCCTCATCCCCGCGGCGGCCAAGCCGGGCGGAGGCCGTGCCATCAAGAAGATGATGCACTCCTTCGCCATCTACAGCGACGACCACGGCAAGACGTGGCAGCATGGCGAGATGGTCGGTCCGCTGTCCAACGAGAGCCAGATGGTCGAGCTGGCCAACGGCCGCATCCTTCTCGACGCCCGTCAGACACGCGGGCCGCACCGCTGGGTCGCGACGAGCGACGACGGCGGCCAATCCTGGTCGGAGCCGCGGCCGGGGCAGGAGGTGACTCCCGTGTCGACGGCGATCGCCCGCTTCCCCGGTAAGCTGACCGACGACGAGCGCACCCGCCTGGTCTGGACGGGGCCGAAGGGACCCGGCCGCCACAACCTCGTGGCGCGGCTCTCCTACGACGAGGGGCTCACCTGGCCCATCGAGCGGCAGCTCTCCGAGAAGTTCGCGGCGTACTCCGACATCGCGGTCCGGGACGACGGGACGATCTGCGTGGCCTGGGAGCGGGGGGATCGCGAGGACGTCCCCGGCGGCACGGTTCCGAAGGCGATCACGCTCAGCCGCTTCGCCCTCGGGTGGTTGGAAGCGGCGGAGAGCGCCGAGGACTTCCAGCCACTGTTCAACGGGAAGAACCTCGACGGCTGGGAGCGGGTGAC
>CAZQQP010000107.1:2837-13643 GCA_964595475.1 uncultured Planctomycetaceae bacterium | reverse complement strand
ATCATGCCCCCGACGGACGCTCCGAGCACGGGCAGGTAGAACACCCACTGCTCGCTCCGCCCGAGCCCGGCGTCTCGCAGCGAGAGAGGGAGCACGACGAAGCCGGCGGTCAGGACGAGGTGCTGAGCGAGAATGCCGAAGTCCAGCCGCAGCAGCTCGCGGTTCCGCAGCACCCGGCGGTAGAGGGCCCCCGTCGACAGGGTCTCCGCCTCCGCCGCGACGGCGGGCGCCCGCGGCACGACGGCGAACAACACGGCGACGCCCACGGCCGCGAGCCCACCGGTCAGCCAAAAAATGCCCGGCACGCCGATCGCCATGTCGAGGAGGGGACTGAGACCCATCGCCAGGACGAAGGAGGCCCCGATCGCGATCCCCATGATCGCCATGGTCTTGGTCCGCTGCTCGTCGCGGGTGAGGTCCGCGGCGAGCGCGAGGAGGGTGGACCCGACCGCCCCGGCTCCTTGGAGGAGCCGGCCGGCGATGACGCCGTGGATCGTCTCCGCGACCGCGGCGAGGACGCTGCCGACCGCGAAGACCAACAGGCCCGCGGCGATGACGGGCCGCCGCCCGACCCGGTCCGAGAGCATGCCGAGCGGGGACTGCATCACCGCCTGCGCAAGGCCGTAGATCCCGAGCGCCAGGCCGACGGTGAAGCGGGTGTGGCCGCGTAGGCCCTCCGCGTAGACGGCGAAGACGGGGTAGATCATGAACAGCCCGAGCATCCGGAGGGAAAAGATCGCCCCGAGCGACAGCGCCGCCCGGAGCTCCTCCCGCCGCATCCCATCGCTCGTCCCGTCGGCCGCCATGGAAACTCCTTCGTCGCTCCGCTGGCCCAAGGCCGCTCAGGGTAGGGCGGGGCACCGGGTCTGGAGCATGGGGCAGGGAACATGGGGCATGGTGCATGGGGCCCGAGGCATCGCGCACAGAGGGGAGCGGACCGCCCACCGTAGCGGATCGGGCTCGATCCCCCCGTCCTCTCGACCAGGCTCCGGCCCCCATGCCCCAGGCTCCAGGCCGCCGACGGTGGACCCGCCCGACTTCGTGCAAAAAATCACAATTTCCCCCCGGGGTCGCGTGGACGCCACACGGGCCCCGGTTACAATCTTCGCTTCCCTCGCTCCGGCTCCGAAAGAAGGTGGAATGGCAGAAAAGCGGCCCGCCTCATCCCGGCAGATGTTTCCTCGATGGGCGAACTGGGTGGTCCCCGTGGCCCTGGTTCTGCTCGCGGCGGGGCTGCCGTACATGGTCGTCTTAGTCGGCTACGGCGCCGCCCCGGAAACCATCAACGCCAACTACGCCCCCAAGCAGCCTGTACCCTACAGCCACGCCCTCCACGCAGGACAGCTCAACCTCGACTGTCGCTACTGCCACACGACTGTGGAGGACGCGAGCTTCGCGGCGCTTCCCCCCACGGAGGTCTGCATGAACTGCCACGGCCGCACCCGGATGGAGAAGAAGGGGCAGCAGGTGGTCGGCCCGGGCATTCGCTGGGACAGCGAGAAGCTGGCCCCGCTCAAGCGGAGCTACGCCACCGGCAAGCCCGTGGAGTGGGTGAAGGTCCACGACCTCCCCGACTACGTCTTCTTCAACCACTCCGCCCACGTGAACAACGGGGTGAGCTGCTACGAGTGCCACGGCCGCATCGACCAGATGAAGCGGGTCCGACAGGTGGCGCCGCTCAGCATGGGGTGGTGTCTCGAGTGCCACCGCAACCCGACCAAGCACCTCGTCCCGAAGGACCGGGTGACGGACCTCGGGTGGGTGGCCTCGCTGAGCGAGAAGCAGCGGAAGAAGATCGGCAAGAAGATGAAGAAGAAGTACAAGATCGACACGTCCGGAAATCGCCTATCGGACTGCTCCTTATGTCATCGCTAGAGCAACAGACAGGCCGGGTCTACTGGCGAAGCCTCGAGCAGCTCGCGGACACGCCCGAGCATCGCCGCTTCGTCGAGAACGAGTTTCCCGGCTACGACCCGGACGAGGTCCGGTCGCCCAACCGCCGCCAGTTCATGAAGATCATGGCCGCGTCGATGGCGCTGGCGAGCGCCAGCGGCTGCCGTCGCTGGCCGGAGTCGAAGGTCGCGCCGTACGCGGACCGCCCGGAGGACCAGGCGCCCGGCGTCCCGGAGCACTACGCCACGGTGATGGAGGTGGCGGGCGTGGCCAAGCCCCTCCTCGCGGAGAGCTACGACGGCCGGCCCATCAAGATCGAGGGCAACCCCACCCACCCCTTCTGCCAGAAGGAGCAAGCGGTCCAGCCCATCCACCGCGGCGCCTCGGACGCGACGGCGCAGGCCAGCGTGCTCAACCTCTACGACCCCGACCGGGCGACGGCGCCCACGGAGCGGAATGGCGAGGGAGGTGACCGGACCGCCAAGACCGTGTCGCTAGGGCACATCACCGGACATCTCCGCGAGGCGCTGGCGAGCAGCGGCGACGGCAGCGGCTTCGCGGTCCTCAGCGAGACCACCAGCTCGCCCACGGTTCACCGTCTCAAGGAGGAGTTGGCCCGCGAGTATCCGAAGGCGAAGTGGTTCGAGCACGAGCCGGTGAGCCGCGACAACGAGATCGAGGGCACGCGTCTGGCGTTCGGCGAGGCGGTCCGCCCGCACCTGAAGCTCGACGCATGCCACGCGATCGTCTGCTTCGACGCGGACATCCTCGGCAGCCACCCCGCGGCGGTGAAGCACGCCCGCGACTTCGCCCGCGGCCGCCGACGGATGGCCCAGAAGAAGGAGTCTCATCGCCTCTACGCCATCGAGAACGTCCACACGCTGACGGGGACGAACGCCGACAACCGCCTGGCCCTCCCCTCTTCGCGCATCGGCGGCTACCTCCGTCGCCTCGCGTCCCGCGTCTTCGAGGAGATCTCGCCTCCGAAGGGTCTCGATCTGCCCGCGGAGGACTCCGAGGAAGCGGACGCCTCGGTCGAGGCGCTCGCCAAGGATCTGCTCGCCTCGCAGGGCAAGGCGGTCCTCACCGCGGGCTTCAACCAGCCGCCGGAGGTCCACGCCCTCATCCACGCCCTCAACGTGGCGCTCGGGGCCACGGGAAACACCGTGGAGTACACGGAGGAGCCCGAGGCGGACCGGTCCGCGCACACGGAGGCCCTCCGCGAGCTGCGGGACACGCTCGAGTCCATCTCCACGCTCCTCATCCTCGGGGGCAACCCCGTCTACGACGCGCCCGCCGACGTCCGGGAGAAGCTCGCCGAGCGGCTCCCCTCCCTCCGAAGCGCCCACCTCGGCGACTACAACGACGAGACGTCGGCGTGCTGCCGCTGGCACATCCCCCGGGCCCACTACCTGGAGTCCTGGGCGGACGCCCGCACATGGGACGGCGCCGTCAGCGTGGCCCAGCCGCTCATCCGCCCGCTGTGGGACGGCAAGACCTCCGCGGAGCTCCTCGCCACGGTCCTCGGCCGGAAGAAGACGGACGGCCAGGCGCTGACCCAGCAAACCCACCAGGAGGGAGCGCTTGGAAAGGGGGAGACCGGAGAAGGCAGCGACTTCAAGGCGCGGTGGCGGCGGTCGCTCCACGACGGCTTTATCGCGGGCAGCGAGCTCACGCCACGGTTCAAGTCACGGAAGGTCGCCCGGGACGCACTGCGCGGCTCGGAGCTTCAAGCAGCGATGAAGCGGCTCGCCACTCACGAAGCCGTGAAGACAGCCCCAGCGGAAGGAAAGCTGGAGCTTTGCTTCCGCCCCGACGACACCCTCTTCGACGGCCGCTTCGCCAACAACGGGTGGCTCCAGGAGCTCCCCGACCCCGTCAGCAAGCTGACGTGGGACAACGCGCTGATCGTGAGCCCCGCGACCGCGCGGAAGCTGGGCGTGGAGCGAGGGCGGATGGTCGAGCTCACCGCGGGCGGCCGCACGCTGGAGGTGCCGGTGGAGATCCTCCCCGGCCAGGCGGACGGCACCGCGTCGCTCGCCCTCGGCTACGGCCGCACGTCCGCCGGCCACGTCGGCAACGGAACGGGCTTCGACGCCTACGCCCTCCGGTCGACCGAGGCGCCCTGGGTGGTCTCCGCCACGGCCAAGCCGACGGATCGCACGTACGAGCTGGTCAACACACAGGACCACCACGCGATCATGGACGACCTCGGCGGCTCGGAGCGGCAGGACCGCGCCACGGATCTCATCCGGGAGGCGAGCCTCGAGGAGTACAGCGAGCACCCCGGCTTCGTGCAGCAGCACGGCGCCCACGGCGGCCAACAGGACGTCCCGCTCCAGGTGTTCGAGCCGCCGCAAGGAGGGGAGTCGCCGCCGCACCGCTGGGGCATGTCGATCGACCTCAACAGCTGCATCGGGTGCGAGGCCTGTGTCATCGCCTGTCAGGCGGAGAACAACGTGCCGATCGTGGGGAAGGAGCAGGTGGCCCTCGGCCGGGAGATGCACTGGATCCGCGTGGACCGCTACTTCACGGGCCCGACGGATCAGCCGCGGACCCGCTACCAACCGATGCCCTGTCAGCAATGCGAGAACGCGCCGTGCGAGCAGGTGTGCCCCGTCGCGGCCACGGTCCACGACTCCGAGGGCCTCAACGTGATGATCTACAACCGGTGCATCGGCACGCGCTACTGCTCCAACAACTGCCCCTACAAGGTGCGCCGCTTCAATTTCTACGACTGGCACAACCACGATCCGCGGGGCGGTCAGTTCGAGGCGCCCCACCTCGGCTGGCCGGACACGGAGACGATGGCGGCGTTCTCCGAGCCCGCGGAGAAGATCCGGCAGATGCTCTACAACCCGGAGGTGACCGTCCGGATGCGGGGAGTCATGGAGAAGTGCACCTTCTGCGTGCAGCGCATCCAGGAGGTGACCATCCAGGCCAACCACGACGACCGCAAGGTGAAAGACGGTGAGATCACGCCGGCGTGCGCCCAGGCGTGCCCCACCCAGGCGATCACCTTCGGCGACCTCAACGACGGCGACGCCCGGGTGACCCGGCAGCATGAGGATCCCCGCTCCTACGGCATCCTCACGGACCTCAACACCCGGCCCCGGACGCAGTACCTCGGGAAGATCACCAGCGCGAACGCGGCGTTCGCCGGCGAAGCCGAAGAGCAGGCGACGACGGAGTCCCACGCGTGAGCACCTTCGTCCGAACCGACGTCGATACGCCCGCCCTCGCCAACACGGAGGAGGACCCGAGACGGCGGGCGCCGCTCGTCCTCGGCCGCAACAACTACTACGCGTCCGTGACCGAGAAGGTCTGCGGCGTCAACGAGGCGCCCTGGCCGCCCCGCGGGTGGTACGTCGCGTTCGGCATTTCTTTCTCGCTGCTCCTGATGCTCGTCGCCCTGATCGGCTACATGGTCCTCACGGGCGTTGGCATACTGGGCAACAACATCCCGGTGGCGTGGGGCTTCCCCATCGCCAACTTCGTCTTCTGGGTGGGGATCGCCCACGCGGGCACGCTGATCTCCGCCATCCTGCACCTCTTCCGTCAGCAGTGGCGGACGTCGATCAACCGCTTCGCGGAGGCGATGACCATCTTCGCGGTCATCTGCGCCGGCCTGTGGCCGGCCATCCACATCGGCCGGGCGTGGCTTCCCTACTGGCTGTTTCCCTATCCCAACCAGATGGGCATGTGGCCCCAGTTCCGCTCGCCGCTGATCTGGGACGCCTTCGCGGTGGGCACCTACTTCACGGTGTCGCTGATGTTCTGGTACACGGGGATGATCCCGGATCTGGCCAGCCTTCGGGACCGGGCCACCACACGCGTGCGACAGGTGGTCTACGGCATCCTCTCGCTGGGCTGGCGGGGCTCCGCCCGCCACTGGCTCCGCTACGAGCGGGCCTACCTCCTCCTCGCGGCGCTGGCCACCCCACTGGTCCTCTCGGTCCACTCCGTGGTCTCCTTCGACTTCGCGGTGGCCCAGCTCCCCGGTTGGCACACCACTGTCTTCCCGCCCTACTTCGTGGCGGGAGCGATCTACTCCGGGTTCGCCCTGGTGATCACGCTCGCCATCCCCTGCCGCCAGTGGCTGGGGCTGAAGGAGCTGATCACGATGCGACACCTGGACAACATGGCGAAGATCATGCTCGCCACCGGGTGCATCGTGGGCTACGCCTACCTCCTCGAGGCGTGGACGGCCTGGTACAGCGGCCACGGGCCGGAGCAGTTCATGGCGCTGAACCGCGCCTTCGGCCCGCAGTACTGGTGGGCCTATTGGATCATGGTCGCGTGCAACGCGCTGATCCCGCAGGTTCTGTGGTGGAGGAGGCTCCGTGAGAACCTCGCGATGCTCTTCGCCATCTCCATCGTCGTGAACATCGGCATGTGGTTCGAGCGCTTCGTCATCGTCGTGACGTCGCTGAAGCGGGACTTCCTCCCGTCGAGCTGGGACCCCTTCGTTCCGACGTGGGTGGACATCTGCATGCTCCTCGGGAGCTTCGGGCTCTTCTTCACCCTCTTCCTCCTTTTCCTCCGCTTCCTCCCGCCCGTGGCGGCCTCGGAGGTGAAGGGGGTGATCCACGAGACCCACGGCAACGGGAAGGCGGAAACGGAGGGCCACTAGCCCGTCCGAAGCGAGGCAGAGGTGAGTATGGACGCGTCCGATCCGCAGTCCGGCCAAGCGCAGCAGGCGTCGGGAGTGGTGGAGCAACGCCCGCCGCGGCACGATCCGCTGCGCGAGGGGTCGACCGGCGCCTGGGGTGTCCTCGCGGAGTTCGAGGACGAGGAGGCGCTGCTGTCGACGTGTCGGCAGCTCCGCGACCGCGGCTTTCGCCTGTGGGACACGTATACGCCCTTTCCCATTCACGGCCTGGACGAGGCGATGGGCCTGAAGCCGACCATCCTCCCGTGGCTCGTCCTGGTCGGCGGCGTCACCGGCCTTCTCGCGGGTCTGGGCCTCTGCTGGTACACGAACGCGACTCAGTTCGACTCGCTGCCCTACGCCCTGGTCGGCTATCAGTTCGTGACGAGCGGAAAGCCCGTGTTCAGCCTTCCCGCGAACATCCCCGTTATCTTCGAGATGACCATCCTCTTCAGCGCCCTCACCACCTTCGTCGGCATGCTCGTCCTCAACCTGATCCCCCGCTTCCACCACCCCGTCTTCCAAGCGCCGCGCTTCCGCCGCTTCAGCAACGATCGGTTCTTCATCGCCGTCGAGAGGCGCGACCCGGCCTTCGACCCGCAGCGTCTGCCGGGCGAGCTCCGCTCCCTCGGGGCGACCGCGGTCGAGGAAGTGGAGGGCTGACATGGCCGAGCAGAAACCGCCCCATCCCGTTCGCCGCACCCGCCGCATCGTCATCCAGATCGCGGCCCTCCTCGTGGTCGCGAGCTGGGTGCCGCTGGTTCTCATCTGGCGGGCGCGGGTGGTCCCCTCGCCCCAGCCCCGCATCCACATCTTCCAGGACATGGACATCCAGCCCCAGCACCAGCCGCAGGCCCGTGTCGGCATCTTCGAGGACCACCGCGCCATGCGGCCGCGGATCGCGGGGACGGTCGCCCGCGGCGAGCTCCGGATGGACGACCACTACTACCGGGGCAAGCCCACCGAGGAAGGGGCCGGCCGTTGGGCGAAGACGTTCCCCACCCATCGGGAAAAGGTGGAGCTGAACAGGGCCTTCCTGGAGCGTGGGCGGAAGCGCTACAACATCTACTGCGCCGTCTGCCACGGGAAGACGGGCGAGGGAAAGGGGCCGGTCCACCAGCGAGTCCAGAAGCTGCGCGCCATGACGCAGGGTGCCGGCAGCAATTGGGTGAAGCCGGCGAACCTCGTCGGCAACGCGAAGAACCCTCATATCCGCCAGGCGCCGCAGCCCCAGCCCGTCGGGCGGATCTTCAACACGATCTCGAACGGCTACAACACGATGCCCGGCTACGCCACGCAGATTCCCGTCCGCGACCGCTGGGCGATCGTGGCGTACATCCGGGCGCTGCAATTGGCTCAGCACCCGGTGGAGCTGAAAGCGCTTCCGTCGGCCGTACGCAAGGAGGTTCGCGAGGACCTGACCGAGCCGACGGGCGACAGTCCGTAGAGCGAGGAGACGATCGTTGGCCGAAGCCATCGAGGGAATCGACAGCGGTGGAAGGCTCGGCGCGAGGGCCCGCCCCCTCTTCGTGGGCGCTCTGATCGCGGGCCTCGTCGGGGTCGCACTGGCTCTGGCGACGACGTTCGGCATGGCCGTCGACGCGCCGGCGAGGCGCTTCTTCCTCGCCTACCTCAACGGCTTCATGTTCTGCCTCAGCCTCTCGCTCGGGGCGCTGTTCTTCGTCATGATCCACCACGTCTGCCGGGCGGGCTGGTCCGTGGCGATCCGACGCGTGGCGGAGCTGATGGCCTACAGCGTCGTCTGGGGCGTGGTCCTCTTCGTTCCGCTCCTCCTCGCGGTCGTCCTCGGCGACGACCTGATCTATCGGTGGACCGGGCCGGCCGAGGGCGACGCGCTGCTCGCGGGGAAGAAGCCGTATCTCACGCGATGGGCGTTCATCGTCCGGGTGGTCGCCTACTTCGCGATCTGGGTGGCGCTGGCGTGGTTTCTTCTGAAGCGCTCCGTCGCCCAGGACGAGCGGGCGGACCCCCAGCTCTCGCTGTCCATGGAGAAGGTCAGCGGGCCGGGCCTCCTCCTTTTCGCCCTCACGATCACTTGGGCCGCCCTCGACCTCATCATGTCGCTGGACTACTCGTGGTACTCCACCATCTTCGGCGTCTACTACTTCACGGGCGGCGTGGGCGCCTTCTTCGCCGTGGCGATCCTCTTCGGCCTCTACCTCGAGCGTCGGGGCGTCCTCGCGGGCGTGCTCACCACGGAGCACTACCACGACCTCGGCAAGTTTCTCTTCGGCTTCGTCTTCTTCTGGGGCTACATCGCGTTCAGCCAGTACATGCTCATCTGGTACGGGAATATCCCCGAGGAGACGCACTGGCTGGTGAACCGCGGCCTGTCCACCCACGCGGATCACGCGACGGCATGGTCCTACGTGGCGGTGGCGCTGCTGGTGGGCCGCTTCCTGGTGCCTTTTCCGGCGCTGCTCTCCCGCCACGTGAAACGCTACCGCCCCTCGCTGGTGTTCTGGGCGACGTGGATCCTCGTCTTCCACGCGGTCGACATGACGTGGCTGATCATGCCGGCGTGGCAAGGCGGCTGGGAGGACGTCGCGTTCGGCCTTCCGGAGCTCGGCGGGCTGGTGGGCGTCAGCGGCCTCTGGCTGGCCGGCCTCGTCGCCATCGCCCGCCACCACGCCCTCATCCCGGTCCGGGATCCGCGGCTGGCCGAGTCTCTGAGCCTCGATAGCGGCTGAGGAGCTTCGACGATGAGTGAGCAGCAGGAGTCGAGCGGCGGTCTGGACGTCGAGCCCATTGTCTTCGGTGGGCTCCTCCTGGTCCTCATCATGGTTCTGGTCGTTGTCGGTACACAGGCCTGGATCTACGATCTTCAGCAGGAGGAGACAGCAGGCGTCGCGGCCGAGCAGGCGGAGCAGCCGCCGACCAAGTCCCGCTGGGCGAACGAGGAAGAAGGCACGGTGCGGGTCGGAATCGACCGCGCCATGGAGGCGGTCGCCGCGCGGCACGGCAAAAGCGCTGACTAAGCTTATGAGATCGCTGGCGATGGTTGCCCTCTCCACATCCAAGACCGAGACGACCGCTCCTCCGATCCGCGGGCGGAGCTCCTTCTTCGCGGCGCTGGTGCTGGGTCTTGCTTCAACCGCGCTCGGCCAGCTCAACATCACCACGGAGCAGCAGAAAAAGAAAGTGGAGGGGGTAGGCGTCGACCAGCGGCTCGGGAACGAGCTGCCGCTCGAGACGACCTTCCGGAACGCGAAGGGGAAGCGGGTGAGCCTCGGCGACTACTTCGAGGACGGACGGCCGGTCCTCCTCAACTTCGTCTACCTCCGTTGTCCCCAGCTCTGCGGGTATACCCTCGACGGAACGGTCCAGCTCATCCGCGACCTGCCGCTCACCCTCGGCGCCGACTACCAAGTGGTCACCATCAGCTTCAACCCGCGGGAGGGCCCGTCGCTCGCGTCCAAGAAGAAGCGAACGCATCTCAAGGAGGCGGAGGCGGCGGTCGCGGACGGCTGGGCGTTTCTCACGGGGGAGAAGGCCTCCATTCAGAAGGTCACCGAGGCGGTGGGCTTTCGCTACAAGTGGCTTCCGGACGAGGAGCGGTACTCCCACAAGGCGGTCCAGATCGCGGTGGCTCCGTCGGGGAAGATCTCGCGATACCTTCCCGCGATCGCTCCCAAGGCGGACACGACGCGTCTCGCCCTCGTCGACGCCTCGGGTGGGGAGGTCGGCTCGATCATGGACCAGGCGATCCTCCTATGCTGCCAGTTCGACCCGGAGGCGGGGTCCTACGTGGCGTCGGCGACCACGACGATGTACTTCTTCGCGAGCGCGTGGGCGTGCCTTCTCGCGGCGATGGTGGGCGGGTTCTGGCTCTTCGAGCGGCGGCGCCGTCGCCGCGCGAGAGCTTCGGAGGAGCATCCGTCCTCGGCGGCCGTCGCGACGCGGCCGTCCTGAGGCGAGCCGCGGTCGGACGGCGGAGGCGATTCGGCCGTCGGGCAGAATCTCCGAATGGGAAGATCGACTGATGAACCAGCTCCTGACGATGGGTGACGGTGGCACCTTCTGGATGCCCGAGCAGGCGTCGTCCTACGCCTCGGAGGTGGACGGGCTGTTCTATTTCCTCACCGGCGTGTCCGCGTTCTTCTTCATCCTGATCATCTTCCTGATGGTGGTGTTCGCGATCCGCTACCGGCGGAAGCCGGAGACGGAGGCCCAGGGCCGGGCGACCCACAACACCCTTCTGGAGATCGGGTGGATGATCCCGCCCATCGTCATCGTGCTCT
>CAZQQP010000107.1:0-2827 GCA_964595475.1 uncultured Planctomycetaceae bacterium | reverse complement strand
CAGGGCTACGTGAAGCAGTCCACCCCGCCCGAGGACGCGTACGAGATCGTGGTGACGGCACAACAGTGGAGCTGGAGCTTCAAGTATCCCAACGGCTATCAGTCGAGCACGCTCCACCTCCCCGGCGACGAGCCCGTGAAGCTTGTCACCCAGTCCAAGGACGTCATCCACAGCGTCTTCGTCCCCGCGTTCCGGATGAAGCGGGACGTGGTGCCCGATCGCTACAACAAGCTGTGGGTCAGCGCCACCACGCCCGAGGACGCCAAGCTCACGTCGCTCCGCAGCCCGCAGTTCCAGTGGAGCCCCTCGGCGAAGGGAACGAACGAGTACTACCTCGAGGCGAAGGGGGGCGGCGACCCGGAGATCGCCCGCCCCGACGCCGTGCTCGCCAACCGGCTTCCCATGACGAAGACGAGCGCGCTTTCCGGGTCGGAGGCGCGGTCCGCGGGAAGCTTGCAGGTGGGGGACTGGGCGTGGGCCGACAACGACGGCCTCGGGTTTAAGACCGTCTATGTCCGCCTTTCCGCGTCGCAGCAGGAGGGCAAGAAGGGTAAGCCGGCCAAGCCCGACCCCGACAACGAGGATTCGGGCTACCTCCAAGCCGAGTACGGCAAGAAGAGCTACGAGCTCATCTGCACGGAGTTCTGCGGGACGGGCCATTCCCAGATGCGTGCGGACGTCTGGGTCCACCCCAAGGGCTGGCGACCGGGCCTGGGCGGGGCCGGTCCGCCCTGGAAGAAGGGCAAGAAGGTCGCCGCCATCAAGGGGTGCGCGGGCTGCCACAGCGCCGACGGGAGCCAGCGGCCCGGCCCGACGTGGAAGGGGGTGTACGGCAGCCAGGAGCGGGTCCGCATCCCCTCGACCGGCGAGACGACGACGGTCACGGTGGACGATAACTACATCCGCGAGTCCATCCTCCAGCCCAACGCGAAGGTCGTGATCGGCCGATCCTCCTTCATGGGGCCCGGCGGCCTGTCGGCCATGCCCAAGGGGCTGAACGTCTCGGACGACCAGATCCGGCAGCTCATCGCGTACATCAAGCACCTGAGCAAGCAAGGCGAGCAAGGCGGGAGTGGCTCATGACGACGATCGCGTATCCTCCCAGCGGTCTGGCGGGGCCGGAGACGGTCCACAGCTACCTCACCCACGAGCGCGGGCTATGGTCGTGGCTGACCACCTTCGACCACAAGCGCATCGGCATCATGTACCTCATCGCCGTGCTCTCCGCCTTCTTCCTCGGCGGCATTTTCGCTATGCTCGTGCGGACCGAGCACCTCACCCCGGGCGAGACGGTGGTCGGCCCCGCGCTCTACAACCAGATGTTCACCCTCCACGGCACCGTGATGGTGTTCCTGTTCATCATCCCGGGCATCCCCGCCGCCTTCGGCAACTTCGCGCTGCCGCTCATGCTCGGGGCGAAGGACGTGGCCTTCCCGCGGCTGAACCTCCTGAGCTGGTATCTCTGGGTCTTCGGCGCGGTCTTCTTCCTCGTGGCGCTGGTGACCAGCGGCCTCGACACGGGGTGGACGTTCTACACGCCGTACTCCACCGTGCCGGAGAACGGCACGGGGGCGCCGGCGGGGGTCATCCCGGCCGTCACGGGTGTGTTCATCCTCGGGTTCAGCTCGATCCTGACGGGGCTGAACTTCCTCGCCACCATGCACATGCTCCGAGCACCGGGGATGAGCTGGGGACGCATGCCGCTGTTCGGGTGGGGGCTGTACGCCACGGCGTTGATCCAGATCCTCGCGACGCCCGTGCTCGCGATCACGCTGCTTCTGCTCATCGCGGAGCGCGTGCTCCGCATCGGCATTTTCAACCCGGCCCTCGGCGGCGATCCGGTGCTCTTCCAGCACTTTTTCTGGTTCTACTCCCACCCCGCGGTCTACATCATGATCCTCCCGGCCTTCGGCGTGGTCGGCGAGCTGGTCGCGGTCCACAGCCGTCAGCACATCTTCGGCTACAAGTTCATCGCCGCCTCCTCCGTGGCGATCGCGATCCTCGGCTTCCTCGTCTGGGGCCACCACATGTTCGTCAGCGGCCAGTCCCTGCTGGTCAACACGGTCTTCAGCCTGCTGACGATGGCGGTGGCGATCCCCTCGGCCGTGAAGGTCTTCAACTACCTCGCGACCATGTGGCGGGGATCCATCCTCCTCGACACGCCCATGCTCTATACGATGTCCTTCGTCTGGGTCTTCACGCTCGGCGGGCTGACCGGTCTCCACCTCGGCACGCTCGCGACGGACGTGCACCTCCACGACACCTACTTCGTCGTCGCCCACTTCCACTACGTCATGGTGGGCGGGACGGTCTTCGCGTTCCTCGGCGCGCTCCACCACTGGTGGCCGAAGATGCTCGGCAAGATGTACAACGAGCCCATGGGCAAGCTCTGCTGGGCGCTGATCTTCCTCGGGTTCAACCTGACTTTCTTCATTCAGTTCGTCACGGGGTCGCAGGGGGCGCCCCGCCGCTACGCGACGTACGCCCCGGAGTTCCATCTGGAGAACCTCATCTCCACCAGCGGGTCGTACATGATGGGGGTGGGCTTCCTCATCCTCGCGGGCGTGCTCGTCCAGTCGCTGCTCGCGGGCAGGCGGGCGCCGGCCAACCCGTGGGGTGGCGCGTCGTTGGAGTGGCAGGTCGCCTCGCCCCCGCCCCACGAGAACTTCGAGGGCACGCCCGTGGCGGGCGATCCCTACGACATGCGGGCCTTCCAATACGATACTCGCGAAGAGGGCTACGTTCGGGTGCGTGAGACGGAGGAGCCGAGCCATTAAGGAGGCGGAAAAGAATAAGTTGAGCCTATTCATCGGTGCCAAGGCGGAAG
>CAZQQP010000106.1:12750-13671 GCA_964595475.1 uncultured Planctomycetaceae bacterium | reverse complement strand
AGGCTTCCCGCTCCTCGCTTTGGCGGATAGGCTCAACTTCTTCTTTTCCGCCTCCATCCGCCCAGACCGTTGCGAAAGCAACCTCAGCTATCATCCGCGATGCTCACACCCGGACGACCGCCCGATCAAGATGATCGGGCTATATAGCCGAGCCCTCCGGGTGAACCATCGGCGACGAGAGGGGAGCACCGCCGACGGTCCGGCCTCGCCGGTCGTCATGTGTCGGACCGATCGGGTGCGGTCGAATCACCCTCGTGTTCCCGATGCGTCCCGGTCGCGGTCTCGAGGGCTTCGACCCGGCGGGCGAGCTCGTCGCGGTCGGACGCCTCGCCGGCGCCGTTCGTCAGATACGGATGGTTGGTCCACCAGTCGATCCCCATCTCCTTCGCCTTGTCGACGGAGGCCACGACGAGGCGGAGATGGATCGACAGGAGCTCGATGTCCACGAGCTTGATCTTGATGTCCCCGGCGATCACTACCCCTTTGTCCAGGACGCGCTCGAGGACGTCCGCGAGGTTCGCGCTCTGGACGGAGTGCTGCATCCGGTCGCGGTCGTTTTGCATGGGAGTGGCTTCTAAAGGAGTTTTCCAAGCGGACCCATGTCCAGGTTCAGATCCTCCGGCTCGAGATCGAACTCCTCCCGGAGGCGCTGCACCTCGTCGGCGAGCTGCATGAAGGTCTGGCCGAGGCGCTCGATCTCCTCGTCGGTGAGCTCGCCGCTGTCCATCCGTCGGATCGCCTGCCGCTCGAGCAGCTCGCGGAGGAGCTCGACGAGCGTCAGGACCAGCTTCCCCAGACCCGCGCGGACGTTGTCGGGCTCGATCGTGATCTGTGAACCATCCGATGCGCTCGTCTCGCCCGGCTGAGCATCCGTTCCATTCTTTGTCGATTCAACCATCGTCGTCCCTCCTGTTTTCGGCG
>CAZQQP010000106.1:12422-12740 GCA_964595475.1 uncultured Planctomycetaceae bacterium | reverse complement strand
GGAATCGCGTGCCGATCCGTGACCATGGGCGATCGCTTGCTCGCGGGCCGTCTGCACGGAGGTCAGTGTGACCTGGAGACCCAGGTAAAGGAGGTCGACGTCGGCGACCGAGATGACGGCCTCGCCGGTGATCACGACACCCTTGTTGAGGACACGATCGAGCATCTCGCAGATCGACGTGTCCTGGAGCTCTTGCTCCGAGACATTCGGTTCCACCGGGCTCTGATGCATGCCGCCCACCCTTCGATTAGGACCACGCAAACAATGCCCGCCCCAGCGTCGCGAGCGCCTCCCGTCCGGTTGTTGCGGAACCGCGGT
>CAZQQP010000106.1:10614-12412 GCA_964595475.1 uncultured Planctomycetaceae bacterium | reverse complement strand
GGAACCGTCCGCGGAGGGCTGCCTCCCGCTCCGCCCGCCCCCGGCACGTCGGGCAGTCACTGGGGGGCGTGGCGCCGTTGAGAACCAGAGCCGGCTCCGCACCCATGACGCGGCCCGACCTTTCCACCAGGTCCCGTGTCTCCTCCAGGGCCAGCTCGGAGAACGTCGAGACCACGTAGAGTCGGCTCCGGTCCGCATCCGCCAACAATGATCGCAGCGCCTTCGTCTTCTTCGAGAGGTCGACCAGCCTCGCCGACGTGTTCGGAACCCGGACCACGTTGCGATACTTCAGCAGGATCTCGAAAAGGACCTGCAGCCACTGCTCCACGAGCTCCGGGGTCTCGAGCAGCCGCATCAGATGGCCCGCGGGGGCGCTGTCGACGATGACGGTTCCGTAGGGCCCCGCCTCCAGAAGGTCGACCAGTCGCGTGAGCATCATGACCTCGTCGAGGCCGGGCGGCTTTAGCTCGAGGAGATGCGTGAGGGCCTCGCGGTCGAGCGAGAGGTCGACCTGTCCGCTCCCTGTCGCGGCGCCAAGAAACGAGGCCACTTCGTCGACATACGCCGCCCGAAGCTCCTCGACAGCCGTCTCCGGGCTGGGCTCGACCGCTTTCAGGCGGGGCGCGACCTCCTGTTCCTCCGGCCCGATCGGCTGGTGCAGACAATCCGAGACCGAGTGCGCCGGATCCGCAGAGACCAGGAGCACCGGCTGCTCCGCGACTTTCTCCGAAAGGCCGAGCGCCGCCGCGGTCGCGACGGTGGTCTTTCCCACGCCCCCCTTCCCCGTCACCACGATGAGACGGGTCTGCTCCGGGGGGACCGCGAGGGGCTCCTCCACGGACGGAGGCAACCGAGCCTTGGAGGACGGCGTCCGGCGAGAACGGTCGAGCGGCCGCAGCTGCGCGAAGAGCGCCGACAACGCCTCGGCGCCCCGTGGTTCCGTGTCCCACTCCGGGAGGCTCCACCACGCGTCGGCCGACGCTTCCGGCATCGGTTCGATCGCCTCCCACTGCCGATCCTTTTCGTCGGCGCAGAGCCCACAGGACGTCACCCGCGTGATCCATCGGTTCACGATGAGGTCCCGGACCGGAATCTCGGCGCCGCGGAGGTGGTCGATCAGCCGCCGGGTCTCCCGGACCGTCGCGGAATCCGCCGTCATCACCGGCACCACCCCGCACTGGGCCTCGTCGCGGAGCAGGGTCGAGACACGATCCGCGGCGCCGCGAAACTCCTCGACGAAGCGATCGAGATCATCGGGACCCGTCCGTCGAGCGAACAGCCGCGCCATCTCCCGGTGCTTCGCGAGCAGCGCATCGAGGGCACCCACCCACTGCTGGACCATCTCCGGCATCCCGAGGAGCCGAAGCATGTGGCCGGTCGGAGCCGAGTCGACGACCACCGTCGCGTAGCTGTCGTTGTCGACGTAGCGGGAGACTTCCTCGAAGGCCATCAGCTCGTCGAGGCCGGGGAGGGAGAGGCCGAGCACCTGCTCGATGTCTTCGTCGTCGAAGAAAGTGCCCCGCCGAGCGATCTCCCGAAGATAGGGATCGTTGGTCGCTTTGAACCGCCCGAGCGACTCCGCCGCATTCAATTCCAGAACCTCCAGGTTTTCCGGCGACCACGACGTGCCCATCGCATCACGGAGCGAGTGGGCGGGGTCCGTGGAGACGGCGAGGAACCGACCGCCGGGCGACGCTTCCGCGAGCGCGACGGCCGAGGCCGCGGCGACCGTGCTCTTTCCCACGCCGCCCTTTCCGCCGAAGACCAAGAGCCTCAGCGCCTCCCGCCGAGTGAACGC
>CAZQQP010000106.1:10206-10604 GCA_964595475.1 uncultured Planctomycetaceae bacterium | reverse complement strand
GCCCGCCGGCCTCGGTCTCGGTGGCGGCCGCGTCCGTCATTGGGTCGGGCCTTCCGACGAGGTGTCCCGCCCTTCATGCGCGTCGAGACGGTCGAGAAGCTCCTGCTCTTTCCGGTCGAACTCCTCTTCCGTGATCCGTCCGGTCTCCAAGAGCATGTAGAGCTCGCTCAGCTCGTCCCGGATGGCGTCCCCTTCCTGAGCGATCTCCTCCTGCGCAGCGCGATGGATCTCGCGAACCAGGAACATAAAACTGCGGGTCGGGAATCGAAGAAGATCATCCACGATGAACATCGCGCTCTCCCAACGGGCGGAAGCTTGTTTCGGCTTGTTCCTCCTCGCGGTCACCGCTGCAGCTGGACGTCGACGTCCGCCCAGGCGCTGTCGGTGCGCACCTGCTC
>CAZQQP010000106.1:5008-10196 GCA_964595475.1 uncultured Planctomycetaceae bacterium | reverse complement strand
AGCTGTGGGGCGGCCAGGGACCGTTGTAATCGAATTTGAAGTGCTCGTCGAAGCACTTCGCCGCCTCGAAGAGCTGGTTCTCGAAAGCCCCTTCGTCCTCGCGTCGGATCAAGCACGCGAGGTTGGCCACCTCCTGCTCGTTCCGGAGCCGCCCCTCGGTGATCTCCGCGCAGACGGGCTCGAGGACAGCGCGGGCGCGTCCTGTGTGGGCGGCCCGGTCGTCCTTGAGCAGCCGCTCGAACTGCCGCCCGAGGTTCATCTTCTCCTCGGTCGTCGGCGTCCGGCCGTTGGCGAAGAGGCGATCGCGCGCCGCTCCGAGCCCGGGATGGACGTCGACGAAGTACTCGAAGATGTTGGGCACGTCCCAGTCGATCCGGAGGCCCATCTCCACCTTCCCGTCGACGCGATCGAGCTGCTCGCGGAGAAACGCCTCGTTTCGCTCGAGGATCTGCCCGACTTCCTCACCGTCGTCGGCGATCACACCGAACTGCATGGGAAGCACCCCGGCAACCTTCGTGACCTCCATCGTCACATGGTGGTGGGTGGAGAGCTCGCGCCGGCTCGGCCGGATGTTGGTGTTCGGCGCGTCGCTGACCACCGCCGCCACCGATCCGCTCCGGATGAGATAGACCGGCCGGCCGTGCATCCCCGCCGCCGGAAGCTGCTGCTCGGTCGGCGCTGCTTGGGTCGAGGCCCGAACAATCCCGTACACATAGCACCCGGTCGCGTCGGCTTGCTGGGTCATTGGTCGGCTCCTGTTTCTCGTGGACCCGTTCGGCGAGCCCTAGTATTGAATCTTCACGCTGCTCGGCCCCTGCGATGCCCCCTGCTCGTCCGAGGCTTTTTTGCTCTTCGGCCGCTTCTTCGGAGAGCCGAATCCCGCGGCCCGCCGGAGCGACTGCTTCTCCTTCTCGATCGCCGCGAGGCGGGAGTCGATCTTCCGAAGCCGTTCCGCAGCGCTTTCCCTTTCTTTCTTCCGGCGTTCCGCCTCCATCTCCAGACACCCCAGCCGCAGGTACAGCTGATAGCCCTGGTTTCCCCGTCCCAGCTTGTCGGAGTGCGTGCGGATATCCTGGAGTCCACGGATCGATCGGCTCGGTGGCATGGGCGTTCTCCTACGGGGAATCGCGATTAGTTCCGGCAGACTCGCTCGATCGCCTCGTCGACCTTCTCCGGCATGACGGACTCGCCGTCGCGGGAGATCTTGACCGTGTCCCTGCTGAGGACATCCCTCGCGACCGCCCTGAACAGCTTATTATCGGGGCGGGCCCGCCCTTTCCGGTGCCCGATGACACGGGCGATGGCGATGCTTGCCCGGATCGTCGGGCGCTGGTTGCTGACGCCGACCTCCCGCATCGCCCGCATCAGGTCCACAATCCGCTCGGCATCGCGGCGCCCTACCCCGGAGCGTGCCTTCGTGATCTCCACCTCGGTCGATCGGTCGTAGTGGTCGAGCTGCATCGTAATCATGCGGTCGAGGAGGGCATCCTGCGCCCGGTGCGTCCCCGCATACTCCTCCGGATTCGAAGTAAAGATGACGCGGAACTCGGGGTGGACATGGAGGTAAGCGTCGCCGTTCGTCCGGAGCTTAGGCAGCGTCAGAAGCTTCTCGGAGAAGATACTCAGGAGGGCGTTGTTCGCCTCGGGACGGGACCGGTTGAACTCGTCGTAGACCAGGGTGTGCCCCTCCTGGCACGCGGTCGTCAGGCGGCTGTCGGCCCAGAGCGTGTTGACCTCCTCCTGGGTCTTCACGACCGAGTGGATGAAGTTGTCCACCAGCCGGGAGCGGCGATAGCCCGAGTCGTCCCCGACGAGGTCGGAGCTGCTCAGCTGGCTGTCCCCGTGCATCAGGACGATGGGCCGGTTCAGCCTCGTCGCGACATGCATCGCGAGAGTGGTCTTCCCGATCCCGGCCGGTCCGGCGAAATGGACCGGGTAGCCGACCTCGAGGTAGGTCAACGCCCGCTCGGTCAGCGATTCCACCTTCCCGTTGCAGACGAAGGCGTCGCTCGCTTCCGGCACGACCTCCTGCTTCCCGGCGGCGGCACGGCTCGCGGTTGTGCTCGTCCCATTCCGTGCGCTCATAGGCAATCGACCCTTTAGGTGTGCTATCGACTATTCCGCAGTGGGCTCGCGACACCGAAACATCGCGGGATCGGCCAGCCCAGCGACCCGGTCCCCCGCGCCGGCGGACGGACCCGGTCGGCTCAAAAACCCTCGAAAGCCGAACCGTCGCCGGCCCGTCTCACGATTCGGCGAACCGGCTCGCCTGCTCGATCAGCGCCTCTGGATCTCCGGCGAGGGATCCCAGGATGCTCTCCAGATCCTCGGGGCGGCTGTTGGCGAGATCCGTATACGTGTAGATCCCACGCTCGTAGAGGCGCTCCTGGAGGCCCCGCCCGATGCCCTCCAGCGCCGTCAGGTCGTCCTTCCGCACTCCGGAAGCCGACGGGCCCGACAGCTGCGAAGCAGCGGCGGACGGCTGCGGCGCCGGTTGGCTCTCGGTCGCTCCGCTCGCGAGCGCCTCGTGGGCGGCACGCATGGCGGAGCGCATCTCCTCCCGAAGGCTCGCCGCGGCGCGCTGGACCTCCTTGACGCGGTCGACCACCCCGGCAACGGCTTGTCGCCGCGTGGCGCCCGCTTCTCGAGCCGCGTCGGCCCGTGCTCGCCCGGCGTCGCGGAGCCGGCCTTGGGTCTGGGAGCGGAGCTCCGACAAGCCCGATTGGAGGCTCTTGAGCAGAGCGCGGTGGTCGTCGTGCATCCGACGCGTCGCCTCGTTGCGAGCCTGGCTCGCTTGCGAGAGCGTGTTCTTCAAATCGTCGCGCATCCGCTGCAGAAACTGCTGCGACTCCTCCCGCGTCTGTCGAGCTCGCTCGCTTCGCTGACGATGCAGGTTCTCCAGGGAGGCGCGGGCGTCTTTCTGAGTCTCCTGGACCTCGCTTCGCAGCCGTCCCATCGCTCCCGAGAGCTCTCGCCTAAACGCGTCGCGGTTCGATTGGAGGGTGTCCATCTCGCGTCTCAGTCTTTTCAGATCGTCGCTGAGCTGTGGCATGGGACGGCTCCTGGTTTCTACGTTCTTATGCCGGATTCACCAAACCGATGGACTCGGGTCTCGTCGGCGGGGGGCCATGACGGCCCCCCACCGATCGAACCCGTCTCACGAGATCACGCGGGCGCCGCCGCGGTCGCCGTCAGGCCGATCGCTTCCGCGTACTTCAGGTACGTCTCCACCGACGCGACCACGACACGGGCCTCGACGGCCAGCAGCTCGATCCCGACGAGCGAGACCTTCGCCCACGCGTCGACCACGATTCCTCGGTCGAGGATGCGGTCGACCACTTCAGCCAGACTCGAGCTGTCGGTCGACTTCTGCACGTCCGCCATAGGTCACCTCCTTTAAGAGGAACACGATTCCCGGGCTCTGCAGAGCCCACGTCACCGCGGTAGCTACCGTGCCTCTCTTCGGCAAGGTGGGTGCCAAGGAAGGGACCTTTCCGCGCTCAACATAACTATCTGTAATCCAGACACTTATCGGCCCGCCGCGTGACGCCCGGTCGCTCGGCCTTATGGGTGGGGCGGCGGATCTAGGGGCGTGGGTCGCGATCGTAGGGTTGGCGGTCCCCATTGGGTTCCGTGGGACCTTTCCGCGGTCGGTCGCGCCGGACCCGGGAGCGGCTTTCAGGAAAAAGCGGGTGGAGACCCGACGGAGGCAGGTGCTAGGGGGTGGGATGCAAGGCGAGCTGCTGGACGATCTCCCGGACCTCGCGGATCTTGAACGGCTTGCTGAGGAAGGCGTCGATGGTCCTCGAGGCCAGCCAACGAGAGATATCCGGGTCCTCTCGGTGGAAATAGCCGGAGATCAGGACCACCGGGAGGCCCGGTCGGCGTTGCTGAATGGCGTCGGCGAGATCCGCTCCGTCGATGTCCGGAAGCTTCGCGTCCACGAGCGCCAGCACGAATCTGTGTCGATCAAGCGACTCGATCGCCGCGTGACCGTCTTCCTCACAGACGGCCCGATGCCCCGTGGGGACGACGGAGATCGCGAGGGCCCAGCGGACGTCGCTCTCGTCCTCGACGACAAGGATGGCTTGCTCACCGCCCGACATCCGCTTCAACCACGTCTTCGCGTCGGCGCGGCAGATGGATCCTGAATCGCGTTCCGCGCTCGGGGGTGCTCTCGACATCGATCTTCCCTCCATGGTCCTGAGCAATAGAGTAACAGATCGATAGCCCGAGGCCAACGCCTTCCTTGACGCTCCTCCTCGTATGGAAGGGGTCGAAGATCTTGTCGAGGTCCTCCTCAGGAATTCCATGGCCGGTGTCCGCGACGGAGATCTTCCAGCCCCGCCGCTCTTCCTCCAGGGCGATCTCGAGGGTGCCCCCGTTCGGCATGGCCTTCAGCGCGTTCATCTCGATGTTCATCAGCATCTGCTGGAGCATGTTCGCATTCCCGAGGACCCGGATCGATCCATCGTGGATCCGCTCCTTGATCTCCACTTTCTGCAGGCTCGCCTGGTTCCTGACGAGCTCGGACGTGTCGCGGACGATCCGACCGAGGTCCACCTCGTCGATGGTGTTGGGCTTCCCCGGCCGCGCAAATCGCAGGAGATTGTCAATGGTCGACGAGGCCCGCTGGGCGCTTTTGTAGATCTTCTCGGCGCATTCTTGGAGAAACTCCGGCGTGGGCGGGATCTCCATCAGGAACTGCGCGGCCGACGAGCACACGCTCAGCGGGTTGCGGATCTCATGAGCGATCCCGCCGGCCATCACACCGAGGGCCGCGAGCTTCTGGGACTGAAGCATCTGTGCTTCGAGGCGGCGGCGCTCCGTGAGGTCTCGCCCCAGAGCGACGACCCCCACGAGGTCTCCCTCCCCGTCGTGCATCGTGGAGAAGACCCAGGAGATGGCCACGGCCTCCCCCGTTCGGGTCAGGAGGTTCCACTCCGGCTCCCCCATGCCCTCGAGGGCCGCGACGTCCTCGAAGGCGTCCCGGACCGCTTCCGCGTCGGAATCCAAGAACAGCTCATGGAAACGGCGGCCGACGATCTCCTCCGACGTCTGTCCCGTGATCCGCTCCGCCGCGGCGTTCCAGCTGACGACCTTTCCCGCGCGGTCCGTCGAGACGATCACGTCGCTGGCGCTCTCGACGACGCTGGCGAGATGCCGCTCGGCCCGCTGCACCTCCTCC
>CAZQQP010000106.1:0-4998 GCA_964595475.1 uncultured Planctomycetaceae bacterium | reverse complement strand
GAGACGGATCTCCTCCGTGACGTCCTCCATCAGCAGCAGCGCGTACTCGACGCCCGCCCCGCACCTCACCGGAGAAGCCCAGTAGTCGTAGACGCGTCGACCGATCTTCGGCGCCCGGAAGACCATTCGCGCCCGATCGGTCCGCTGCCTCGTGCGAAAGACGTGACCGACCCGCTGCTCGATCTCCAGATTCGCCACGATGACCGCGGGAAAGACCTCGCTCAGCCCTCGTCCCACCGTCTGCGCCCGGGCTCGCTGCGCTCTTTGAAGGAAGCGGTCATTCACGGCCACGACACGAAGGTCCGCGTCCACCAGGAGCGCCGACGCCCGCATGGTCGCCATCAGTGTCTCGTACAGCGCCTTGTAATCGATCATGGCTTCTCGGTCGCCACAGATTCTCCGAACCCCGTCGTGTTCCCAAGGCTCGCGAAGCTGTACGGCGCCGACGGGCCCGTCACCCACAGCTCCTCCGGCCGGCGCTCGCCGAGTGCTTCCGCGGCCCGACGGAATGGGTCGCAGCCGTCGGGCCGCAAAAGGAAGTCCACGCCGACGACCGTGGGGTCGAGCCACTCGCCGGCCGGCCGGACGCGCGATTCGACGCAGCAATCGCCGAGGGCGTCGCGGACGTCCCGGGCGATCCGATCCTTCTCCTCGCGGGAGCGGTCCGCCCGGTCGTAGCGGGCCCGTCGGGCCGCCAGGTAGCTGGTTCCGGATCGGTCGCCCCGCCCCTCGTCTGGTGGCGAGGAAGCGGCCGCATGGGTGGGCGATCGGAAGCGGAGCCCCATCTCGGTGCAACCTTCGATTCGCCGCAGCGCCGCTCGCAGCGGCCTCTCGTACTGCTGGAGATGGCGCCGGATCGCTTCCGCGGTCGGTGCCCAGCCGCCGAATTGGATCGGGACGACGGACGTCCGCCCATGGAGCGTCTCGATCACGGACGCGTACGCATGGAGATGATCGACGGTCGGCGACACGATCGGGCGATGGTGGGACGAGACGGCGGCGGCGATGGGCCCGGCGGTCGCTCGCTCGACAGCGTGCCGTTCCAGACCCGCCATGTCGGGCATGGGCGAATCGGCGTCGATGATCCCGTACGCAAGCCAGCTCATCCGGATGGGTCGTCCAATGAAGGACAGAAGCTGTATGGCGGCCAGGGACCGGTCAGCTCGATCGTCACACCCTGCTCCCGGCACGCGTCGCGATGGGCGGCCACGGTGTTGCAGAGGGCCTCGACCGCGCTGCCACGGACGAGACAGGCCTTGTTCAGGATCATCGGCTCCGTCCGACCCGTGAGCTTCTGTGGCTGGGCTTTCAGCGAACGGGTCTCGAGGGCGACCGCCGTCAGCGCCTCGCTCACATGCTCCACCGAGGTTCGGGCGGTCTGCTTCGCCCGTCGGCTCGCCTCTTGCCGCAGGCGCTTCTCCTGGAAATAGCGGGCGCCGGGTTGGCTGGGAAGGCTCGCCTGCCGATTCCCGAGGTCGGGATCGTTCCGCAGAAGCCACTCCGTCGCCCGCTCGTCGTCGACGAAGCCTTTGACGGACCATTCCTCCTTGTCGGCCATCGTCTGGAGTGTCTCGGCGATCCGCGGGCGATGGTTTCGCACCGTCGCTTCCAGCGCCCCCGCGGACGAGAACATCGTGCCGAAGCGGACCGGCACGACGGCCCCTCTGCCCATGACCGTCTCCACGATCCGTTCGTGGTCGCAAGCGCGGGCCATCACCCACTGCGGGTCCTGAAAACGAGCTTCGAGCTCCTCGGCCGACTTCTCCGCGGCGACGCTGTAGACTCCCGACACATCGGCCCGGCCGACGGCGCCGACGGATGCCTGGTCGATTCCCCGGAGGCGCAGGTCTCGCACGGTCTCCGGGTTCGTGAAGCAGTACAGATAGATGGGTTGCGAAGACATCGTTTGCCCTGTCACGGTAGGCCCCTCTGGCCACGGGTCTGACGCACGTCCTCGATCGCTTGCCACAGATGTTTTCGGCCGATGACCACGCGGGACGGGTCCCCGCCCGGACCATCCCTCCCCGCGGCGTCGCGGATCGCCTGCAGCGCCGCCTCCCGGCAGACGGCCGCAACCTCCGCGCCGCTGAAACCCTCCGTCGCTTCCGCCACCGCCGCCATGTCCACATCGTCGGCGACGGGCTTCGATCGGAGGCCGATCTCGCAGATCGCTTGCCGGCCGCCCGAATCCGGACGGTGGATCTCGATGGAGAGGTCGAGCCGCCCCGGCCGCCGGAGGGCGGGATCGAGGAGATCCGCGCGATTCGTGGCGCCGAGCACCACCACGCCCTTGAGCTCCTCGATCCCGTCGAGCTCGGTCAGGAACTGGCTGATCACCCGCTCGGTGACGTGCGTCTCCGTCCCGCCGCGGCGGGGAGGGACGAGCGCATCGATCTCGTCGAAGAACACCACACAGGGCGCCGCCTGCTTCGCCTTCCGAAACAGATCGCGGACCGCCTGCTCGGACTCGCCGACGTACTTCGAGAGTAGAGCCGGTCCCTTGACCGAGATGAAATTCACCTGGGTCTCGTTTGCCACCGCCTTTGCGAGAAGCGTCTTCCCACACCCCGGCGGACCGGTCAGCAGTATGCCCCTCGGCGGCTCCACCCGCATGCGGTCGTAGATCTCCGGATACTTCAGCGGCCACTCGACGGCCTCGACCAGCTGCTGTTTGACGTCCTCCAGGCCCCCAATATCGGACCAGTGCACCTCCGGAACCTCGACGAAGACCTCGCGGATCGCGGAGGGCTCGACCTCCCTCAGCGCTTCCGCGAAGTCGTTGGCGCCCACCGTCAGCTTCATCAGCGATTCGTAGGGGATCCGAGCGGCCGCGAAGTCGATCTCCGGCATGATCCGGCGAAGACAGCCCATCGCGGCCTCTCGGGCGAGGGCCTCAAGATCCGCGCCGACGAAGCCGTGGGTAATCGACGCGAGGTGGGAGAGGGAGACGTCCTCCGCGAGCGGCATTCCCCGGGTGTGGACGTCGAGGATCTCCCGCCGCCCATCGCGATCCGGAATGGGGATCCCGATCTCCCGGTCGAAGCGGCCGGGGCGTCGGAGGGCGGGCTCGAGGTGGTCGGCCTTATTGGTCGCCGCAATGACGATCACGTGCTGGCGCTGGGACAGGCCGTCCATCAGCGCCAGGAGCTGGGCGACGATGCGTTTCTCCACATCGCCCGCAGCCTTCTCGCGGCTCGGGGCAATGGCATCGATCTCGTCGATGAAAACGATGCTCGGGGCCTCCCGTGTCGCTTCGTCGAAGAGCTTCCGGAGGTGCGCTTCGCTCTCGCCGTAGAACTTGTGGACGATCTCCGGGCCGTTGACCGAGAAGAACTGGGCCTCGGTCTCCCGAGCGACCGCCCGCGCGATCAGGGTCTTCCCGCAGCCGGGCGGCCCGTGGAGAAGAACCCCCTTCGGCGCGTCGATGCCCAGCCGCTCGAAGACCTCCGGGTATCGGAGGGGCAGCTCGAGGATCTCCCGGATCCGGTGGATCTGCGAGCCCAGCCCGCCGATGTCTTCATAGGAGATGGCCCTGGCCGGCTCCTTTCGCGATGTGGTTCGCACATCGAGGGCCGTCTCCGGGTGGATGACGAGCGGCCCGTCGGGCGCGGTCGAAGTGACCTGGAGGTCGGCCGCGCGTGTTCCGAAGAGGACCGCCCGGACCCGATCGCCCTCCACCACCGGTAGGCCGTCGAGCATGCGGCCGATGTACTTCCGGTCGCGGTCGCGGAGGCCATGGGTGACCGGCGTCAGGGAGACCCGCTGGGCTCGCGCGGCGCGGGTCGGCAGGACCTCGACCGTGTCGTCCACCCCCACGCCCGCATTCATGCGGCAGATGCCGTCGATCTGGATGCGCGACCGCCCCCGATGGGCCTGGTACGCCGGCATGACTTTGCAGACCGTCCGGCGCTTCCCCACGACCTCCACGATGTCACCGGGCCCGACCGCGAGGGGCTCCATGTCCTCCGGGTCGAGCCGGGCGAGGCCCCGAGCCATGTCCTTCGGGACCCCTTCGCTCACCTTGAGCGTCGTGGAGGACGCTTCCGCCGCCATTCCTCACTCCTCGCCGTGGGCGTGGCCGAAGCGAACCTCGAGAACCCCGTTCCGACACGTATACACCATGTCGTCAGCGGCCACGGCGCGGGGCAGCTCCACTTCCTTGTGATATTTCTTCTCTCCTCGCTCGGCCGTCACGCGGAGCGCTCGATCGCGAACGTCCAGGCGAACATCGCTCTCCTCGATGCCCGGGAGCTCGGCCACGACCCGTGGGCCGCTCGCCTCATCGAAGACGTCGACAATGGGCTCCCGCGCGTCGCTGACGGTGGGCTCGCCGGTCGACTCGTCCCGTTGGACGTTCCCGAAGGGCTCGACCTTGAACGGGGAGTCGCCGCCGGCCGTCCGGATCCGGAACCCGTAGACGCCACGGGCCTTTCCCTCGGATCCCTCGACTTCCCCGCTCCGGCGGAGCTCCTCGCCTTTCTCCGCGAGATCGCCGAGGCTCTCGAGGATCTTGCTGATGCCCTCGAATATATTGCCCGCCTTCTCCGAGCCCTCCCTTTGCGATCGTGTCTCTCGGTCGTCGGCCATCGGTCCGCTCCTCCTAAGAAGACAAGCCGTATTCTCTGACCTTTTTCTGCATGGTTTTGTAATCGATCCGGAGCTCCCGGGCCGCCTCGGCCTTGTTGCCTCGGGCCCGCTTCAGGGCGTCGCCGATCGCCCGCTCCTCGGCCTCCGCCGCCACCGCCCGGAGATGGTCCTTGAGCGGGCATGTTTCGTCCGGGCTCTCCTCCCGACCCGTTGGCTCCGCCGCATCGGTCGACGCCTCCAGGCCCGCGTTCTCGATGTCCGTTTGGTCGATCCATGGGCCGGCCGTCAGCGCCGCCCGGCGAACCACGTTCCGAAGCTCACGGGTGTTGCCGGGCCAATGATACGCCTGAAGCCGGCCCACCGCGCGCTCGGAGAGGCCGTGGATCTCCTTGTTCAGCTCCCGCCGCGCCT
>CAZQQP010000105.1:13374-13713 GCA_964595475.1 uncultured Planctomycetaceae bacterium | reverse complement strand
CTGCGTGGGTGTCCGTGGCAGCCGCATCAAGAACATCGTGGACGAGCTCGGCGGGGAGAAGATCGACGCGGTGCGGTGGAACGAGTCCTCGCAGGTTCTGATCGCCAACGCCGTTCGTCGAGAGGAGATCGTGGAGATCAGCCTCTGCTTCGAGCTCGACCGGGCGACGGTCGTGGTCAACGAGAGCCAGCTCAGCCTCGCCATCGGGAAGCGAGGGCAGAACGTGCGGCTCGCGGCTCGGCTGACGGGGTGGGACGTCGACATCCTGACGCCGGCCGAGTACGAGAAGGGCCTCGAGACCATGGAGCAGACGCTGAAGCAGGTGGAGGGGGTGACTGA
>CAZQQP010000105.1:9769-13344 GCA_964595475.1 uncultured Planctomycetaceae bacterium | reverse complement strand
CGAATCCCTCAAGCCCATCGACGGCGTCTCGGAGGAGATGATCGATCGGATGGCCGCGCTCGGCCTGATCAACGTCTTCGACGTCGAGGAGGTCGGCCCGCAAGTGCTCCTCGAGCACCTCGCGGACGTGGGGACGACCGAGGAGCTCGCCCAGCGCTTGGTGGAGCGGGCCGGTGAGGTGGCCCGCGAGGTCTCCGAGCAGCAGCGACGCGAGCGGGAGGAGGGCGAGCATCCGCGAAGCGCTTCCGCCCAGGAGCCCGCGTCCGCGGTGGACGAGCGGGCGGCGGCGATCCTCGGGGGCGAGGAGCAGCCCGCCGAGACGGGGGAGCAGACGGGGGAGCAGTCGTCCGCCGGGACGGAGCAAGGCGAGGCCGCCGGCGGGGAGAGCGGGGACATCCTCGACATGCTCGAGCAGGCGAGGGCGTCATCGGCGGCCGAGCCGACCGGCGAGAGCGACGCGGGGACGGCCGAGGACTCCACGGAGCAAGCCACGGAGGCGACAAGCTCCGACGACGCCGCGACGCCGAGCCCCACGGACGAGAACGCGAACGACGCGACGGGAGCACCGTCGGAGCGGACGGACGAGGAGCAGTGAGGGTCACGAGCGGAGGTCGGGGAAGCGAGGGCATCGGCGCTTGCCCGGTCTCGGGAGGGCGCCGATCCGAGGGCTGTAGAGCAGACGAGGAGCGAGAACCTTGGCGAAGAAGCGCATCTTTCAGCTGGCTCGCGAGCTCGGGGTGGACTCGAAGAGCATTCTGGCGAAGTGCCGGGCCGAGGGCCTGGCGATGAACAACCACATGTCGACCGTGACGATCGGCCAGGAGGCGACCATCCGGGAGTGGTTCACGGAGGAGCCCCAGTCCACCAGTACCACGGCGGTGGAGACCACCCAGAAGGTGGACCTGAGTCAGGCGAAGAAGGCGGGGAAGAAGGCCCGGAAGAAGGCGAAGAGGCCCGAGCCGGAGGCGTCCACCACGGAGCAGTCCGCCTCCTTGACGGAGGCCCCGGCCGAGGGCGGGGAGGCCGCGCCGGCCGTGCAGCCGTCGGAGGACCAGGCGTCCGCCGAGCCGACTGCCAAGGCGCCCGAGGCCGGTGAGTCCACCCAGACTCCCTCCGCCGAAGCTCCACCCGCCGAGACGCAAGGCGAGCAGACGCCCACGGCCGAGACGCCGGACGAGCAGTCCCCGCCGGCCGAGCCCGTCGCGCCGCCGGAAGCCGAGCCGACGGAGCAGGAGCAGCCCCCCAAGGAAGCGGAGACGACCGGCGCGACCTCGTCGGCGGAGCAGCCCGCCGAGCCCACCGCGGAACAGCCGACGGAGGAGGCCGCGTCGGGAAGCGTGGCCGAGACCGAGAGCTCGGCGCCCAAGGGTCAGCAGATGGGGCCGCCGCAGGCGCCCAAGCTGAAGGGACCGAACGTGGTCCGCGTCGAGGAGCCGGAGACGGGCAAGCGTCCCGCGGCACGCGGGTCGGGGCGGCCCACGTCGCCCTCGCGGAAGCCGCCGCGGCGCGGGGGCGAGGAAGAGCGGTCGCGCTCGCCCCGCCGGCGACGCGGCGGCCGACGCGAGAAGCAGGAAGGGGGCAAGTCCGCCGAGTGGCGGGCGCAGGATCTGCTCGAGCGGGAGGAGCGGCTCTCCCGCTCCGGCGGCTTCGTGAAGCAGCGTCGCCAGGACATGAAGAAGCGCGCCCAGACGGGCGCCGGGCCGACCACGCCCGCGAAGGTCGGCGGCAAGGTGGAAATCCACGAGCCGATCACGATCAAGGACCTCTCCGCGGCCACCGGCATCAAGGCGGCGGACATCGTGAAGTTTCTCTTTCAGCGCGGCGTGATGGCCACCATCAACCAGACCATCGACCGCGAGGCGGCGGAAGAGGTCTGCCTCGAGCAGAACATCGAGCTGGTGGTCAAGGAGGAGCGGACCGCGGAGGAGGAGGTGGTCGAGCAGGTGCAGCAGCGACAGCGGACGGACGTCCATCCGCGGCCGTCGACCGTGGGGGTGCTCGGCCACGTGGACCACGGCAAGACCTCGCTGCTCGACCGCATCCGGAAGGCGGACGTGGCGGCGCGCGAGGCCGGCGGCATCACGCAGCACGTCGGGGCATTCCGGGCGACCATCGAGGGGTCGGACCAGCAGGAGAAGACGGTGGTCTTCCTCGACACGCCGGGCCACCACGCGTTCACCACCATGCGGGCTCGAGGGGCGAACCTCGCGGACGTGCTCGTGCTTGTGGTCGGCGCCGACGACGGGGTGATGCCGCAGACGGTCGAGTCCATCAACCACGCCAAGGCGGCGGGTGTGACGATCGTCGTGGCGCTGAACAAGGTGGACAAGCCGGACGTCACGGAGGAGCAGATCCACCGGATCTACGGCCAGCTCGCCGAGCACGAGCTGAACCCCGTGGAGTGGGGTGGCCAGACGGAGGTGGTCCGCGTGTCGGCGGAGACGGGCGAGGGGATCAGCGGTCTCGTGGAGGTGCTCGACTTCCAGGCGGAGCTGCTCGAGCTGACCGCGGACTACGCGGGGCTGGCCTACGGAACGCTCATCGAGGGCGAGCTCGACCCCGGGCGCGGCCCCATCGCCCGTGTGCTCCTGCAGGAGGGTCAGCTCAGCGTGGGCGACGTCGCCGTGGTCGGCCGGGCGTACGGCAAGGTGCGGAGCATCGTCGACGACCGCGGCCAGTGGCTCAAGCAGGCGGGGCCCGCGACGCCCGTGGAGATCGCGGGGATGGACATGGTGGCGGACGCGGGGGATCGCTTCTACGCGGTCCAGTCGCTCGACCAGGCCGAGGAGATCGCGGAGCAGCGGCGGGAGAAGGAGCGCAAGGAGGAGCTCGCCGCCAAGTCGCGGGTCACCCTCGACAACGTCTTCGAGCAGATGCAGGCGGGCGGGGCGAAGCAGCTTCCCGTCGTGGTCAAGGCGGACGTCCAGGGCTCGGTGGAAGTGCTCCGGAAGAGCCTCGAGGAGCAGTCCACCAACGAGGTGCGGGTGCGGGTGGTCCACGCGGCCGTCGGGGGCATCACGGAGAGCGACATCGAGCTCGCCGCGGCCTCCGAGGGCGTGGTCATCGGCTTCAACGTCATCGGCACGGGACAGGCCCGGTCCGAGGCGGAGCGGCGGGGCATCGACGTGCGGTACTACCGCGTGATCTACGACGTCATCGAGGACGTGCGGGGCGCCCTCGAGGGCATGCTCCAGCCCGTCAAGCGAGAGGAGGTTCTCGGCCACGCGGAGGTGCGGGAGGTCTTCCGCGTCACGCGGGTCGGGATGGTGGCCGGCTGCTACGTCACGGACGGCGTGGTCCGGCGGAACGCGTACGTGCGGGTGACCCGCGAGGGCGTGGTGGTCGAGCACGACCGCGTGCTGCGGAGCTTGAAGCGCTTCAAGGACGACGCCCGCGAGGTGCGGGCCGGCATGGAGTGCGGGATGAGTGTGGAGGGCTACGACGACATCCGCACGGGCGACGTGATCGAGTGCTATGTCACGAAGGAGGAGCGGGCGTCGCTGTCGGCCGCGGCGAGCTGACTCGGCCCCGGACGGCGGAGATGATCATCGGTGTCCTTCAGGTCGAGCTGTACA
>CAZQQP010000105.1:8580-9759 GCA_964595475.1 uncultured Planctomycetaceae bacterium | reverse complement strand
AGCCGCAAAGACAAGCGTCGCGTCGTCAACAGCGTGAAGGATCGGCTCAGCCGCGACCATCTCGTCGCGGTGGCGGAAGTGGACGCGATGGACGTCCATCGGCGGGCGGTGCTCGGCATCGTGACGGTGTCGAACTCCACGCCCCACACGCAGGGCACGATGAGCCGCATCGTGAACCAGCTGCGGAACGAGAAGCGCTTCGTCCTCAACGACCACCAGACGGAGATTCTCCAGGGCCATTGAGGTGGGACGATGAGCCGTCGGATCCAACAGCTCGAGTCGTCGCTGCAGCGTGCCATCGGGCGTGTGCTCGCCGAGGACCTCTCCGACCCGCGGCTGCAGGGGCTGATCAGCGTGACGGCGGTACAGGTCAGCCCCGACCGCGCCGACGCGGTGGTAAAGGTCTCCGTGCTCCCCGCGGAGCACGAGGAAGCGGCTATGGCCGGCCTCGACAGCGCCGCGGCGCGCATCCAGTCGCTGCTGACGGGTCGACTCCGGGCGCGGCGGATGCCCCGGCTCCACTTTCGCATCGACCGGTCGCTGAAGAAGCAGGCGGAGGTGTTCTCCGCCATCCGGGAGGCGAGGGACGCAGACGAAGCGGAAGCCGAATGGGAGACGCCGACGGACGGACCGCCGTCCACCGGCGAGGAGGGGGAGCGCCCGTGAAGCGTGCCAGCGAGTACGGACAGCGGTTGACGAAGCGGCTCGGCCAGCTCCGAAGGAGCACGCGCGTGGCCGAGCATCGGCCGCGTGAGCCCGTGGACGAGCTCGTGCGGGCCTTTCTTCTGTGGGAGACCACTTCGCGACAGGCGGAGGCGGCCCACGGACGGTTGACCAAGCACTTCGTCGACCCCAACGAGATGCGGGTCAGCGACACGGAGGAGATCGTCGAGGTGCTCGGGACGAGGTACGCGAGGGCCGTGGAGCGGGCGGAGCGGCTGAAGCGGGTGCTCCAGGCCATCTTCGAGCAGGAGCACGACGTCACGCTCGAGCGGCTGAAGACACTGCCCAAGCGACAGGCGCGGGTGTATCTCGAGGGGCTCGACGGCATCGTGCCCTTCGTCTCCGCGTCCGTCGTGCTCCTCAGCCTCGGCGGCCACGCCGTGCCGGTGGACAGCCAGCTCCAGGGGCGGTTGCAGCAGGAGGGGCTCGTCTCCCCCGACGCGTCGATCGAGGAGG
>CAZQQP010000105.1:5049-8570 GCA_964595475.1 uncultured Planctomycetaceae bacterium | reverse complement strand
CGAGCGGCAGATCAAGGCGGGCGAGGCGGTGGAGACGTACGCGCTGCTTCGTCAGTGGGTCGACCAGGGGCGGGCTCGGGCGAAGAGCGAGCCGCGGACCAAGAAGAAGGCGTCGGGAGGGGGGAAGAAGGCCGGCCGGAAGCGGAGCCGGTGACAAAGCAAGTGCATTTAGCAGCGGTGGCGACGATGAGATCACGACGCGACGACGAGGTGCTTCGGATCGGGCTGCCCAAGGGCAGCCTCGAGGAGTCGACCGCGGATCTGTTCCGGCGGGCGGGCTACCGCATTCGGTTTCCCGAGCGCTCCTACTTTCCCGACATCGACGATCCGCAGCTCGGGTGTGTGCTGTTCCGTGCCCAGGAGATGAGCCGCTACGTGGAGGACGGCGTGGTGGACATCGGGATCACGGGGCGGGACTGGGTCATCGAGAACGGCTCGGACGTGGAGGAGGTCTGCGAGCTGCAGTACTCCAAGGCCACCTCGCGGCCGGCACGGTGGGTGCTCGCGGTGCCCGAGGAGTCGGAGGTGCAGCGGCCCGAGGACCTCGCGGACGGCATCATCGCGACGGAGCTCGTCCACACGACGCGGCGCTACTTCGAGAACCACGGGGTGAGCGTCCGCATCGAGTTCTCGTGGGGGGCGACCGAGGTGAAGGCCCGCCTCGCGGACGCCATCGTCGACATCACGGAGACCGGCTCGTCGCTGCGGTCCAACCACCTGCGGTGCATCGGGGAGATCCTGACGTCGACCACGTGTCTCGTGGCGAACAAGGACGCGTGGCAGGACGAGGCGAAGCGCGATAAGATGGAGAATCTCTCGCTCCTCCTCCAGGGGGCGATCGCGGCGCGGCGGAAAGTGGGGCTGAAGATGAACGTGCCCCAGACGCGGCTGGACGACGTGCTGGGCATGCTGCCCGCGGAGCAGTCGCCGACCGTCAGCCGCCTCGCCGAGGAGGAGTGGGTGGCGGTCGAGGTCATCGTCGACGAGAAGGTGGAGCGCGAGCTCGTCCCGCAGCTCCACAAGGCCGGGGCCGCAGGCATCTTTAGCTACAGCCTCAACAAGGTGCTCCACTGATTTATGGGATGGCCCTCCTTCCGAGCGCGACCGGGGTTGACGGCTCGTCCGGGGCTGACCCCGGCGACGGCGGGCTTCATGGTCCTCCTCCTCGGGTGTCAGGCGCCGGTGGACGACACCCAAGCGACCGCGGCGGAGCCGGCGGAGCAAGCCGACGTGCCCACGCCGCCCGGGGTCGAGGAAGGGGTTTTGGCGCCGCTGGAGGGGGAAGCGCTCCGGGCGGCGAAGCGGCCGCTGGAGAAGGTGCTCAAGTCTCTGTCCAAGCCCGACTATCTCGGCGAGACCCACGACGCGAAGAAGGGGAAGGAGATCCCCAGGGCCGCGCTCAAGGCGTACGGCCGGGGGCGGATGGCGTATCGCGAGGAGAACTACACCGAGGCGGTCAACCAGCTTGAACAGGCCCACGAGCTGGCGCCCCACTCCGCCGCGGTGCTCCGGCTGCTCGGAACCGTGCGGTTCGCCCAGGGCATGGAGGTGCGGGGGGCGGAGAAGCTGCGGGAGGCGATCCAAGCGGCGCCCGACCAGCCGCGTAGCCTCTTCCTGGTCGGGCGATACGCGTTCGGCCGGGAAAAGTGGGGCGAGGCGATCTGGGCCTTCGTGCGGGCGAGCGAGCAGATGGACGGCGACCGGCCGACGGCCATCGGGTCGCTGCTGCACTACTACCTCGGGAAGGGGTTGTACGAGCTGGAGCACTACGCCGCCGCGATCAAGCAGCTCGAGGCGTATCTGTCCAGCCCGGCCCAGCTCTCGAAGACCACGCGGCTGCTTCGGGAGCTCGCGGTGCTCCACCGCCGCCAAGGGAAGGTCCACGAGCAGGTGGGCGACGCGTACGTGCGGCTCGGCCGGTTCGAGGAGGCATTGCCCCACTATCGCAAGGCGGCGGGCGGCCGGCTGGTCGACGAGGCGGCGCGGCTCGGGCGGGAGCTCTACGTCCTGCTGACACTCGGCCGAGCCGAGGCGGCGGAGAAGGCGCTCATCGGCGCCTTGCGCGAGGCGAAAGCCTCCCAGGACCTTCTCAAGCTCGTCCCCTACGTCGCGAAGCACGGCGTGGAAAAGCAGCGGCTGGTGGAGCGGCTCAAGAAGCTCTATCGAAACAACGACCGGCCGCGGTCGCTGGCCATGGCCATGGCCGAGCTCCTCGAGCAAGAGAAGCGGGCGGCCTTCCTCGAGGAGCACATCACGGCTCGGCCCGAGGATCTCGTCGCCTTCGACCGGGTGCTGAGCGCCCAGGCGGGGGCGAGCCCCGAGAAGGCCGTCGAGCTGACGGTTCGCCTGATCGGCAAGCGACCCGAGCTCGCGAGGAAATACGCGGAGCGGCTGCTGGCCTCCGCGATCGATGCGAAGGCGATCCGACGGGGCATCGAGGAGGCGGCCGGCGCGGAAGAGACCAAGGCGGCGGCGCTGTACCTGCGGGGTCGGGTGGAGGCCGACGCGGGCCGTCCCGCCCGGGCGATGGAGGCGTTCACCGCGGCGACTGAGGCCGCGCCGGGCTTCAAGGCCGCGAAGGTCGCGAGGATCCGCCTCAAGTTCGAGCGGGGGAAGGAGCGGGAAGCGCTGCGGATGATCGACGCCCTCGAGGGGGAGGTCGGTCCCGAGCTGAAGATCCTCCGGGTGGAGGCGTGGCAGAAGCAGGGGAACTACGAGAAGGCGCTGTCCCTCGTGGATCGGCTCATCGAGGAGCATCCGAAGCGGGTCGACTACCGGCTGCGGAAGGCGGCGATCCAGCGGGACGCGGGGAAACCGCGGGAGGCGGCCCGGACGCTCTGGTCGGCCCTCGACATCGGTCCGCGGAAGGAGGCCCTCTACGACCGGCTGTTCGGGTTGTACGAGCGGCACATGAGGAGTCAGCGGTGGGCGTTGGCGGGGTGGCAGAAGCTGTTCCAGCGGGCTCAGTCGGAGATCGGGGAGAGCCCCGTGATGCGGCTGAGGGTGGCGAAGCAGGCTCTCTACTTCCAGAACGATCGGGAGCGGGCGAAGAAGGTGCTCCGCAAGCTCATGGAGAACCACGGCGACGACGCCGCGGTGCGAGCCAAGGTCCACTTCTTCCTCGGCCAGCTCTACGCGCGGTCGCAGGAGCGGAAGAAGGCGATCCAGGCCCTCCACAACCTCTTGAGGCTCGACCCGGAAGCGGTCGCGGAGATCGCCCGCCCCTCGCCCGTCTCGACCGCCCGGCAGATCCTCCTCGGGCTCTACAACGCGGCGAATCAGCCGTTCGCGAGGCTCAAGAAGGCGATCGAGGCGAACGAGGCGATCGCGGGCCATCTCTACTACGTCAAGGCGTCGCTCCATCTCCGCAACGACAGTCGACAGGCCGCCGCGAAGGCCTTTCTCAAGGCCCTCAAGGCGAACCCCGGCGATGTGGCGGCCAAGAACGACCTGGCGTACATCTGGGCGGAGGACGGCAAGCGTCTCGACCGGGCGGCGACGCTGGCGAAGGAGGCGGTGAA
>CAZQQP010000105.1:2966-5039 GCA_964595475.1 uncultured Planctomycetaceae bacterium | reverse complement strand
GTTCAAGAAGGCCGCGAAGTGGCTCCGGAAGGCGGTCGAGCGACAGTCGGGTCAGCCCGTCATCCTCGACCACCTCGGCGACGCGCTGTGGCGGCTGGGGAAGAAGAAGGCGGCCATCCGGTCCTGGCGGAAGGCGAGCAGCGCCATCGGGACGCAGCAGCAAAAGAGTCGCTTCCCGGAGCTCGCGAAGAAGCTCACCGAGAAGCTGCAAGCCGTTCCGGAGAAGCCCCCTCCCCACCTCGCCCCCGTCGAGCGCACGGGCGAGTGATCGCCTCTCGGATCGATCGGATCGCTGTTCGAACGACGGAGGAGTTATGGCGGGCCACAGCAAGTGGGCCAATATCAAGCACAAGAAAGGGCGGCAGGACGCGAAGAAGGGCAAGATCTGGGGGAAGCTCTCCAAGGCCATCATGGTGGCGGTCCAGGAGGGCGGGGCCGACCCCGCGACCAACCTCGCGTTGCGGTACGCCATGGACGAGGCGAAGGCCGCCAACATGCCGAAGACCACCATCGGGAACGCAATCAAGCGGGCCCTCGGCGAGGGGAACGCGGAGAAGTACGAGGCGGTCACTTACGAGGGCTACGCGCCGAACGGCGTGGCCATCCTCGTGGAGTGTCTGACGGAGAAGCGAAACCGCACCGTGCCCGAGATCCGGAAGATCTTCGAGAAGCACGGAGGCAACCTCGGCGTCAGCGGGTCCGTGGCGTATCTCTTCCGGCAGAAGGGACAGATCAGCATCGACAAGGCGCAGGTGGACGAGGAGCGGCTGATGGAGATCGCCCTGGAAGCGGGCGCCGAGGACGTGACCGACGAGGCGGACTATTGGCTGGTGACGGCGGAGCCGAGCGCCTACCAGGACGTCAAGGCCGCGATCGAGGAGGCGGGGCTGACCCCGCAGATCGCCCAGCTCAGCATGCTCGCCACGCTGAGCGTGCCCTGCTCCGGCGAGGACGCCCAGCGCGTGCTCCGGCTGATCGGCGAGCTCGAGGACCACGACGACGTCCAGAAGGTCTACGCCAACTTCGACATCCCCGAGGAGGAGCTGTCCACGCTGTCCGCGTGAGCCGTGGAACGAGCGAGGAGGAGCCATGGTTCGGAAGCAGGTGCTTTACTCCGGCCTCGTCCAGGGCGTGAACTTTCGCGCCAATACGGTTCGGGTCGCGGAGGGCTTCGACGTGAGCGGCTACGTCCGGAACCTGCCCGACGGACGGGTGGAGTGCGTGGTGGAAGGAGAGCCCGACGAGGTGGACCGGTTTCTCGACGAGATGCGAAAGCGGATGAGCCGCTTCATCGAGGACACCGAGGAACACGCCACGGAAGCGACGGGGGAGTTCGACGGGTTCACCATTCGACGGTGATCATAAGCCGGCACGGCCGAGCGGTTGGTTCGGCCCGGCCGTGTCGCCGAAAGCGAGCAAGGAGCGACGATGGCCGACGGCACACCGATCACGATGGGGACCGACGAGAAGGGCCAGCGAAAGCTGGAGGTCCCGGACCAGCCGATCATCCCCTTCATCGAGGGAGATGGGACGGGGCCGGACATCTGGGCGGCGGCGGTACGGGTCTTCGACGCCGCTGTAGAGAAGGCCTACGGCGGGCGACGTCGCATCGCGTGGAAGGAGGTCTACGCGGGGGAGAAGGGACAGAAGGAGAAGGGGGAGTACCTCCCCGAGGAGACCATCGAGGCGTTCAAGGAGTATCGCGTGGGCATCAAGGGGCCGCTGACCACGCCCGTGGGCGGCGGCATCCGGTCGCTGAACGTCGCGTTGCGGCTGATCCTCGATCTCTTCGTCTGCCTCCGTCCCGTGCGGTACCTCACCAACGTGCCGAGCCCCGTGAAGGAGCCGGAGAAGGTGAACATGGCGGTCTTCCGGGAGAACACGGAGGACACCTACGCGGGCGTGGAGCTCGCCGACGGCAGCGAGGACTGCGAGACGTTCAAGAAGGTCTTCCAGGAGCGGTTCCCGAGCCTATACGAGAAGATCCGCTTCCCCGACAGCTCCGGCATCGGCATCAAGCCGGTGAGCGAGGAGGGGTCCAAGCGGCTCGTCCGCGCCGCCATCGAGTACGCC
>CAZQQP010000105.1:0-2956 GCA_964595475.1 uncultured Planctomycetaceae bacterium | reverse complement strand
GAGGGCGCGAAGGAGGAGTACGGCAGCGAGGACCCCGAGGGAGGTCCCTGGCAGGTGATCCGGAAGGACGGGCGAGAGGTGGTCGTGAAGGACGCGATCGCGGACGCCTTCCTCCAGCAGATCCTGACGCGGGCGGAGAACTTCGACGTGATCGCGACGCTCAACCTCAACGGCGACTACATCTCCGACGCGCTCGCGGCGCAGGTCGGGGGCATCGGGATCGCCCCCGGCGGCAACATCAACTACGAGACGGGCCACGCCATCTTCGAGGCGACCCACGGCACGGCGCCGAAGTACGCCGGGCTCGACAAGGTGAACCCCGGGTCGCTGCTCCTCAGCGGCGAGATCATGCTCCGCCACCTCGGGTGGACCGAAGCGGCGGACCTCGTCCTGAAAGGCATGGACCGGGCGATCGCTTCCAAGACGGTCACCTACGACTTCGCCCGCCTGATGGACGACGCCAAGGAGGTCCGGACCAGCGAGTTCGGCGACGCCGTGATCGCGCGGATGGACGACTGACGGCCGCCACGCGCTGTGGCGCGGACGAAGGCGTCGGCGGGCTCGCCCGTGCCATCACGTGAGCCGAGTCCTCGTCGCATCTCGCGGATGCACGGTCTCCGGCCGGATGGTTCGACCGGCCCGTGTCACGGCGGCTAGCCGATCAGCACGGACAAGGCCGCGGACGGCCTTGTCCGTGCCACCCAGGCAAGGTCGACTTTGCGCCACCGTGACTCGATCAAAGACGAAGGCGAAGATCTCACCTGAGGTCGCGTCTCGGGCTGTTTGCACTGGTCATTGACCATTCCGCGAATTGGTCATTGTCCGGCCCCCCTCGTTCTCGGATCATTCGCAACCGTAGGAGACCTCCTCGAGGTCACTCGTCTTTTCGGACGGGGCTGAACGCCGTCACCGTCCGAATGACCTGGTGGCCGTAGAGGCGGACGGCATCGAGGGGGCGGGTGAGCTGGCGGGCCACCGTCGTCGCGTTCCCTTTCGGATCCCGTACGGTCAGCTCGACCCGGTCGGCGGCCGTGTCCACCGTGACGGTGAGGCGGTAGGTCGTCTCCGTCTCCAGCGGAACGTCCTTGGACGACTCGGCGTCCGGCGGGTACTTCCCCTCGAAGATGCTGATGCGGTCGCCGCCGATGAAGAGCCCGCACTTGACCAGCTTCTCGTCGGTCGGCTCCTCGCCGATCGCGAGAAACCCGTTGGCCGGAAATCGGTCGGTCGCCCGGAGCTTCATGCGAAAACGCACCTGGCCGGTCAGCCCCTTGTCGGCCTCGTGCAGAGCCACTCCGCGGCTCTGGCTGCCCATCCGATGCCCCAAGTCGTCCGCGACCACCTGGGCGTTCGCGACGTGGGCGAAGCGGTCGCTGTGGTCCGGACCGGTCAGCCCGTCCGCTTGTTTCGCGGGTCGGGGCATCGGCGCGTCCACCTCGCTCAGGCGGGCGTCGAGGGCCTTGCGGAGCGTGGCGGCCTTCTCGGGACGCGACGAGGCGAGGTCGTTGGACTCGCCCACGTCCGCCTCGAGGTTGTACAGCTCGACGTGATCGTCCTCGAAGAAGCGGATGAGCTTCCACTTGCCGCGGCGGATGGCGGCGGTCGGCGTGCCGCCCTGGGGGCTGTAGTGGGGGAAGTGCCAGTAGAGCGTGTTTCGGTCGAGGGTGTCGGCGCCGCGGAGGAGGGGAACCAGCGAGACGCCGTCGCGGTGCTGATCGGGTCGGCGCTCGAGACCGGCCATCTCCAGCATGGTGGGGTAGAAGTCCATGCTGATGACGGGCTCCGACGACGTGCTCCCGGCCTCCGTGACGCCGGGCCAGCGGATGAGCAGCGGCTCGCGGATGCCCCCCTCGTAGAGCCAGCCCTTTCCCGCTCGGAGCGGGCGGACGGAGGTGGGCCCGCCCTTGGTCGTGAGGCCGCCGTTGTCGGACATGAAGATGACCACCGTCTCCTTTGTCAGCCCGTGGGCGTCGAGGGCGTCGAGGACGCGGCCCACCGCCCGGTCCATGGCGTGGACCATGCCCCCGTAGACCGGGTGGTCCTGCACGCGACGGACGCGATAGCCGTGTTCCTTCCCCCACTTCGGGCCCGCGGCGTCCATCCGCTTCGCCTTGGCGCGGTACTTCTTCTCGAGTCTCTCCGTCGTCTGCAGCGGCGTGTGGACGCTGTAGAAGGAGAGGTACGCGAGGAAGGGCTCGTCCGCGTGGTCCTCGATGAACTCGGCCGTCTCCTTCCCGAGGCGGTCCGGGAGATACTCCCCCTTCGGCCCGTCCGTGAGGCGAGGGTTGTTGTACGGGCTGAAGTAGGACCGCGGGTGGCCCCAGCGGCAGCCGCCGCGGTTCACGTCGAAGCCCTGGTTCTTCGGCCAGAACTTCGGGCGGGGGCCGAGGTGCCACTTGCCCGCGAAGTAGGTCGCGTAGCCCGCCTCCTTGAGCGCTTCCGCGATCGTCACCTCCTCGAGCGGCATGCGGTTGCGATAGTGGGCGGGAAGGAGTGACCGGTCGTAGCCGAAGCGGTTCTTCACTTGTTCCGGCTGCGGGGCGCCGAACCACGCGGTCGTATCGAGACGGGCCGGCGCCTTGCCCGTCATGATGCTCGCCCGCGTCGGCGAGCAGACAGGCGACGCGGCGTAGGCGTTGGTGAACTTCATCCCCGTCTCCCGGAGGCGGTCGACATTGGGCGTCTCGTAGAAGTCGCTGCCGTAGCAGCCGAGATCCCGCCAGCCGAGATCGTCCACGAGGAAGAAGACGAAGTTGGGCGTGCGCTCGCCGCTCGCCCCCGCCGCGAGAAACAGAGTGAGAGCCAGACCGAAGCGAAGCGTTGAAGAGAGCTGCATGGGGTGGCTCCGGCGAAAAGGTCGGACAGCCGAGGAAGCGGACGTGCCGGCGCTGGGTCCGTCGATCTAAGGAGGCGGAAAAGAATAAGTTGAGCCTATACGCCAAAGCGAGGAGCGCGA
>CAZQQP010000104.1:12300-13817 GCA_964595475.1 uncultured Planctomycetaceae bacterium | reverse complement strand
GAACGCCGGACAGAAGGTTGGCCTGCGTCTGACACTGACCAACCACAACCACGACCAGCTGCCCGGTATCTTCGAGTTCATTCGGGAGCACGGCATCGACCGGGTCTGCTTCTATCACCTGGCCTACGCCGGCCGCGGAAAGCAGATCGCGGAAGCGGACCTCTCCATCCGGGGCATGGGTGAGCTGTTCGGCACACGGCAGGCCGGCCTTCCTCCGCTCCGCATCGCGGCAATCCCCCGCGACATGGAGCTCCTCCAACTGGCCCGCCGCGACGCGCAGGCCATCGCCGAGGAGGACCCCAAGCTCGAGCAGCCCCGCTACGCCCTTCTCCGGAGGCGGCTCCTCAAGCAGTACGGCGACGCCATCGGCCTCGCGGACGTCGCGTGAGGGCCCTCCGTCTCGGCCGGACGGCGCTGGCGTGAGATCCCTCCATCTCGGCGGCCGGACCACGGCAGCCCTCGGCACCGCCCCGGCTCGACCGCGTCGACGGAGGCGGGTCGGCCGAAAGGGGTTGTCTGCGTCGACCCGACCCGATACACAACGCCGCGACCCGGACGCCGGATTGGGCGCGACGGGTGGCGACCGCCCGGTCACACCGGAGTGAGAGGATGGCGATCGCGGGCCATGGAATCGATATGGTGGAGCGGGCGCGGGTCGCGGCGCTGCTCGAGCGCCACGGCGAGCGCTTCCTCGAGCGGTGCTTCACGCCTGCGGAACGCGCCTACGCCGACGCCAACCCGCGTCGTCGGGCGGAGCACCTCGCGGCCCGCTTCGGCGCCAAGGAGGCGGTGCTCAAGGCGCTGGGGACCGGTTGGCGAGCGGGCATCGCGTGGACGGACGTGGAGGTGACCCGCGAGCCGACCGGCGCTCCCGCCATCCGGTTATCCGGGGAGGCCTCCCGCGTCGCGGCCCGCCTCGGCATCCACCGTTGGCACGTGAGCCTCACCCACACCCGCGAGCACGCCGTGGCCAGCGCCATCGCGGAAGCGTGCCCGCCCCGCGGAGACGACGCCGCGGATGCCCCCTCGACGGACGAGCCGTAGGGCCCCGCCGCCGTGGCATGCCGCCATCTTGACCCCGGCGCGGGGGGTCGTAGCATGCTTTTAAAGTGGGCCGCATGGAAGGACACACCATGACGCCAAGGAAGGATCACCCGCCGCTGTTCGAGCTGCTGTCGGAGGAGGGGGCGAACCGGAAGCTGCGCGTTCCCCCGTGGATGCGACGCGAGGCGGAGGGGAGGCTCGCCCGGCCGTCTCCGGAGCGGGCGAGGGCCCGGCCGGCGGGGACGGTGACCCGGTCGCGGAGCCAGCCGGTCGGCGTGTCGGGGGGTTGGCGTCCGTGGCTCGCGGGCGAGACCACGATCCGCCTCTCCCGCTGGGTGTACCTGGTGGCGGTGGTGGTCGCGCTGTTCGTGGTGCTCCTCGCCTACGAGGTGGGAGCGTGGCTCGAGTCCGAGGCGCGGCCGCCGGCGGCGGAGGCGAAAGTGGCCGACGGGTCCTCGGCCCTCAAGAAGCGA
>CAZQQP010000104.1:0-12290 GCA_964595475.1 uncultured Planctomycetaceae bacterium | reverse complement strand
AAGCGAAAGGAGCAGCCGCCGAATCGCAAACTCCTCCAAGCGGGTGTGGCGACGGAGGCGAACGGTGAGACCGCCGAAGAAGAAGCGAGCTCGGGACGGACCGCGGGCCGCTACTACTACCAATTGGAGTCGTTCCCCGCGAACACGGGAGATTACAAGGAGAGGGTGCGAAAGTTCCTCGAGGACCACGGCGTGTCCGTGACGTTCGACCGCAACGGCGACCGCTACCAACTGATCGTGACGGAAAAGGGCTTTCGCTCGCGAACGTCGGAGAAGGCCAAGCAATACGCGACGAAGCTGAAGGCCCTCGGTCGCGAGTGGGCCTCGAAGCACGACGGAACGGACTGGTCGGCGGCGGGCCTCTTCCTGAAGCAGCACACGGGAGAATGAGGTCCGGAGAAGTGAAACCGATTTCTAGGGAACAGCCGCTATGAGCCTGGACAGAAGTCTTAAAGCGACGAGCAGCCTCGCCAAGCGCCGAAGCGTCCTGAAGCGCTCGGAGCGAATCGCCCGCCTGACGAGCTCCAACCGCTTCGACCCCCAGGACCACTCGCCGCTGGCCCTCCCCAAGGGAGGCAACGCGCCGAAGCCCAAGCAGGCGACGAAGGACCAGGGCGGCGTCGGTGAGGGCGCGTAGGCGTTGTTCGACCCGGATCGCTTCATCGCGGACCGCGTCCGGCGGGTCGACGCCAGCGGCATTCGAAAGGTCTTCGACCTCGCGGCGACGGTCGAGGCGCCGGTCAACCTCTCCATCGGCCAGCCCGACTTCGACGTCCCCGAGCCGATCAAGGAGGCCGCGATCCGAGCGATCCGCAGCGGGGAGAACCGCTATACGGTGACCCAGGGGATCGAGCCGCTGCGGGAGCGGGTGGCCGATCAATTCAACCGACGCTTCCGCGGCGGCGGACGCTGGGACGACTACGGCTGTCTCGTCACCTCCGGCGTCAGCGGCGGTCTCCTCCTGGCGCTGCTCACGTGCGCCGGGCCCGGCGACGAGGTGCTCATCCCGGACCCGTACTTCGTGATGTACAAGCACCTCGTCACGCTCACCGGCGCTCGCCCGGTCTTCGTGGACACGTATCCCGATTTCGAGCTGACGCCGGAGCGGGTGGAGCCCCACCTCACGGACCGCAGCCGTCTGCTCTTGTTGGGCAGCCCTGCCAACCCGACGGGCACGGTGGTCTCGGAGGCGCGCTGTCGCCGACTCGTCGACCTCGCCGACCGACACGACCTGCTGCTGATCAGCGACGAGATCTACGACGTCTTCTGCTACGAGACGACGGACACGCCGGTCGGCCCCCGCTGTCCGTCGCCCGCGGCGGCGAGCGACCGCATCCTCGTCCTCCGCGGCCTCTCCAAGACCTACGCGATGACAGGCTGGCGGCTCGGCTACGTCGTCGGGCCTCGGCCGATTGTCGAGCAGATGATCAAGGTGCAGCAGTACACCTTCGTCTGCGCTCCGAGCATGGTGCAGCACGCCGCCGTCGCCGCCCTCGACGTCGACATGACCGAGACGGTCCGCGCCTACCGCCGCCGTCGAGATCGCGTGGTGGATCGTCTCGCGCCGCAGTTCGATCTGGTGACGCCCGGCGGCGCTTTCTACGCCTTTCCAGCGGTGCCGACGGGGGAGACGGGCGCCCAGTTCGTCGAGCGGGCCATCCAAGAGAACCTGCTGATCATCCCCGGCCACGTCTTCAGCGAGCGCGACACGCACTTCCGGCTCGCGTACACCAGCGACGAGGAGACCCTCGAACGGGGCCTCGACATCCTCGAGTCGCTCGTCTGAGCCGGCGGCAGGGGCCCGGAGGTCGCCGAGTCGCCTCGATTCCGAGCCCCGTGCTCACGCTGCCGTCAGCTCCCGAGGATCACCGTCGCGCACGTGAAGTAGATGAGCAGCCCCATCACGTCTACCAGCGTCGCCACGAAGGGCGTGGAGCCCGTCGCCGGGTCCATGCCCGCGGTCTGGAGGATGATCGGGAGCAGACCGCCGACGAGCGTGCCGATCGTGACCACGCCCACCAGCGCCACGCCGATGACGAGGCCCGTCTGCCACACGCCGCCGGCGTCGGAGCCGCCCCACGCGCCGATGCCCGCCTGGCCGACGACGACCGTGAGGAGGCCGAGCAGACCCAGGGTCGCGCCGAGCATCAGCCCGCTGAGCAGCTCCCGCCCGAGAACCCGCAACCAGTCCCGACGCCTCACCTCGCCCACCGCCAACGCCCGGATCAGCAGCGTGGCGGCCTGCGCCCCGCTGTTTCCCCCGCTCGCGATGATCAGCGGCACGAAGATCGCGAGCACGGCGTAGCTCTCGATCTGCTCCTGGAAGCCGCTCATCGCCAGCGTGGTCAGGAGCCCGCCGCCGTAGAGCACCAGCAGCCATCCCACCCGCTTCCGAAGGAGCTTCACGAGGTGCGTGGACATGTACGGCGTCTCCAGCGCCTCCACGCCGCCGAGCTTCTGGATATCCTCCGTGGCCTCCTCCCTCGCCACGTCCGCGACGTCGTCGAAGGTCACGATGCCGATGAGCCGGTCCGCCCGGTCGAGGACGGGCAGCACGGGGCGGTCGTGGCGCTGCATCTGCCTCACCGCCTCCTCGCGATCGTCCTCCGCACGCAGCGCGATCGGGTGGGGCTCGGCCAACGCCGAGACGGCCTCGTCCGGGTGGGCGAGGAGGACGGCGCGGAGGGAGACCTCGGCCACGAGCCGCCCGGCGCGATCCGTGACGTAGAGCGTGTCGAGGGTCTCCGCGTGCCGTCCCCGCTCGCGGATGTGGGCGAGCACCCGACCGGCGGTCCACTCGCCCGCGACCACCAGGAAAGCGTTGGTCATCAGCCGACCCACGCTCTCCTCGGGATACTCGAGCAGCGAGCGGGTCTCCCGGTCGATGGCCGGCGGGAGCACGCGGATGCACCGCCGGGCCGTCTCCTCCGGCAGCGAGTGGAGCACCGAGACGCGGTCGTCCGGCTCCATCGCGGCGTACAGCGTCGCGACCTCCTCGTCGGAGAGGCGGTCGAGCAGCGCGATCTGCTGACCCACGGAGAGCCGACGGAACGTGGCCCCGCGGCGCTCCTCGGGGATCAGGCGGAGGGCCTCCGTCGCCTGCGTCGGCTGGAGGTTCTCGAGCAAGTCGGCCCGCTCCGGCTCACGCAGGTGGGCCATCGCCTCCTCGGCCTGGTCGGCCTGCCCGCTGTCGAGGAGCTCGGCCACGGTCGGCCCGAGGAGCTCGCCGAGCTTCAGTTCGCCTTCGGGAAGCCACACCGCCATGGTCCTCGTTCCTTCGACTTCGCGTCCTTGGCGAGCCATGCCGCCCCGGCTAGACTCGGCTCGCATTCAGGAGCGACCATGCGAGACGAGCCGCCGGCCAAGCTTGCCCTCGAGGACGGCACGGTCTACGCGGGACGGGCGATCGGCGCGACGCCGCGGTCGTCCGTCGCGGGCGAGGTCGTCTTCAACACCGCCATGACGGGGTATCAGGAGGTCCTGACCGACCCCTCGTACGCGGGCCAGATCGTCGTCATGACGGCCCCCCACATCGGCAACTACGGCATCAACCCGGAAGATGTGGAGTCGTCCCGCATCCAGGTGGCCGGCTTCGTGGTTCGCGAGCTCGCGGGCCGTCCCAGCAATTTTCGGGCGGAGACGTCGCTCGACCAGTGGCTCGCCCGCGCCGGTGTGCCCGGCATCGAGGGAATCGACACCCGGGCCCTCACCCGGCGGCTCCGCGTGGGCGGGGCGATGCGTGGGGCGCTCGGCGGCGACGGGGACGACGCGACGCTCGTCGGGCACGCCCAGCAGAGCCCCTCGATGGCGGGGCGGAACCTCGCCGACGCGGTCAGCCCCACGGAGCGACAGGCCTGGACCGAGCCGCTCGGGGCGTGGCGGCCCTTGCAGGGCGAGCCCCCGCGGTCGCGGACCTACCGCGTGGTCGCGATGGACTGCGGCGCAAAGGCCAACATCCTCCGTCACCTCGTGGATCGCGGCTGCGAGGTCTACGTCGTTCCCGGCCACAGCGACCCCGACGCGATCCTCGACCTCGAGCCGGACGGGCTGTTCGTCTCCAACGGGCCGGGCGACCCGGAGCCGGTCCGAGCCACCACGGAGACCCTCCGTGCCTTGCAGGGGAAGGTCCCGACCTTCGGAATCTGCCTCGGCCATCAGCTTCTCGCCCTGGCCCTCGGCGCCCGCACCTTCAAGCTGAAGTTCGGCCACCACGGCGGGAACCAGCCGGTCCAGAACCTCGCCACGGAGAAGGTGGAGATCACCAGCCAGAACCACGGGTTCGCGGTGGACACGGAGGAGCTGCGGGCTCGCGGCGGCGTGCCGACCCATATCAACCTCAACGACGCGACTCTCGAAGGGTTCAGCCACCGCGAGCGGCCGCTGTTCGCCGTCCAGTACCACCCGGAGGCGGCACCCGGCCCCCACGACGCGGCCTATCTCTTCGACTGCTTTCTGGAGATGATGAGATCGGGAGCGGCGCCGAGCCCCGAGGCGATGGACGCGGCCCAGCGGCGGCGGTCGACGGTCACCTCGGAGCCGTGACGGGAGCACGGCGCCGGCGTGGGGACCTCTCACGCGACGCCGTGGCGGGCTCGCGGCCCTTGCAGGAGGGTGGCCTCCTCCGTAGACTACGGCCCTATCACCGCGGCGGGGCGGCTGTGGGGGTCCTCGCCGCTCGCGTTCCTTGCACGTTCGATCACACTGGGAACTTTTCACCCGGATCTTCCCGAGAAAGTGGAGGACGAGCTTGATCAATAAGCGCAAACGGTTGTCGGGACTCGTCGGGGTGTGTCTGATCGGCCTGGCCGGGTCCGCGTGGGTCGCCGCCCAGGACCACCCGACGGCGGAGGACCTCCTTGAGAAGGGCCTTGCCCAGCTCGAGGAGGGGAATCTGGAAAAAGCGGAGACGACCCTCAAGCGCATCGACGCGATCCAGCTCGACCCGGACGACCGGGTGAAGCTGAACCGGGCGCTGGTGAAGCTCGAGATGGCGGAGGGGAAGAAGGAGGGGAAGAAAGAGACCGCCAAGAAAGCACGAGCGTCGCAGAAAGAGAAGGGGGGAGCTCAGCCCTCCAGGGACGTTCCGGTCCCCGTCAAGCCGAAGAAAGCCGCCGCGCTACCGAAGCCCGAGAAGCCGCTTCCGACGCCGCGGCGGGAAATGAAGGTGGCGGAAGCGGAAAAGGCTAAGGAGAAGGCGAAGACGGCCGAGGAAGAGGGGAAGCGGAAGGAGAAGGAGGTACCGAGGCCCGCCAAGCCGGAGAAGGCCGCCCCGGTGGCCAAGCCCGAGAAGCCGCTTCCGACGCCGCGGCGGGAAATGAAGGTGGCCGAAGCGAAGGGCGAGCCGAAGTCCAAGGAGCCGAAGCCCGAGCCCGAGGAAGAGCCCACCAAGGTGGCGGAGAAAAAGGAGAAGCCCCAACCGCCGAAGAAGCCCAGCCCCGTCACGCCGCCGTCCAAGCCGAGCCGCGAGCAGCCCGCCCAAAAGAAGAAAGCGGCGGAGGAAGCGGAGCCCACGGCGGGCGACGGCCTGATGGCAAAGGCCAAGAAGATTCGTGTTCAGGAGCTGATCACGCAGGCCAAGAAGGCGGCGGACGACGGACAGTACAACCTCGCGGCGAACAAGTATCGACAGGCGCTGTCGATCCAGCCGGAGAACCAGGAGGCGAAGAAGGGGCTGAAGCGGGTGCAATCGCTTCTCGCCGAGGCTCCTGGCGAGCAGCTCATAAAGGACGTCGGCGAGAGCATCCGCCTGCGGCGGCAGGAGGCCAAGGCCCGGTTTCGCGAGCGGATGGAGCGGGCGAAGGAAGCGAAACGCGCCGGCAACTACGAGCAGGCGAAAAGCGCGGTCGCGGTCGCCAAGCAGGCGCTGAAGACCCACCGCGACGCCCTCGAGCCGCCGACGTACCGCAAGCTCCTCCAGCGCGCCGAGCGGGAGGCCCGTCGGATCGCTCAGCTCAAGAAGAAGAAGGAGGCGGCGGAAAGGAGGAAGCAGGAGAAGATCGCGAAGCGCGAGGAGGAGAAGCGTCAGCAGCGCGCGAAGAAGGAGCGCCAGCGAAAGGTGAGCCAGCTCCTGAAGCGGGTGCACCAGCTCCAGCGGGAGCTGAAATACAAGCAAGCGTTGGACGTCCTCGACCGGATCCTCTCCCCGACCCTCGATCCCGACAACGTCGCCGCCAAGGCGCTTCGCCGGGTGATCAAGGACGCGATGCTCTACCGCAACTTCGACGATCAACGCAAGAAGCGTCGGCAGGAGGCGGCGAAGCAATCGCGGGACAATCTCAAGGCTACCATCCCCCACACGGAGATCATCCGCTACCCACCGGACTGGCCGGAGATCACGCGAAAGCGGCTGAACATCCCGGGTGTCGGGGGACAAGGCGGCCAGGGCGGTCTGGCGAAAAAGAAGCTGGAGAAGCCCGTCCCCGTTGACCTCGCCCAGACGGACCTCAAGTCGGTGGTCGACTTCCTCCGCGAGTCGACCGATGCGAAGATCCACGTCAACTGGCGGGCGCTGGAAAGCGCGGGCATTGCCCGGGACACGGAGGTGACGCTGAACCTCGGGAAGGTTCCGGCGAAGAAGGCCCTGGAGCTGGCCCTCGACCAGGCGAGCACGGACCTCGCGAAGGTGAGCTACGCCGTCGAGGACGGCGTGGTAAACGTCTCCACGAGCCAGAACCTCGCCGAGAACACAGTGACCAAGACCTACGAGATCGGCGACCTCCTCGCGAAAGCGCCCGACTTCAAGGAGGTGCCGGAGTTCGACCTGACCAAGATCACGCAAGAGGACAACCAGGACGACTCCGTGCAGCTCACCCGGGGCGGCAGTGGCCAGACGTCCGGGTCGAGCTCGGCCCGCTCGAGCTCCGGCAGCAGCTACTCCCAGCCGCCGAAGTCGGGGAGCACGCAGCTCGCGCGGCGCCAGGCGCTGATCGACGAGGTGATGAACCTCGTCCGCGACACGGTGGCCCCCAACCAGTGGCGGGCCAACGGCGGCATGGTCAGCTCCATGCGTCAGTTCAAGGGCACGCTCATCGTCAGCGCTCCGGCGGGCGTCCAGGGCCGGGTCAGCGGCCTCCTCGACGAGCTGCGGGAGGCCCGGGCCGTGCAGATCAGCGTGGAGTCCCGCTTCCTGACGGTCACGCAGAACTTCCTCAACGAGATCGGCATCGACCTCGACGCCACCATCCCGTCCAGCGAGCTCGGCTCGGACGTCGGTGATATCACCCTCCGCCAGAACTCAGCCAACGTGGCTTCGGCCGGCGGCACCGGCATTTCCGGCAGTTTCACGGGGTCCTCGCCGGGCTCGTTGGCGTCCGGTACCAACCCGTCCCCAACGAACGTGGGGGCCCCCACGGGTCGCTCCTTCGAGCTGCAGACCAGCTTCCTCAGCGACCTGGAGGTGAACCTGCTGATCCGGGCGACGGCGGCGGACCGCCGGGCGACCAACCTCTCCGCCCCGCGGCTCACCTTCCACAACGGACAGACGGCCAACATCGTCATCGCCAACCAGATCGGGTTCGTCAGCAGTCTCGACCCCGTGGTCGCGGAGAGCTCCGTGGCGTTCACCCCGACGATCGACTTTGCCCAGAGCGGCGTGACCATGGAGGTGACGGGCACCGTCAGCGCCGACCGCCGCTATGTGACCCTGACCATCCAGCCGTCGCTCGCGGACGTCACGCGGCCGATCCGGACCGTGGCGGTCTCGGCGGCGGTCGGCGGCGGCGGCGACGGCGGCGGAGACGGCGGCGGCGGCGACGGCGACGGCACCGCGATCGCCACGGGCTTCATCGAGGTGCCCGAGCAAGAGATCACCCAGATCCAGACCACCGTGACGGTTCCCGACAAGGGGACGGTGATGCTCGGAGGCCAGCGTATCCGGGGCGAGGTCCAGACCGAGGTGGGCGTGCCGATCCTCTCCAAGGTGCCCCTCCTCAATCGCCTGGTGACGAACCGCTCGACCGTGAAGGACGAGAGGACCCTCCTGGTGCTCGTCAAGCCCACCATCCTGATCCAGAGCGAGCGCGAGCGGGAGTGGGCCAAAAAGAAGGGGTGGCCCGAGTGGGTCCAGGACGCGGCGGGTTCGCCAAAGGGCGGGCCGCGGCGCATCGGCGTCGGCCAGCCCTGACGCGACCGCTCGCCATCTCGCCCGCGGGCGAGAAGGATGATTCAAGCGCTCCTCGCAGGAGTTGAACGATGGCGGAGAAGCGGATCTCGGTGCAGGATGACGGCGACGTCACGATGGTGCAGTTTGTCGACCGAAACATCCTGGACGAGTCGAGCATTCAGCAGATCGGCGAGGAGCTGACGGGTCTGGTGGACCGCTCGCCGTCGCCGAAGATCCTCATCAGTTTCGAGAGCGTGGAGCACCTGACGTCGGCCGCACTCGGAACGTTGATCACCGTCCACAACAAGGTCCGCCAGAAGGACGGCCAGCTCCGGCTCGCCGACATCAACCCGCAGATCTACGAGGTCTTCGCCATCACCAAGCTCAACAAGCTGTTCCAGATCTACGAAAGCCGGGACGCGGCCCGCTCGAGCTTCACCTGAGCACACGGGCAAAGGCCGGAGGACGACGGCCATGCCGCAGACATTCACCCTATCGGTCCCGAGCCGCCTGGAGGAGGTGGGTCGAGCCGAGGAGGCGATTCTCGGGCGAGCCGAACATCACCAGTTCGGCGAGCGGGAGCGGTTTGCGATCAAGCTCGCCCTCGAGGAGGCGCTGGCCAACGCCATCAAGCACGGCAATCGCTTCGATCCCGGGAGGAAGGTGGAGATCCGCTGCGCCATCGACGGGGAGAAGGCGGAGATCACGGTCGGCGACGAGGGGGAGGGCTTCGAGCTCGACGCCATCCCCGACCCCACCCGCGACGAGAACCTGGAGAAGCCCTACGGCCGAGGCGTCATGCTCATGCAGGCGTACATGGACGAGGTGCGGTTCGAGGCGGGGGGCACCCGCGTGCGAATGGTCAAGCACCGCTCGTCCGCTCGAGCGTCCGCGTAGGCACCGCGCCCGGGGCGATCACATCCGCTCGATCGTCTCGATCCCGAGCAGGCCCAGCCCGTGGCTCAACGCCCGCGCCGTCAGCTCGCACAGCGCAAGGCGGCTTCGGCGGGTCTCCCCCTCCGCGCCGAGCACGGGACAGTTCTCGTAGAAACTGGTAAACGTGTTCGCGAGGTCGTAGAGGTGGTTGCACAGCCGATGCGGCTCCAGCCGCTCCGCGACGGACTGGACCACGCCGTCGAGCTGGAGGAGCTTGAGGACGAGCGCTCGCTCCCAGGGCTCCTCGACGCGGAGCGTCGCCGGCGGGTCCACGGACGTCACGCCGCCCTTCCGGAAGATCGACCGAATGCGGGCGTAGGCGTACTGGAGGTAGGGACCGGTGTTGCCGTCCATGGCGAGCATTCGGTCCCAGTCGAAGACATAGTCCTTCATCCGGTCATTGGCGAGGTCCGCGTACTTCAGGGCGCCGATGCCCACACGCCGCGCGATGGCCTCCCGCTCTCCGGGCGATAGCTGCGGGTTCTTCTCCTCGACGACGCGGTGGGCCCGCTGCTCCGCCTCGTCCAGCAGGTCCCACAGCCGGGGAGGCTCGCCGCTCCGTGTCTTCAGCGGACGGTTGTCCTTCCCGAGGATTGTTCCGAACGCCACGTGGTCGGCGCGGACGCCGTCGAGCCAGCCGGCGAGCTCCGCGGTCTTGAAGACCATGGCGAAGTGCTGGTTCTGCCGCGCGTCGGCGACGTAGACGAGCCGCTCGGCGCCGACCTGCCGCACGCGGTGGCGAAGCGCGGCGAGGTCCGTCGTCGCGTAGAGATAGCCGCCGTCCGATTTCTGGACGATCAGCGGCAGCGCGTCGCCGTCGCGGCCGACGAAGCCCGGCGGGAAGACACACAGCGTCCCCTCGCTCTCGGAGAGCAGCCCCCGCTCCCGGAGCTCCTCCACCACCTCGGGAAGCAGCGGGTTGTAGAGGCTCTCCCCGCGGATGTGGTCGTCGGTCAGCGGAACGCCGAGCCGCCGGTAGATCGGCTGGAAGTGGCGCTTGGACTCCGAGACGAGCGCCTCCCAGCACCGGACGGTCTCGGGGTCGCCGGACTGGAGGGCCACGACACGCTCGCGGGCTCGCTTCGCGAAGGTCGCGTCCGCGTCGAAGCGCTCCTTCGCGGCCTGGTAGAACTGGTTCAGGTCCGCGATGGTCTCCGACGCCCGCTCGCCGCCGGGCGGCCCCGCGGTCAGCAGGTGCTCGACCAGCATGCCGAACTGCGTGCCCCAGTCCCCGATGTGGTTCTGCCGGACCACGTCGTGGCCCACGCCCTCCAGCACCCGGGCGATCGCGTCGCCGATGATGGTGCTGCGAAGGTGGCCCACGTGCATCTCCTTGGCCACGTTGGGGGCGGAGTAGTCGACGACCACCCGCTGCGAGGTGGGAGCGGCGCGGACGCCGAGACGCGGGTCCTCGAGCAGCGCCGCGGCCTCCCGCCCGAGGGCCTCGGGCCGAAACCGCAGGTTGATGAAGCCCGGCCCCGCGATCTCCGGGTCCTCGCAGAGGTCCGAGACGTCGAGGTGGTCCACGAGCGCTTGGGCGACCTCTCGCGGCGGACGGCCGAGGGTCTTCCCCATGGGCATCGCCACGTTGGCCTGATAGTCGCCGAAGCGCGGGTTCTGCGCGGGGCGGACGAGCGGGTCCGCCTCGCCGTGCGGGGGGCCGAAGGCCCTCTCGAGGGCTTGCTGGAAACGGGGAGTCAAGGTTTGTTGCGGGTCGCTCATGGGGTAGAATCGTGACTAGGGCTCGCGGCCGGTCAACGCGGGCGGAGCACCTCAGGGGGATCGCCGCCGAACCAAGCGACCATCGTACGTTCGGCGGCCTCGCCGTCAGGGCGGGCAAGGGGGGTGCCCTCCGCGCCTGTTCTCCCCGCCGGACGATGGCGCGGATCGGGTTTGTGAACTTGGATTGGAGACATCGGAATGAGCCTGCAACCGAAGCTGAGTGAGACCCAGCCGGTGAACGTCGACCTGGCCGGAATTCGATTTCCCGACACCGACGAATGTCCCGATCAGGATGAGGAGACCTGTCAGATCCAGATCGACGGGGAGTGGCGGCGAATCCGCTTCCACGACTATCACGAGGTGTACAAGATTCCGGGTCTCTATGAGACGATCTTCTACCGCAGCCTCAAGTGCTCCTCGCCCGAGCGGGTGGGGGGGCTCCTCGCCCAGTCTCTCGCGGACATGCACGAGGACCCGCGGAAGCTTCGCGTCCTCGACGTGGGAGCCGGCAACGGCATGGTCGGCGAGGAGCTGCGCCGCCGTCTCGACGTCCAGTCCGTCGTCGGGGCGGACATCATCCCCGAGGCCCAGTTCAGCGCCGAGCGGGACCGCCCCTGGGTCTACGACGACTACCTCACCTGCGACCTCGGCAATCTCTCCACGGAGGAGGAGCGTCGCCTCCGGGACGCCCGCCTGAACGCGCTGGTCAGCGTGGCGGCCCTCGGCTACGGCGACCTGCCCGCCCACCCCTTCTGCCGCTCTCTCGACGTCCTCGAGACGCCCGCTTGGCTCGCCTTCAACATCAAGGAGGACTTCCTGAAGGAGCACCACGACAGCGGCTTCTCCGACCTCATCCGGGACCTCTCCCGGGAGGAGGTCATCCAGATCCAGGCGTATCAGCGATACTGCCACCGCCTCGGGATCGCCGGCCAGCCGCTCTACTATGTGGCGATGGTCGCCGTCAAGCAGCAAGAACTCCCGGACAAGTATCTCACGTGACCGCGGGTCCGCCGATGAGGCACGGGGCCGCTTAGTCGCAGCCGACGGGAGGCGGGCGCTCCGATGATCGTGCTTCGCGAGGTCCACAAGTCCTTCGACGGCCACACCTATGCGGTACGGCACCTCAGCCTGGAGGTGGCCGAGGGGGAGACGCTTGTTCTGCTCGGCTCCTCGGGCTGCGGGAAGACGACCACCCTCAAGATGATCAACCGCCTCGTGGAGCCCACCTCGGGCCAGATCCTGGTGGACAGCCAGAACATCCTCGACCGAGACCCCGTGGAGCTGCGTCGCTCCATCGGCTACGTCTTCCAGGGCATCGGCCTGTTCCCCCACATGTCCATCGAGCAGAACATCTCGATCGTTCCTCAGCTTCTCGGCTGGTCTCCGCACGCCCGTCGTCAGCGGGCCAAGGAGATGCTCGAGCTGGTCGGCCTCCCCGCGGACGAGTACGCCCACCGCTTTCCGCCCGAGCTCTCGGGCGGACAGCAGCAGCGGGTCGCCGTCGCGAGAGCGCTGGCGCCCGACCCCGACT
>CAZQQP010000103.1:13290-13841 GCA_964595475.1 uncultured Planctomycetaceae bacterium | reverse complement strand
TTTCACGCCCGTGAGCCCCTTGAGCTTCCGCTTGGTCTTCACCACCTTCCCGATGTCTTGGAAGCCGACCACCCGCACGGTGTACCGCCGGGCCGTGCCGCCCTTCTGCTTGCCGTACCAGCGGTCGAACTGCTCGATGAACTTTCGGGTGACGGCCTGGGCGTACCGCTTGATGGTCCGGCTCCGGGTGTCCAGCTTCCAGTCGAATGCAAAGCCGCCGATCTTCCGCCCCCGCGCCGGCTGCAGCGTCTCCACCGTCACCCGGTAGCGGGCGTCCTTCTCCACGGCCGCCTCCCGGCGGAGCGGCAGCATCCGGATGGCGAGAACCACGTCAGCGTTGAGCTTGCTCCCGAGAAGCTCGATCGCCTTCCGCGCGTCGCGCTGGGCGAGCAGCTTCACCTCCCGCTGGTCGCGCTCCGCGAGCGCCTGGAGGTCCACCAGGTTCACCTTGGCCTTGAGGAGGATCTCCTCGATGTCGGCCTTCAGCTTCGCCGCATCGCCGGTGGGGTCGAACAGCGCGAAGTGCTCCCCGATGAAGCCCTTGTCCTTGG
>CAZQQP010000103.1:5151-13280 GCA_964595475.1 uncultured Planctomycetaceae bacterium | reverse complement strand
CCCCGTCGCGGACTTGGACCTCCCCTTGGTGTACTCCCGCGCCTTCTCCACCCCCTTGCCGGAGATCTCCACCTTCCGCTCGACCCGGATGCGTCCCGGCTCCGCCTCGACCTCGGTCGACGTCTTCGCCCGGACACCCGAAAGCTCGATCTGGTAGGGGCGGCTGTCCTTGGCGCAGAGCACGAGCACACGCGGCGAGCCCGCCCGCTGGTACGCCTTCCGGAACGTCGCGATGTCCGGCTGGTTCGCCTCTCGCTGCTTCTTGTTGATGGCCTTCGGGTCGGGCTTTCGCTCCGCCCACGACACCGTGGCGACGATCAGGACTGCGGACACGGCGATCGCGGCTCGCATGCTCATGGCTCGCTCTCCGTTGTTCGATGCCCTCGCCTGTCGCACCCGCGAGGTGGCAGGCGACACGTCCGACGGCCACGGCTTCTTCACCGCGCCGGCCGCACCTCCAGCCGCCAGTCGACGGCCTTGGTATCCATCGCGTTGGCCTCGACGACCCGCTTCACCCGCGGCGGGATGTTCAGGAATCGCCACCCGGATTGGTGGGTCGGCCGGCCGTTCTTGTCGAAAAAGCGAAACTGGTACTGGACGTTCAGGGGCTTGTCGGCGGTGGATCGGAGGGGAACCGAGACGCGAAGGGGCTCGCCCTCGGTCGGTCCCGTGACGGTCGGCTTACCGCTGGCGAGGCCCTGGGCGAGGCCGTGGATCGCCACCTGCTTCGGATAGGCGCGGGCCGGCAGCGGGTCCGGCCGCACCGCAGCCGGCGCCTTCACGGTGTCGCACCCGCCCGTCGCGAGCGTCGCGACGATTCCCGTGACGACCGTTCCCAGAATCGAGCGCTTGAACATGACACCCCCGTTTCGTGTCAGCTTCGGTCGGACACTCTTCGTCGGCCGGAAATCATCGTAGCTCCGCCACCTCCTCCGACGCCATGCGAGACCTGAGCCGCTCCGACAGCTTCCGCACCTTCGCGGTCCGCGGCTCGTAGCGCGGGTGGGTCTGTCCGAAGAGCCTCGCGAACCCGGCGGTCCCGGGGACGGGCGGGACCAGCGACGCCCCACCCTCGAGGACGTGACGGCCGACAAAGGGACTACCCTGCCGAGCGTCGAGCTCGATCTTCTCCTGTCGGTACAGCTGCTCGAGGTCCGAAAGCGACATCCGCTGGAGATGGCCCGCTCTCTGGTAAGAGGTGAGCACCTCTTCGGTGGGCCGAAGCACACTGGTGCCGCCGAGGATGTACGGGGCGTGGATCCCCCGATCCACCTCGCCCGTTCGCTCGTTGGAGTAGTAGATCTTCCCGCTCGTCGCCCACTTCGGCGCGCTGCGGCCGAAGGAGACGAGGCGGGCGTAGCGGAGCTTGGCGGGGGCGTCGTCCGCCGGCGGCTCGATGCCCGTCAGCACGAGCTTCGACTGGGGGGCGTTCTGGACCTTCAGCGTCACCCGGGTCTGCTGGCTTCGCACCTTCGCGGGAACCACGTAGACCCGCTGGGGAATGAGCTCGCAGTAGCGGGTGTCGGCGTGGGCCCCGGCCTTCGCGAACGCCCCCGCCGCCATGGCCGCGAGGCCGGCGTAGGTGGCCGCCTCACTTCCCTCGCTGACGCCGTACGCGGTCGCCGCCGCCCCGCCGGCGACCAGCGCCGAGCCGATGTAGCTCTTGGCGAGACGCACGTCCTGCAGGTTGTTCCACCGATGGTCCGTCGCCATCCGGTTGACGTCGCAGACCAGCGGGTATTGCGCGGTCTTCCCGTCGCTGTTGGAGACCACCAGCCGCCGCTGGTCGCTGGGCATCTTCGGGACGAACTTCGCAATCGCGTTGTCCGGCCCCGTGGCGATCTTCTTCGGCCCCCGCCCGAAGTCGACCACGAAGATCGTGTTGTAGCTCTCCGGCTTCTTCAGCCGTCCGACAAGCTCCTTGAGCTCCGGCCGCAAGCTCACCGCCCGCTGATAGTTGTCCTTCGCCTCCTTCAGCCGATTCGGGTCGCCCGTCTTCAGCGCCATCTGATGGTTCGCGATGGCGGTCATCAGATAGCCGAGCGTGAAGTCCGACTCCTCGGCGACGTACCCGTTGCTCAGGTAGTCGCTGTCCTTCCCCTTTTTCGCGGCCCTTCGCACCAACTCGCCCGTCCCCATCGGTTCTTTCTCGCTTCCCCCGAAATCCTTCAGATGGAACAGCGAGCGCTTGATCGCCGCCCGCGCGTTCTCCCAGCTGCCCTGCATCGCCCAGTGGGTCGCGATGTAGTGGAGGGTCAGCGCCTGCTCGAACGGCTCGCCCTTCCAGATCTTCAGGTCCTCGTTGACCACCACCGACTGGACGGTCTTATCCCGGTTGATGCCCTGCGTGGCGAGGGTGTCGAAGACATCGGAGACCACGCGGTCGTTCTGCACCGTGTAGCCGTCCGCGAGCGTCGCGAGCATCAGCCGCATCCGGTCGAGCATGTAGTTGCGGTTGATCTCACCGGAGCCGCTCCGCTTGGCCAGGTTGTCTTGCATGTAGACACGGGCCTCGCTGTACTGCCCGTTGTACACGCTGTGGACCAGCTTCTGGTCGGGCTGCGCCACGCAGCCCGTGCTCGCAGCGACGGCGCACAGGAGCGCCACGGTCCAATGAAGCCTTCGATCCATCGCCTTCGTCCCCTTGGTCGCGTTCTCGATCGGCTGTCCGCTTCCGAGCCCGCTTGCGTCTCGTCCGCCTTCCCGAAGGCCGTCAGCTGCGTCGGTCTCCTGAGCCTCGGCGCTTCATCCCCCGCTTCTTCCAAGGTACGCGCTCGCCCTCGTGCGGCAATCCACGGGCGCCGGCGAGCGGAAGCCGCCGAGCTCAGTCGATCGCGAGACCGGTGGCCTCCCGCTTGAACTCCACCGTTCCGGTCCACTCGATCTCGCGGCTGTCGAGCTCCTTGATGGCGCACTCGAGGTAGTAGTAGTCCTGTCTCCGCCGCACCTGTCGCTTCTCGCCCCGCTTGGTTCGCGTGCTCGACCGGAAGGTGGCGGTCATGGCGTGGGTCGGCGGCTTGCTCGGCCCGAGGCCTCCCTCGAAGCCCGCTTTCCGCACCAGCTTGTGCCGCTCGGGCGGGATCAGAAAGGTGATGTTGCGGCGGTCGCGGAGGGCGTCGACCGACAGCCCGCTCCGGATCCTCGCCATGAACATCCACTGCTCGGCGGGCGGGATGACGTCGCTGGTGAGATTCTCCACCTTCCGGATCACCACGCGGATGGGCTCGGAATTCGGCCCGCGGTCGGCGAGGAAGTCGCTGTTGAGCAGCTGAGCCCGCAGCTCGTTGGCCGCGTGCTCGAAGTCGCCGAGGGTCATCCGCGTGCTCTGGGGCGGGGCGCTGCAGCCGGCCGCGACGACCAGACACCCGGCGAGGAGCCAGAGCGGAAGCCGTGCTGCGGGACTCCGCCGTGGTGCGCCGGGCTCACCGTCGAGGCGTCGGCCACGAGAGGGCGTTCGGATGCGTTGACCGGTCACGAGGACACCTGCCCGAGGTCGTAGCTGCTGGAGAAGGTAATCTCACGCGACTTCAGGTTCACGAGCTTGAACTCGAAGTAGAACTGACTCCGCTGACCCCGCCGGGCCTGGAGGAAGTCCCCCTGGAGCACATACGTCTTATCCGCCGGATAGCGGTTCGTCCGCTTCGTCGGCTGCGTCTTCTCCTGGAGGAGATCCTGAGAGCCTCCACCCTGCAGCCGCTGCCGTTCCCGATCCATCCGCTGCGGATCCGCCACGATCTTGAAGTTGTCCGTCAGCAGCGTGCTGTTGAGGAGCTTGCTCCGGAGACGCTTCTGGATAAGCTCGAAGTCGGTGGTGGGCGTATTGGTCTTGTTGCTGATGGACCCGAGCTCGAGCACGAGGCGGGTCTTGGCATTCTTCACGAAGGGCTTGTCCGTGATATCCCGCGCCAGCTTCTCGGCGGTCTTGTCCGTGAACTCGAGCAGCGCGGGGATGCTAGCCTTCGCCGAGGCGCGGTCCGACGGCGTGGTCCGATAGGGATCGATCCGTCCGCCGGTGCTCCCCCGCGGCGGACCCGACTGACAGGCGCCGAGCGCCACGACAACCACACCGATGAGCGTTCCGCGAGTGACCCATGTCCACGTGCTTTGCATGGTCCTGTTCCTGGTGATTGGGTCTGGAAAAGCGGTCGTCACCCGTTCGAGTTTAGGCGAGCCGCCGGGTGGAGCATAGGCCCTCTATCATGACCTCCGGCCCGAGCGGGAGGGAGCCGACCGCGTGTCCGCTCCATGCTCCCGGCTCTTTCGGAGGTGGCTATGCCCGAGCTTCCCGACGTCGCCGGCTTCAGACAGCACGTCGACGAGACCTCGCGAGGCCGGCGCATCCATCGCGTGGAGGTCCGCGACGCGTCGGTGCTCGAGGACGTGACGGCGGACCGCCTTCGCCGCGTCGCGGAGGGCCGCACTCTGGGGGACGCCCGCCGCCACGGCAAGCACTTGTTTGTGGACCTCGACGGTGCTTGGCTCGCCATGCACTTCGGCATGACCGGCATGCCGGTCTACGTGGGGGCGAACGAGGAGGAGCCCCGCTTTTCCCGCGTGGTCTTCGCCCTCGACGACGGTGACCGCCTCGCGTTCGACTGCCAGCGCAAGCTCGGCCGCATCACGCTCACGGACGGCCCGGAGGCCTATATCGCGGCCCACTCGCTCGGGCCCGACGCCCTCGACGGCCTCCAGCCCTCGCACCTCGCCGACCTGCTCGCGGGCCGCCGTGGGACGGTGAAGGCCGCGCTGATGAACCAATCTCTGCTCGCGCGCATCGGCAACGTCTGGTCGGACGAGATCCTCTACCAGGCGAGGGTGGACCCCCGGACGGACCCCCGGAGCCTGGACCCGACACGGGCCCGTTCCCTCGGCCAGACCATGCGGAAGGCCCTTCGCAAGGGAGTGGAGCGACGCGGCGTGGTGGAGAAACTCCCCCGTACCTTCTTCCTCCCTCACCGCGACGGCGACGGGGTTTGTCCCCGGTGCAAAGGGGCCATCGAGCAGCTGAAGTTCTCGGGACGGACGGCATACTGGTGTCCGAACTGCCAAGGGGTCTAGAGTCAAGGGCCTAGGGCCGGTGCTCGTCGGCTGGCCGCGGTCGGAGTAGGGAGAAGCCGGAAGCGGCTCTTCCACACGTTCTCGACCGATACGTCTTCGACCCACGGCGCTGGGCCCTAGACTCTAGACCCTTGACTTTAGACCCCCCATGCGGATCGGCCTCCTTTCCGACAGCCACGGCCGGCCCGAGCCGACGCAGCGCGCCGTGCGGCTGCTCGTCGACGAGGGCGTGGACTTGCTCTTGCACCTCGGGGACATCGAGACCGCCGAGGTGCTGGAGACGCTGGTGGGGGGCGTCGACCACGCCGGCCGGCTCGTCCCGCCGGTCCGCGTGGTCTTCGGCAATACCGACCGCTCGCCGTCGCCTCTCCGGCGCCACGCGGACCGCCTCGGCATCGCGGTGGACCACCCGGCGGGCCGCCTGTCACTCGCCGGCAAACGGCTCGTCTTCCTCCATGGGCACGAGGGAAGCCACTTCGAGGCGACCGTCGAGGAGGGGGCGGACTACCTCTGCCACGGCCACACCCACTGTCCCCGCGACGACCGCCTCGGCTCCACACGGGTCATCAACCCGGGGGCGCTCCACCGGGCGCCCAGTTACACCGTGGCGACCCTGGACGTGGCGGCGGACCGAGTCGGATGGATCGACGTTCCAAAGTAACGTGCGAGGCTCCCTCCGGCCGGCCTCCTTTCCCCAGTTGACACCGCGACGCGCCAGCTGGTTACGATGGCTGTCGCCTCGACTGCGGCGGGTATGGTCATGAGCGAGGGCCCCGAACCCATCGAGCCGGAAGCGATCACGGTCCGCTCGTTTCGGCCGTCCGACCAGCCGACAGTGAGCTGCCTGTACACGGACGGACTGCTCGCGGGCCAGATCCCTCCCAGCGACACGGGGGCGGACATCGAGAACATCCAGGCGGGCTACCTCGCCAACGAGCGCAACCACTTCTGGATCGCCGAGCACGACGGCCAACCGGTCGGCATGATCGGCGTGGCGGAGGACGAGCCGAACATCGCGGAGATCCGCCGCCTCCGCGTCGACCCCGAGTACAAGGGCCTGGAGGCGGTCCCCGAGAAGCTCCTCGAGCGTGCCTTGCAGTTCTGTCGCCACCACGGCTATCTCAAGGTCGTCCTCGACACCCGCGTGGAGCCGGGGCCGGCGAAGGCGCTGTTCGAGCGGTTCGGCTTCAACCACCACCGCACACGCAGCGTCCAGGACAAGGAGCTCCTCGAGTTCTACCTCGACCTCTACCAGCAGCCTTAGGACGTGTGTGAGATGCGATTCGTCGGCTCGAGCCCGTCGCGAGGTCGCGGCTGGCAAGGAGGCCGAAGCAGGCGATGCCGGGTTGTGTCCCGTCGGGACAGACCGACGCCGACCCGCCGGGCCGCAGCAGCGCGAAGCCGGAAGCGCTTCTCACACACGTTCTTAGGCGGCCACGGTCCCGTCGGTCGGAACGCGGCGCCGCGCCCCGGGAGACGCGTGCCCTGGCGGGTGCTGCCCGCGAGCACGGGCGGCCGGATCGTCGTGGTCGTGGCGCTGCTCCTGTTCGTGGGCGGTGCTTTGGGGGGCTTCGCGGCCTATCGCATCCACGAGGCCCGAGACCGCGCCAAGGAGTGGCGCCGGACGGGGATGGAGGCCTATCAGGCTGGAAACTACGGCGAGGCGGTGAGCAACCTCCGCCGCTACGTCAGCGAGCACCCGAACGACGTGCAAGCGGTGTACGCCTACGCCCGAGCCCGCCTCGAGGTGGCGGAGCCGAGCGGCAGCCACCTCTACCGGGCCCTCGGCGCACTGCGTCGCGTGGTCGAGGCGAAGCCCGAGCACGAAGCGGCCCGCCGACGCTTGCTCAAGCTCTACCTGAGGGTCGGCTCCGCTTCACAGGCCCTCGAGGCCGTGGAGCCGCTGTTGGAGAAGCATCCGGACGACCCGCTCGCCCTCCGGGTGAAGGCGGTCGCGTTAAAACGGGCCGGCCGCCTCCAAGAGGCCCTCCGCGTCGCCAAGCACTACAACCGGGTCGAGCCCAAGGATCTCGCCGGTCAGCTACGGACGCTGGATCTGCTCCAACGCTCGGCCGGTCGGACCGTGCCATTCTCCGCCGCGTCGAGGAGGTGCGCAAGCGGCACGAGGGCCCTCGCTTTCGGCTCCTCTTCGCGATCGCATGCCAGGGCATCGGCCGTCGCGAAAAGGCGATGAAGGAGGCCCGAGCCCTCGCCGACGCGGACCTCCCGCCCGATGTCACGGGGCATCTCACCACGCCCCTCGATCGCTTGCACGCTTACGAGCTGGCGCGGGACGTGCTTCGGCGAGTGGTTCGCGACCATCCCGAGCCGAACGTGCGGCGGAGGTTCGTCCAACGCCTGTAGACGGCGGGCCGCCCCTCGTAGGTGGTCGCCCACCTCGAGGGCTATCCCGACCGCTTGGCCGGAACGGACCTGACGGAGGCGGAAGCGACGCTGCTGGGTCTGAAAGGCATCGCCCTGATCCAGCTCGGCCGCAACGAAGAGATCCGCCCCATCGTAAAGCGTCTCTCCCACGCCCGCTTCAACCCCGTCGCTTCCGCTTGGCGAACCATTCTCCAGCTCGGCCCGAAGGACCAAGAACCCGACCCCGCCGAGATCGCCGAAGCCTGCCGGGCGGCCCTCCCGCTCTCCCCCAACCAGCCGCTGTTCCTTTATTTTCTCGGCGAAGTGTACGCCTCCCGCGGCGAGGCCTCGCTCGCCGTCTCCACCTGGCGGGAGGCCGCCCGCCGGGCCTCGCGTTGGGCCCAGCCGCTCACGCGGGTGGCCGAGGTCTCCCTCGAGCAGGGCAAGGCGGCAGAGGCCGCGAGGGTCGCCCGCCGGGCGCTGCGGTGGCGAGGGGCCAGCCGCCGCGCCGCGGTGGTGCTCGCCCGCTCCCTCTACGACCGCTTGCAGAACGGCGGCGAGGTCGCCGCGCAGGACCTTCTCCGGCTCACGGACGAGATCGGGGGAGAGGGGGAGACACCCGCCCGCGTCCTCCCCATCCGCGTGGCCATGCTCGCCCGGGTCGAAGGCAAGGACCGGGCGCGGCAGTTCTTGCGGCGGGCGCTGCG
>CAZQQP010000103.1:0-5141 GCA_964595475.1 uncultured Planctomycetaceae bacterium | reverse complement strand
GGGACACCCCGCCCCCCCGTGAGATCCTGCTCCACCTCGCCGAGGTCAGCCGGGAGGAGCGTCTCGGGCTGACGGCGGAGTGTCTCGACCGCTACGAGGCGGCCTACGGGCGGACGGCGAACCTGGCCCGTGCCCGAGCCCGAGCCGGCGAGCAAGGGAAGGACGCCGGTCTTCGGTACCTCCGGAAGGCGAGAAAGGCGGCCCGAGAGCAGGGGCGGAGCGGGACCGGCTCCGTCGCCTGGCGGCTCGCGATCGCGCGGTTCTACGAGGAGAACCAGCCGGCACGGGCGACGGAGGCGTGGAAAGCGCTTGCGGAGGCCTTCCCCGAGAATCGGCGGGTGCAGCAGAAGATCCTCACCAGCCGCTCCGCTTGGTCCGACCTCGGGCTGATCAAGGAGACGCTCCAGCGCTACGACAAGCTCGCGGCGGACAAGAGCTCGACCTGGCGGCTGGCCCGAGCCCGCTGGCTCCTCCGCGCCGACGGCTCCGAGAGCGCCGCGGTGGAGGCGGTGGAGCTGCTTCGGCCGCTCGTGGACACGACACCCGGTGCGGTCACGCCGCGGCTCCTGCTCGCCCGGGCGCTGCGGAAGGTCGGCGACACGTCGGCGGCCCTCCACCACGCCTCGCGGGCGGCGAACGAGCGCCCCGACGCCGTCGGTCTCCGCCTCCAGGTCGCCCGGCTCGCCCAGGCGGACCGCCAGTTCGACCGGGCGCTGGACGCGATCAACCGGGCGGTTCGTCAAGAGAACGTCTCGGAGCGACACAGGCGGACCGCCGCCCGTCTGCTCCTCCGCCAGGGGAACGCGTCGCGGGCCGTGGAGATCCTCAAGCGGCTGTACGGCCAAGAAGACACACCGAAGGACCTCCTCCTCGCCCGTGCCTACCGCCAGCAGGGGCTCTTGGCCCGCGCCGAGCGAATCGGCCGGAAGCTCGTCGAGTCGCCGACGCCGCGGCGCATCGCCTTTCTCGCGGACCTTCTCGCCCGGCGCGGCCGGATGGCCGAAGCAAGAAAGGTCCTCGACCGACGTCATCTCACGGACGCTAGCGTGGGGGAGAAGAATCGCCTGCGGGCTCGCTTCCTCACGAACCACGGCTCGGCCCGGGCCGCCCTGGATGCATGGCGGGCGGCCACGCAGGCCTCGCCGAAGAGCCCGGAGAGCTGGCGGGGGCGGATCAAGGCGCTCGTGGACGCCGGCCGTGCCGACGAGGTCGCGCGTGTGATCGAGGCGTCGGCGGAGGCTCTACCCGACCCACGCCGCCTCCGCTCGGCGGAACAACACAAGGAGCTGATCCGCGTAGCGGCGGCCCACGTCTCCTTTCAGCACCTCGGCAAGCGGCTCGTCCGCGAGAGCTCCCCCGGTCGGCGGACGACCGAGGACATCCTTCGGACGCTCCGCTCCCACACGGAGGACGGCGACCGCTCGCTTTGGTCGCAGCTTCGCCGCCTCGCGAACGACGCCCAACGCCGTCCCTTCATCCAGCGGGCGGTCGCGGCGTACGGCCTTCGCATCGGCCGTCCGAAGGCTGCGGCGCGGCTCGCGAGACGAGCCATGCACAACGCGCCGACGTCGGCGCGGGCCGCGAAGCTCGCCGCGACGGCGAGCGCTCGGGCGGGCCAGTGGTCTCAGGCCCTCGGCGCGGCCGCCGCGTGGGAGGGACGGCGCCCCGCGGGGTCGGCCAGCGCGGCCGTCCTCGCCTCCCGCGCTTGCCGACGGATCGGCCTCGAGGAGAAAGCGGTCCAGAAGACCAAGCCCTACGTCCCCGCGGCAGTCGAGCGGCCGGCGGCGCACGCGTCGGTGATCGAGGCCCACGCCCGAGCCCTGCTCGGCGTGGGCCGACGCTCGGAGGCCGCGGATCTCCTCCGTCCGCTGCTCGAGAAGGCCAGCCGCTGGCGTCGGCTATGGGCCCGTCTCGCCGCGCGACGCGTCGAGCCGCCGGCCGCGGCGGCCCGCTGGCTGGAGCAAGCGGCGGCCGTCGGGGCCGGCACGCCAGCGGAGCGGCTCGGCCGGGCGAGGGCGTGGCTCACCCTCGCCGACCGATCGGGAAGCGAGGCACACCGGAAAAAGGCGGTCTCGATCGCACGCGAGCTCCGCCGGTCCGCCCGGTCGGCTCGGGCGCTCGTTCGGGCCGGCCGCATCCTCGACCGCGCGGGACGGCGCGAGGAGGCGACGAAGGCCTACGAAGCGGCCCTCGCCCGCGGCCCGGAGTCGCCGGTGGCGCTGAACAACCTCGCGATGCGCCTCGCGAACCGCGACGGCCACCTCGATACGGCGTTATCGCTCGCCAAGGAGGCGCTGAAGAAACAGACGCGGCCGAGCATCCTGGACACACTCGCCCGCATCCGGGCCAAGCGAGGCGAGCACAAGAAGGCGCTGTCCCTGCTCAAAAGGGCGATCGAATCGGCGCCGAACGAGCCGGAGTGGCGGCTCGCCCGCGCGGAGATCCTCCTCCGGGCAGAAAAGACGAACCGGGCGAGCGAAGGGGTCGACCGCCTCATGGCCCGCCACGAGGTCGGAAACTTGCGCGACCCCCTCCGGAAGCGGCTCGCTCGCGTCCGCGACCGCATCGAGGGCTCCGACTGAGAACGTGTGGAAAAACCGCTTCTGGCTTCGCCCTGCTGCGGCCGGCGGCGTCGGCCTGTATCGGCGATGCACCGGGCGGCATCGCCTGTTCGGCCCCCTTGCCAGCCGCGGCCTCGCGACGGGCTCGGGCCGACGAATCGGTTCTCACACGTTCTGAGGGAGCCGACCCCTCAGAACCGAAGGGTCACCGACGCTTGGGCGATGCCCGTCGTTTGGTCCGTCGCGTCGAACCGCTTGAGGAGGTATCCGGCCCGGAGCTGAAGCACGGGCACGGGCTGAAAAAGCACGCCCACCGCGTGCTCCGTGGAGCGGGTCAGCCCCTGCCCGGCATCGAGGAGATCGAAGCGGTAGAAGGCCCGCCACTCTCGGCTGAACCGCCATGTCGGCTGTGTGTAGAGGCCTTCCCGATCCGGCGCGTCCGCCTCGAAGCTCTTGAAGACGCCGGTGCGCCACAGCAAGCGTCCGCGGTCGAGGACGGCGTCGACGCCGACGGTCTGGTAATCGTTGGTCTGCAGGCTCTCCTCCGGAGCCACGGAGAGGCCCGTCGGTTCCGGCGGACGGCTCGTCTCCGCCACCCGATGGCCGACGCTGCCGTTGGCGGCGATCCGCAGGCCTGTCTTCCCGAGGCGGTACTCCACTCGCGTGCCCCCGTTCCAATCGCTGTCCCACCCTCGGAGGCCGAAGTACGCGTGGACGCGAAGACGGTCCGCCGGGTCGTGTCCGAGGAACGCCTTCCCGCGGAGCCGCACTCCGTTCAGAAAGGTCGGGAAGAGGGTTTGTCCGCCGGCGGGCCGGACCATCTGCGGCCGCACGATCGCGGTCCTCGACGGGAGGAAGACACGGCGGTTCATCGTCCCGAGCGGCGTGGCGAACCGGCCGGCGCGTACGGTGAGCCGGTCGTCGAGCTCCTGCTCGACCCAGGCGACCGCGTGGTCGAGGCGGAGCCCAACCTCCCCGAAGTGGGGGTCGGCCGGCTCGGTAAGGTCGAGGGCCTGCTCCTGAGCGAAGGTCAGGCCGACGAAGATGCGGCTGTCGTCTCGCTCGAGCGTCCCGAGCACACCGGCGGACGACCGATCTGGCGTTGCCGCGAGGTCCGCCCCCTTCGCGACGGTCAGCCGCTGCGTGAGGTATCCTCCGAGGTCCACCGACAGCGCCGGGGTCCGCTCCAAGGGGCGCCGGGCCGGGCGGGGCTCGCCGCCTCCGGCGCTCGTTCCGGCCACGAGAAGGACGACCACACCGATGGCTTGCCGGACGGGGACAAGCGCCGCGACCGACCGCCAGCTCGGTCGACGGCCCCGCTTTGCGACGCGACCCTTACACCGCTCGAAGCCCAGCGGATCGGAGTGTCCATGAAGATCGTCATGCTCGGCGACATCGTCGGCAAGCCCGGCCGACGCGTGGTGCAGCAGCAGCTTCCCGCCGTCCGCGAGGCCTACGCCCCCGACCTCGTCGTCGCGAACGGGGAAAACATCGCGGGGGGCTCGGGCCTGACGACATCGCTGTTCCATCGGCTGACGAGCTACGGCATCGACGGAATCACGCTCGGCGACCATGTCTACCGCCAGTCCGACCTTCTTCCCACGCTCGACAGCGCCACCACCCTCGTCCGTCCGGCCAATCTTCCGAGCGCCGCCGCCGGGTCGCGATACATGGAGCTGACTCCACCCGACGGCGGGCCTCCGCTCTACGTGGTCACCCTCCTCGGCCGGCTCTCCATGTCCGGCCCGCAGGCGGACGACCCCTTCGCGGAGATCGACCGCCTCCTCCAGGAGCTCGAGAGCTCGGCGCGGGTCCTCGTCGAGATCCACGCGGAGGCCACCAGCGAAAAGGTGGCCCTCGGCCACCACCTCGACGGGCGGGCCGTGGCGGTGGTGGGCACCCATACCCATATTCCCACGGCCGACGCACGCATCCTCCCGCACGGCACCGCGTATATCACGGACATCGGCATGTCGGGTCCGTACGACTCCGTCCTCGGCCGGCGGAAGGACCGCGTGCTCTACCACATGACCACCGGCATGATGGCCCGCTTCGACGTGGCGGAGGAGGACCCGCGGTTGTGCGGCGTCTACGTCGAGGCCGAGGGACCCGGCCACGCCACGCGGTGCGAGCGGATCGAGCGCAGCGCGGATATGGAGAGCCCGCCGTTCACGTAAGTGAGCCCTTTCCCGCTTCGTCCCGTCCGCGTGGGACGGAGACAGGAACCCGACGGAGACGACCATGCGACGCTTCTGGCTCTTCACGCTGGCCGCTGTCCTCTGGCTCGGCGGCTCCTTCGCGTTGTGGAGCTGGGTGATCACCGCTCAGGCGAGCTTCCAGCGACAGCTCGTCCGCGCCCGACAGCCCGACGAGAAGGCGGTCCAACGGGCGATGCGGCAGATGCTCGGCGCGTTACCCCCGACGCCAGACGGCAAAAGCGATGGCGAGAAGCAAGGAAGCTCTTCGAACGACGCGGCCACGTCACCCAAGCAGACCGAAGAGAAGCCCTCGACGAAGAAGCTCGGCGAGGTCCGCCACCTCGGGCGGATCGACACCGAGGCCGTCTCCGTCGCCCGGCGG
>CAZQQP010000102.1:0-13843 GCA_964595475.1 uncultured Planctomycetaceae bacterium | reverse complement strand
ATAAGTTGAGCCTATACGCCAAAGCGAGGAGCGGGAAGCCTCCTTGCTTTGGCGTCGGTTTCGAACCATTTGCGATGCTCCGCACGGCCGCAGATCCCGGCATTTGCGGGCGTTGCGCTTCCTCGATCATCGGCTTCGCCGTCTCATCGGTGCCAAGGCGGAAGCCGACTTCCGCCTTGGCACCGATGAATAGGCTCAACTTATTCTTTTCCGCCTACTTATCGGCTCGCCAGCGGCGAAGGCAACCGTCGACGATCGGCGTGGTCAACTGGCGGGAAAACAACCGTCCCGTGTGCCGAGCACTACGCGCGTGCCGCGACGGCGCCGTAGCCGAAGCCGCGGGGGCTTCGGCCGGATTCGAGGTCGGGACGGACTGCTAGCGTGCGTGTTCACGGGGTGAGGGAACGGCTGCGGCGTGGCGCGGCGGGTCCAGCCTCGGGCTCGGCCAGACCCGACAGAGCGCTTCCTTCGCCTGTTCGTACGGGCCGTCCGGCGCTCGGGCGGGCGGACGGTAGCGGCGGGTTCCCCGCTCTCTGTGGCGGTACTCGAACAACGGAACCGTCTCCGAGCCGTCGGCGTTCTCGGCGTTCCGAGGAAGGGCACGGAACGCGACGGTTTCGCCGGACGCCTCCGCCTTCCCCTCTCCCACTTGGAGAGAGGTTCCCCCGTCGGTGTCGACCCGGCGGACAACGACCGTTCCCTCTCGCTTCCGGTGCGGCGGAAGCGCGTAGAAGGGGACTTTCCCGGCGGCGGGGACGCGCTCCTCGAAGTCGGCCGCCGTTCCGTACCGCGTGGCCCCGTGGGCCTCGGCCTCGTAGACGGGCGAGGGCAGCGAAAGGGCCTCGTCGGTCAGGTCCAAGCGATACATGAGCTGGTTGTAGTTGTAACGAGGGGTCGGCCGGACGTTCTTGGTGGAGAATCTGGCGCTGTAGGTCCCCTCGAAGTAGACCGTGCGGCCGCCGTCCTGGTCGAAGTAGGGGTGCTGCTTGGTGTTGTAGAAGCTGTAGTGGCCATGGGTGGCCACGCGGCGGGCGTAGACCCACGGCCCGAGGAGCGTGTCCCCCTCCGCGTACCAGACGTCGCCGAGGCTCGTCGGGCCGAGGCCGTTGCCAATGAGGATCCATTTCTTCCGGTAGTCGTTCCAATAGACGGAGGCCCGTTGGACGATGGCCGGCTCGCCGGTCTTGGCGCTCCGGAGATGGACCAGGCCCGCGTCGGAGGAGAGCTTCCCCTTGCTTCGCAGAAACCGCTCGCGGTCGTAGTTCTCACGGAACCGGGCCACGGCGTCGGTCGACGGCTTCTCCGCGGAGCTCTCGGTCCCCTCGCTGAAGGGCCGCCCCGGCCGGCCGTGGAGACGGGCCGTGTCGGCCTTCCAGCCCCAGACCGGGTCGCCGCTCGCGTCCCGCTCGATCGGCGGATCGTCTGCGTCCCACCGGGCGCCGGGCTTCAGACAGGTGAACGCCTGGTACTTCTTCGGGTCGAGGATGTGATCGAGGGTGGCCCGAACGCGGACGACGGGGTAGGGACAGGAGAAGTAGAACCACTCCGCGCCGTCCACCTGGACACGGATGGGATTGCGGAACGGGTGCAAGGGGGCGTCGAGGGGGAACTCCGTCCGCTTCTCGAAGACCTCCTTCTCGTCGTTCCACACCGCGATGCCCTGACGACGCTTCTCCCCGAGGCTCTTCATCTGGGCGTAGTGGCAGACCATCGTGGGCTCGCCCTCGTGGGAGAGGACCATGAGCCCGCGGATCCAGACGGGGTCGCTTCCCTCCATCGGACACATCTTCCGGACGAAGCCCTCGCCGTCCGCGAAGTAGTCGAGGTTCACGCCCTTCGACGGGGGAAGGCCGCCGTCGCCGGGGAGGCGGGAGACGGCTCCCGTGACCTGGAAATTGCCCAGCGGGAACGACGCCCGCTTCGTATCCCCCCAGAACCAGTAGAGCTTCCCGCGGTAGATTGTGTTGACCACGCTGTCCTGGCCCGCCACGCCCGCGTTGAGAAGCGGATGCTCGACGGGCGTCGCTTTTCCGAGAAGCACCGTGTCTCGGTAGATGCCGGCGCCGGTCACGCGATAGAGCCGCTGGGCCGGCTGAGCCCGGTGGATCTCCACCGTCTTCGAGCCGCCGGGCGTCAGCCGCACGCGAAAGCCGCGAAACCACCCGTTCTTCGGCATGCGATAGCCCGGGCTCCTCACCTTGAAGAAGACGCGCTCGCCCATGAGGCCGGGCTCCCGCACCGCGACACGACCCGCGCTGTCCGTGTAGTAGCGGATCTCGTGCGGCGTCTTCAGCTCGACGAGCGGCACGCCGCGGCCCGTGGCGGCGTCCACCACGCGGATTGCGAAGAAGCGAGCGTCGTCCGGGGAGGCGCCGTGGGCGATCGATACGAGCCCGAGCCACGCGGCCGTGGCGCACACGCGAGACGTTCTCATTGTGGCTTTCCTTCTTGGAGGGCGGCGAGCCCGATGAGGGCGCGGGAGAGCTCGTCGGACTGTCCGACGCCCCGTCGGTAGGCGCGCTCCAGACGAGAACGATGGGCCTCCACACGGTTCGCCGCGACGGGCGTGCGGCCCTGCTGCTCCGTCCGATCTTGTTCGGCGGTGGTGGCGCTCGGCGCGTCGGCCGACGATTCGAAGAAAGCCTTCGTGGCGAAGCCCGCGGCGAACGCGAGAAGGAGCGCCGCCGCGTGCGCGACGAGGCGGCTTGGTCGAACGACGAAACGGCTCCGGCCGCGTGCCGGCGAGCGGCGGCCGCCGCGGCGCTTTGCCTGCATTTCGCGGCCCACGCCGCGTCCCACCGCCGGCGCAAGCCGATCCTCGTAGAACGTGCCGAGGTCGGGGGCCTCTCCGGCGTCGCCCGCTTCGTGCAACAAGGACAGTGTCCGTCGAAGGCCGTCGTAGGCGGCTCGACACGTCCCGCAGCCTTGGAGATGGGCCCGGACCTCCGCCGCCCGCTCCGGCGGCAGATCGCCGCTCGCGAGCAGCGGCAGCTCCTTTCGTAGGGTCTCGTGATCGGTGTGGGTCATGGTTTTCCTCCCGACGGGTGCCCCTCCTCCGGCGTGTCGAGGACCTCGCGGAGCGTCTCCAGACCCCGGCGGAAGTGGGCCTTGCAGGCCCCCTCGGTGATCTCCAGACGCTCCGCGATGCGGACGAAGGACTCGTTCTCGTAGACACGGAGGAGGACCACTTCCCGCTGACGCGCCGAGAGCCGATCCAGCGCCGCGGCAACGCGATGGCGGACCTCCGCCCGCTCCGCGTGGTCCGCGGGACCGTCGGCGACGCGGGCGGGCCAGCGGTCCGGCTCGACCTCGGCATCGGCCCCTCGCCGCCCGCGAAGGCGGTCGATGGCGCGGTTCGTCGCGACACGCAGCACCCACGCCCGGACACGCTCCGTCGCGACGTCCGCCCCGTCCCGGTGCAACGCCAGGAAGGTCTCCTGGAGCACGTCGAGGGCGTCTTCCCGACAGCCGAGCAGTCGGAACGCGGCGCGGTAGGCCGCGTCCTTGTGGGCCTCGACGAGGTCGCGAAAGGTCGGCTCGGCCCGCGACACGTGGGTTCCTCACTCGTCTTCCACCGACGAGACGGCGATCAGCGTCTGCCGGCGGTCGCGAAGGTCTTTTCCGGTGAACTTCCAGACCACCGTGTCGTCGCGACGACGCTCGCCGTTGTCGTATTGAACCTCGCCCGGCATCCGAACCGTGACCTCGAAGCGCTCGTCACCGAGGTCCGTGGTCACCTGGTAATCGTGGCGGGCGGACCGATAGGCCTTCCGAAGCGCCGCCTTCGCCGCCGCCGAGAGGTCGAGATGGTCGCTCGCGGCGTGCACCACGCGGTCCATGAGTCGCTTGCGGATCCGGCTCGCCCGCTGCTCGAGCTTGTTCTCGGAGCGCTGAAGCAGGCCGGCGAGCGAGTCGACGCTCAGCCGCTTCTTGAAGTGGCGGTCGACGGCCTCCCCGACCACGGCGCGGGCCTCCGCGGCACGCACCGGGGGGAGGCCGGTGAGCTCCGACAGCGCTTGCGCCGCCCACTCGCGGGTCTTCGCCCGCTCGTAATCGAGGATCGCCCGGAGCACCTTCTTCTGGACCGCGGGCGGCTTCTCCGCGAGATCGCTGCCCATCGCCGACTTCACCTCGTCCGTGAAGATCGCGTTCCGGTGCTTGCGGTAGCGTCCCCACGTCCGCGCCCCGTAGCGTCGGACGAAGGTGTAGACGGTCCGATCGCCCTCACGACGGACACTCAGCTCGTTGTCGAACGTCAGGGCGCCGTCGGCCTGCGGATCGGCGGGCGCCGCGTGGCTCCGCGGCATCGCGGCGACCGAACGGAACTCCGCTCGGGCGGTGAGGATGTGCTTCTTTCCGTCGCCACGCTTCCGCGGTCGCGTGGACCGATCGACGGAGTAGACCTCGGGGCGGGGCATCCGCGCGGCGCCTCCGTCGATGTCCGGTCCGTTGCCGGCGATCCGAAGCTCCACCGTGGCGGAGCCGTCCTTGTGGATCGTGACGGTTTCCTTCCGCTTCAGGCAGGCGGGGAGGGACAGCAGCAGACCGGCTACGGCGAGCGCGGCTCCGATTCGGGTCGGGTGGCCTGGCATCGTCTCGGCTCCTTGAAGGGTCTCCCCCCGGAAGACGAGCGCCGCCGGCCGATCGGATACAAGCGGCGGGTGGAATCGCCTCGGGAGCAACCGAGAGCCACCGGCCCCGAGAAGTGGAATGGCGAAGCGCCCCACGTTTCGGCTCAGAGGTCCGCTCGAGCGCGCGGCCTCCCTCACGCCTCGAAGGGCCTCCCTCACGCCTCCGAGGCCGCTTCGACGTTCTCGCGGCGGAAGACGACATCGGGCACGCGGGCGTCGCCTTCCTCGTGGCCCTCCGCGTACCAGCACGCCGCCCAGTGGCTCGGCCGGGTCTCGAGCAGCGGCGGGTCACCCTCGACGCAGCGGCGCATCACCGCGTCCGAGCCGACCGCAGTCGTCTCCTCGCCGCTCGCCTCGCTCGCGAGCTGTCGCGTCAGCAGACAGCGCGGGTGAAAGGGACAGCCGCGGGGAAGCCGCGCCGGGTCCGGCACCTGGCCCGGGATGGTCTCGAGCCGCCGCTTCCCCGCGCCGAGACGCGGGATGGACCGGAACAACCCCTGCGTATACGGGTGGGTGGGCCGCTCGAAGACGTTCTCTACGGAGCCGTACTCGACCACTTGGCCCGCGTACATCACCGCCACCACGTCCGCGTTCTCCGCGACCACCCCGAGGTCGTGGGTGATCAGCATGATGGACAGGCCGCGGCTCCACTGGAGCTCCCTCAGCAGCTCGAGGATCTGGGCCTGGATGGTCACGTCGAGCGCCGTGGTCGGCTCGTCCGCGATGAGCAGCCGCGGCTCGCACGCCAACGCCATCGCGATCATGACCCGCTGTCGCATGCCGCCGGACAGCTGATGCGGATACTCCTCCAGGCGGCGGTGGGGCTCCGCGATGTCCACGTCGCGGAGAGCCTGCTCCGCGATCGACCGGGCCTCCGCCTTCGAGACGTCCCGGTGGAGCCGGATCGCTTCCGTCAGCTGCCACCCCACCGTGAAGACGGGGTTGAGGCTGCTCATCGGCTCTTGGAAGATCATCGCCACCTGTCCGCCGCGGATGCCCCGCATCTGCCGCTCCTTGAGCCGGAGCAGATCCACGCCGTCGAGGTGGGCCTGGCCGCGGACGACACGCCCGGGCGGCTCCGGGATGAGCCGGAGGATGGACAGCGCGGAGACGGACTTGCCCGACCCCGACTCGCCGAGGACCGCGACGGTCTGCCGGGGGTAGACCGTGAGGTTCACCCCGTTGACCGCCCGGACCACGGACTCGTCCGACCGGAACTCCGTCCAGAGGTCGCGGACGCTCAGTAGCGGCTCGTTGTCGCCCGGCATGCTCGTTCCTTCTGATCGCTCACTGCCGCAGCTTCGGATCCAGTGCGTCCCGCAGCGCGTCCCCGACCACGTTGATCGCCAACGCGAGGACGAAGAGGAAAGCCGTGGCGGCCGCGAGCTCCCACCAGACGCCCCGGCTGCCGAGCACCTGCTTGGCACTAGAGATCATGATCCCCCACGACGGCTGGTCCGTCGGGCCGAGGCCGAGATAGCTCAGGATGACCTCCGCCTGGATGAACTGGACCGTCCGGACGGAGAAGTCGATCAGGATGAGGTGCGTCACGTTGGGGAAGATGTGGCGGAAGATCAGCCGCGTCCGGGAGCAGCCGTACGCTTGGGCCGCCGTCACGTAGTCCCGCTCCCGGTGCTTGATGACCTCGCCCCGAACCAGCCGGCAGAGGTCCACCCAGGTGGTCACCCCCAACGCGAGGAAGACCGCCGGGAGACCCCGCAGCGGATAGCCGAAGATCTGCGCGTCGCGGAGGACCACCGCGAACGCCAGGATCAGCAGATAGCCGGGGATGGACGCGAAGGTGGTGAACAGCCACACCACGAGCTCGTCCACCCAGCGTCCCGCGTATCCCGCGATGGCACCGAGCGGCGCCCCGATGGCGATGGAGATCAGCGAGGCGAACAGCGCCACGGAGAGCGAGATCTTCACGCTGTAGACGGCCTTCATCAGCACGGACTGGCCGAAGAAGTCCGTCCCCAGCCACGAGGTGCGGGCCTTGACGGACCGGACCGACTCCGCCGATATGGTCGTGGGCTCCCCCACCTCCGCGTCGCTCTTAAAGGGCTTGTACCGATAGGCGCCTTCTCGTTGGCTGACGTCCTTGGCGTAGAGCGTCCGGCCGTCCTCCGTCGCGATCACCTGGTAGGACGCGAGCGGGGGGATGTACGCCGGCCCCACCTGCTGATCCCAGTCGTCGGCGAGGACGCCCGCCTGCACGAGAATCCCCACCACGATGTAGACGGCGACGACGGCGACACACCCCATCGCAAAGCGGTTCCGGCGGAAGCGGCGCCAGGCGTCCGCCCAGAGGCCACGCCCCTCGGCCGCCGGCTCCGTGTTGGCATCGGCGTGTGCGGTCATCGCAGCGCGATCCTCGGGTCCACCAGCGTGTACGCGATGTCCGTCAGCAGCTGACCCAGGACGAAAAATAGCGAGATGATGTACGTCAGGCCGTTGATGACCGCGTAGTCACGCCGGTTGATGGACTCGATCATCAGCGAGCCGAGCCCCGGGATGCTGAAGAACTGCTCGAGAAGAAGGTTGCCGAGGAACAGAAACGGGATGGCGAGGATGACCATCGTCAGAATGGGAATCATGGCGTTCTTGAGCAGGTGGATGAACATCACCCGTGCCTGACCCACGCCCTTGGCGTAGGCCGTCCGGATGTGGTCCGCGTTCACCTCGTCGAGCATGAAGGTGCGGTAGAAGCGGAGGTTCATGCCCACGCCGCCGGCGATGCCGAGGATCACGGGGAGCAGGAGATATTCCACCCCTCGCCACCCCTCCGCGTAGCCACGCACGGGAAACCACCCGAGCTCGTAAGCGAGGAAGTACTGACCGAACAGGATCAACGCCAGAAAGGGGAAGGAGATGCCCATCACCGCCGCCGTCACCATGGCCAGGTCCCACACCGTGCCGCGGACGAACGCGACGGCGAGGGAGAGGCAGATGGCGCTGAAAACGATGCCCGCGAAGATGGGGATCGCGAGCTTCAGCGACGGGCCCGCTCCCTGGAGGATCAATGAGGAGACCCGCTGCTCGGTCATCTGGGAGCGGCCGAACTGAAAGGTGGCCGTCTTGTAGAAGTGCTCGTAGAAGAACTGGGAGTCGAACAGCTTCCACCACGGGCCGTCACGGGCCGCTTCGAGGTTCAGGAACAGCGGCTTGTTCAGCCCCATCGCCTCCTGGATCTCCTCGATCGTCTCCGGCGAAGCGTACTTGCCCGCTTGGATGCGGGCGGGGTTGCCCGGGATGAGGCGGAAGAGGATGAACGTGATTAGGAGAACGCCGAAGACGACGAGGGGCGTGTAGAGAAGGCGGCGGAGGATGTAGTTCCACATGCTACCCTCCCACGCGCTCTCGCCGCATGCCCATGTCCACGCGCTGGTACCGCATGGTCCCCGAGGCCCAGGGGTGGAGGCGGTAGTTCTTCAGCCAAGGGTGGCGGAGCGCAAAGCTCACCCCGTGGAACAGAAAGATGTTGGGAACATCCTTGACGATCATCTGCTCCATCTTCCGGCAGAGCTTCTTCCGCTCCGGGCCTCGGGGCATGGTCTTCATCTTCTCGTAGAGCTTGTTGATCTTCGGATCGTCGTAGTTCGTGCTGTTGGGTTTTGGGCTGTTCGGCCCGTAGTACAGGAACAGGAAGTTCTCGGGGTCGGGGAAGTCCGCGAGCCAGCCCATCTGGAACATCTGCGCCGACTGGTTGTCCACCCGCTGCTGGAAGGTCGGCCAGGGGAGCGGCTGCGCCTCCACCTTCAGGCCCACCTTCTTCCACGCGGCGGTCATGTACTGGCCGACCTGGCGGCTTCTCGAGTCCGTGCCGGGAACGAAGAAGCGCAGGGTCGGGATCGAGCCGCCGAGCTGCTTCTTCGCCTTCGCCACCAGCTCCTTGGCTCTCCCGGGGTCGTAGTGGGCCGCGGGGTTCTTCAGGTCCGGGTTGTAGACGTCGAAGACGGGCGGGAAGAAGCCGCGAGCGGGGATGCCGCGCCCGTTGGTGAACTTCCGGATGTACTCCTTGCGGTCGATGGCGCGAGAGAGGGCCTTCCGCAGCGCCAGGCTCTCGCCGACCACGGGGTCGTCCATGTTGAAGCCGATCCAGAAGGTGCCCGGCTCCTTGATCGTGTGCAGCTTGATGCCCCGCTTCTTCATCGGCTTGGTCAGCGAGGGATCTTCGGCGCCGCCGGCGATCGCCTGGTCGAAGCTGTCCTTGGGGATGCCCGCGGAGTCGATCTTGCCCTGCTTGAACTGAAGCCAGTAGGGCTGGCTCTCCTGGATGACGGCGATCTCGATGCGGTCGATGAAGGGAACTCGCTTGCCCGCGTCGGCGAGAAGCCCCATCTTCTTGGCCTTCCGCGAGCCCTCCGACGGGTAGGTGACCTTGCGGAAGTCCGGGTTTCTTTCGAGGACGATCTCGTTGCCCCGCTGCCATTTTTTCAGCATGTAGGGGCCCGTTCCCACGGGATGGTTGATGAACTCCTCGCCGTAGTGCTCGACCGCCTCCCTGGGGATCGGCGCCGTGGGAAGGTGGGCGAGGATGTACCGAAACTGGGGCGAGGGCTCGGTCAGCTCGATGCGGAGGGTGTGGCGGTCCACCGCTGTCAAGCCCTCCACCGGGCGGCTGTAGTCCACCTTTCCCTTCTTCGCCTTCTGCGTGTACTTGCGGAAGTCGTTCAGGCCGACGATGCGGCCGTCGAGGAACGACCAGCTCGGCGACGCGTTGTAGACGTTGGCGATGCGCTTCCACGCGTAGATGAAGTCCTTCGCGACGAGCTCACGCCCCTCGCCGTTCTCGAAGCAGGGGTCGTCGTGGAAGGTGACCCCTTTGCGGATCTTGATGGTCCAGACCTTCCGGTCCTCGCTCAGCTCGGGCATCTTCGCCGCGAGCTGCGGCACGAGCTCCTTGCGCTTGAGATAGTGATACTTGTAGAGGGTCTCGAAGATGGTGCTCGCCACTTCGGACGAGGTGACGTCGCCGATGAGCATCGGGTCGAGGTGTCGGACCTTGGCTCGGAAGGCGGTGTGACGGACCATCTTGCCGTCGCCGGCCTTGCCGGACCCGCCTTGGGAGTCCGCCGTGGACGAGCCGTCTCCGCCGCCGCACGCCGCGAGCACGGCCGAGACCCCCACCACGGCGAGAGAGGCGACGGGACGGAGCCGCCCGCGGCGGCGCGAGAAAAGCGCGAGCAATGGCATGATCACCTCGTCGAGGCCTTGGGGTCGAAGCGGTCGCGGAGCCCGTCGCCGAGGAAGTTGAGGGCGAGGAGGGTGATCGCCAGAAGCAGACACGGCCAGAAGAGCACCCACCATTGGGAGGCGACGGGGTTGAGCTGGCCGAGTCCCTCCGCGGCGAGGTTTCCCCAGCTGGGGAGGGGCGGGCGGACACCGATCCCGAGGAAGCTCAAGAACGACTCCTGCAAGATGGCGCGAGGGACGGTGAGGGTTGTATACACCACGATCGGACCGATCAAATTGGGGAGCATGTGGACCACGAGAACGCGCCACGTCGGAGCGCCGACCGCGTGGGCCGCCTCCACGAAGGGCTCGGCACGGAGGCTGAGAACCTGGCCGCGGACCACGCGGGCGAGGGTGAGCCAGCTGACCGTCGCGATCGCGATGAGCAGCGTGAGGACGTTGCCCGCGGTCGTTCCGATGAGCTCCGTGGCCAGCGGCTCCAACGCCACGCTGAGGAGGACGACGAGGAGGATGTACGGCAGGCCGTAGAGGACGTCCACGGTCCGCATGAGCACGCTGTCCACCTTCCCCCCGAAGTAGCCGGCGACCATGCCCCACGCCGTCCCGATCACCATCGTGATCGCGGCGGCGGACAGACCGACGCCCAGCGAGATGGCGCCGCCGAGGGCGCAGCGGGCGGCGAGCGAGCGGCCGAGGCGGTCCGTGCCCATTACGGACGCCGCCGGCGCCAGCCCGTCGGCACCCGGCGGCTCCAGCACGCGACCCAGGTCCTGATGGTCGTATTGGGCGAGCGACCACGGGAGCGTCCCGAGGCACGCCAGCACCATCACGAGCAGCGCCGCGCCGCTGACGCGGGCGGCGGTGATGCGGAAGGGAAGCCAGCGGAGTCGTGAGTCGGACATCAGCGTCTTCACCGCGACCGGCGGGCCGACCCGTCGGCATCGGCCGCGGCGAGGAGGGCACGGTCGAGACGGTCGCCCTCCTCGAGAAAGCTCAGCGTGAGCCGCGGCCGCCAGAGAGGCCGGTCGACGGGGCGGGATCGTAACAGCCGCCTCAGCTTCACCCAATCCTTGTCCGTGGTCACCAGCGCGTCGGCGTGGGCGGCGGAGGCCTCGCGGCGGATGTTCTCCAGGTCGTCCGCGGTGTAGTCGTGATGGTCGGGAAACGCGAGCGTGGCCGCCACCGCCGTCGTCTCGCGGCAGCGGGCGAAGAAGGAGGTCGGGTTCCCCACGCCGCAGAACGCGAGCACCCGAGCGCCGGCGGGGTCGACCGGCGTGTCCGCCGGGTCGAGGAAACCGTCCCAGCGGTCTACGGCGTGGGCGAGCGGGCGGCGGCCGTGGAGACGCTCGATCCGCCCGTCGAGGTGCTCGAGCCGCTCGCGGCCGACACGATCCGCACGCGTGACCACCACTGCGTCCGCCCGCCGAAGCGACGCCAGCGGCTCGCGGAGGAGGCCGCGGGGGAGGAGGTGGTCGCCGCCGAAGGGGTCCGTCGCGTCGATGAGGACGATGTCGAGGTCGCGGTGGAGCCGCCGGTGCTGGAAGGCGTCGTCGAGGACGACCGTGTCCACGGAGGGGTGCTCGCGGAGGAGGGCCCGTGCCGACCGCGACGCGGTTCGAGTGGGCGACCACGGGGGTGCCGGCGAGCGCTTCCGCGAGGAGCGTCGCCTCGTCGCTGGCTCCCGCGGCGGTGGGGCGGTAGCCGCGGAGGACGACCGCGGGAGATCGGCCGGCGGCGGCGAGGGCCCGGCAGACGTGGGCGACCATGGGCGTCTTGCCCGTGCCGCCCACAGTGACGTTGCCCACGCTGATCACGGGCCGCTCCACGCGGGCCGCCTTCAGGAGCCCGCGCCCGTAAGCGGCGTTCCGCAGGCGAAGCGCCGCGCCGTAGAGAGGCTCCGCGGCCCTTGCGACGGCTCGGGCCACCGCCCGACGCGGCCCCCGCTCGTCAGCGACCGGCGACAAAGAGCCTTCCGAGCGGCGGGTCGGGCCGCTGCGGTCTCCGGGCGCGGCGTTGGGAGGGGCCACCGTCCGCATGGTTCGTCCGTCGCGGAAGCGATCTTCGGCCGCTCGCCGCTCCGCCCGCTTCCGGCGGTGCGGGAAAGGTAAACAATATAAACTCTCGTGACCGAACGCCGCTCCGGCGTGATGCGAGCCACAGACGAGGACCCGCCATGAGCGATGCATCGACGGACCCGACGGTGCCGTTGCGAGTGCGATTCCGCGGGGCGCTGGTGGGAACGATGGTGGGCGACGCGCTCGGCATGCCGTTGGAGGGCGCCCCGCGCACACGCATCCAGCGGCGCCACGGGGAGATCCGGGACATGCTCGACGCCCGCCTCGGCCGGGGGACGTTCACCGACGACACGCAGATGACCATGGCGCTCGCCGAGGCCCTCCTCGACGGAGCCGGTCGCCTGGATGCGGACCGGACGGCCGCCCGGTTCGCGGAGCGTTACGAGCCCGGGCGGGGCTACGGCGGAAACACCCATCGGATCCTCTCGGCCATCCGGGCGGGCGAGCCGTGGCGGAACGTGGTGGAAAGGTACAAGCTGCCCGGCGGGTCGTTCGCCAACGGCGCCGCCATGCGGGTGGCCCCCGTCGCATTGGCCTTCTACGGCGATGAGCCCGCCGTCCTGGAGGCCGCCGCGGAGCAAGCCGCGGTCACGGGCCACTCCCATCCCGTCGGACGGGGGGCCGCGATGGTGCAGGCGGCCGCGGTCCACGATGCCCTCCGGTGCGGAGCGGAGGGGGAGCCGTTGGAAGCGGCGCCGTGGCTGCGACGGTGGGGAGAGGAAACGCCGGCCGAGCTCGGCGAAGCGCTGCGATGGGTCGCCGACCATCTCGACGCCGACCCGTCGACTGTGGCGTCGGTCGTGGGGGCGGGCAGCGCCGCGGAGGCTTCCGTGCCCGCGGCGCTCTGGGCCTTCTTCTCCCGGCACCGCAGCGCGGAGGAGGCGGTCGTCCGGGCCGTGGGCCTCGGCGGGGATGCGGACACGATCGGCGCGATGGCGGGTGCTCTCGCGGGTGCCTTCCACGGCGTGGGTGCGTTTCCCGCGCGGTGGACGGAGACGCTGGAAGACGGGGAGGACGGCCGCGGAAGGCTGGTGGATCTCGCCGATCGGCTATGCGAGCTCAGGACGCGGCGCCGCCGGTGATCTCGGTCACCCGCACCCGCAGATAGTTCTGGCGGTGACCCTTCTTCCGCCGGTAGTTGTCGCGGCGCTTGAACTTGACCACGTGGATCTTGTCCCCGCGGACGGGGCCGACCACCTCCGCGGTCACCTTGGCGCCGTCGACGGTGGGCCTGCCGATGTGGGTCTGGTCGTCGCGGAGCATCAGAACCCGGTCGAACTCCAGGGTCTGCTGCTCCGCCGCGAGCGGTCGGGTGTCGACGTCGATGACGTCGCCCTTGCGAACCATGAACTGCGTGCCGCTGTCCTGAATGATCGCGTACATAGGGCCGTCCTCCGATGAAGCCGCGATGTTACGGAGACGGGCGAGCCGGGTCCAATCCAGCTCGCAGGTTTCCGGTCGCAGGTCGCGGGTCGCGGGTCGCAAGTCGCAGGTTGCAGGTCGCACGCTGCAAGCGCGGTGGGCTTGTGATCGACCCGCGGTCCGAATGAGCCAGCCTCTCGTTCCGCTCGGCGAAGCCCGAGCTGCTCCAGCCACACTGGGCGCCTTGCTACGTGCAACCTGCGACCGGCGACTTTCGACCGGAGACCGGCGACTCGCGACCTGCGACCGGAGACCGTGTCACGCCAGGCCGAGCTGCTGCATCACCTGTTGCAGGTCGGACCAGACCCGCCGGCGGTTCTCCACGGTGTACTGGCGGAGCAGATAGGCGGGGTGGAAGGTGGGCATGACGGGGATGCCCCGGAACTGCTTCCAGTGGCCGCGGGTCTTGGTGATCGAGAGCTTCGGCGAATCGAGGACGTACTTCGTCGCGGTGCCGCCGAGGGTCACGATCACGGAGGGCTCGAGGATCTGGAGCTGGCGGACGAGATACGGCATGCA
>CAZQQP010000101.1:12131-13952 GCA_964595475.1 uncultured Planctomycetaceae bacterium | reverse complement strand
CGGTCCGGCAGGAGCCCCGCCGCTCCGGGTCGGTGGGGCGACTGTCCCACCCCGAGGGCGAAGTGGTCGTCCAGGTTCGGGTGGAGAAGGACGAGAAGGGCAGTCTGCTCGGCCGGGCCCGCGCCACCGCCAGCCGCCTCCAGAAGCCCGTCCTCGTGGACGCCCAGGGGAACGACCACTTCCCGTTCGGCTACGCCAAGGTCCGCGGCGCCCCGGACGCCCCGGATCGCCTCCAGATCAGGATCAACGCAAAGCGCCAGCCGCTGCGGAGCCTCAAGAGCGTCAACCTCGACAAGCTCGGTAAGAACGAGCGGGTGCTCCTGTTCTTCACGGTGCCGAAGGGGACGAAGCTCGCCAAGTTCCAGCTCGGGCGACAGGGGAAGTCGCAGCCCATCGAAGTCACGGCGGAGTGAGAGAGGGCTTCCATGGCCGAAGTGACCCACGATCCCAGCTGCATCTTCTGCAAGATCGTCGCCGGCGAGATCCCTTCCCACAAGATCTACGAGGACGAGCGGGTGCTCTCCTTCCTGGACATCGGGCCGCTCAGCGAGGGCCACACGCTCGTCGTTCCGAGGGCCCACCACGCCACGCTCGACACGATGCCCGACGACCTCGCCGCGGCGTGTCTGCCCGTCGTGGTCCGTGTCAGCCGCGCCGTGAAGGAGGCGACGGGTGTGGACGCGTGGAACGTGCTCCAGAACAACGGCCGCCTCTCCGGCCAAGCGGTGGACCACGTGCACTTCCATATCATCCCCCGCCGCCCCGGTGACGGGCTCGGCTACCGCTGGCCCGCGGGCAGCCTCGCGGACGAGGACGCCCAGCGTCTGGTCCGAGCGATCCGCGAGCGGCTGGGATGACCCGGCAGCCAGAGAAGGAGCCCCCATGGCTTCCGTCCTTCTCGCCCAGAGCGTCACAGACCTCCTCTTCCTACTCGTCATGCTCGTCATGGCGATCGTCGGAGGGCTCAGCAAGATGCGTGAGCACTCCAAGCAGTCGGGGGAGGGGGGCGGCGCCCCCAGCGCGGAGGATCGGCTGAAGGAGCTCGCCGAGCGTCGCCGGCGGGAGCTCGCGGAGCGGGCGACGGGACCCGAGGAGCGAGCGCCCTCCCGCGTCCCCCAGGCGGAACGGAGCGGCCCGCCCGAGCCGGCCGTCGCCGAGACGGAGGAAGCGGAAGAGGCCGACGAGCAAGCCGTGGAGGAGACGGCGGACCGAGAGGAGGATGTCGGGGAGCCGCGCGAGGCCGCGGAGGCGGCGTGGGAGGGGTGGGAGGCCGAGCCGTCCGCTCCGGCCGAGCCGTCCGCTCCGGCCGAGCCGCCCACGCCGACCGCACCGACCGAACCGATGGCGCGTCCGTCCCCGTCCCAACCGCCGAGCCCGGCCGCGAGCGCCGCGACGGCTCCCCGCCGGCGAAAGCTGCGGGAGGCCGTGGTCTGGAAGGAGATCCTGGAGCGCCCGGTGAGCCTTCGCCGGGCGGAGTCACCGGGCTCGAGCTTCTGACATCGCTTCGTCCGCGTCCACCTCCTGCTAGAATCGCCCGCTATGGCCAGCCGGCGATCCACGCCAAAGACCGACCTCGGGCCGGCGCCCCTTGCCGCACGCGTCCGCCGGCTGCGGCAGTGGATGCGGCGACGCTCGCTCGACGCGCTGCTCGTGACCAACCCCGCGGACCTTTTCTACCTCAGCGGCTTCTCCGGCGAGGACGCCTGGCTCCTCCTCACCTCGCGACAGATGACCGTCATCAGCGACCGCCGCTTCGAGGAGGAGCTCGAGCGTCAGTGTCCGTTCGCCAGTCTCCTCGACGGCTCCAGGGCCGCTCTCGGC
>CAZQQP010000101.1:10005-12121 GCA_964595475.1 uncultured Planctomycetaceae bacterium | reverse complement strand
CCCGAAGTCGACGCCGTGCCAGCCTTCGATCACCGCGGGGCCCGACGGCCCCATCGCCGAGGCGTTGCGGCGGGTGCTCGCCCGGACAAGGGTGGAGCGGCTCGGCTTGCAAGCGGAGCACGTCACCATCGGCCAGCGCACCGCGATCGCCAAGCAGCTCGGCGCCCGGCGGCTGAAGCCGGTCCACGGGTGGCTCCGCGAGCTCCGGGCGACCAAGGACGAGGACGAGGTGGCGCGGACCCGCCGGGCCATCGAGCTTCAGCAACGCGCCTACCGAGCCGTGCTCCGGGAGATCCAGCCGGGCATGGAGGAGCAGGAGGTGGCCGCGCGGCTCGAGTACGAGATGCGTCGCCTCGGCGCCGCGGGCGCGAGCTTCCCCACCATCGTGGCCGTCGGCCCGAACGCCTCCATGCCCCACGCGATGCCCGGCCGGACCAAGCTGCGGAAGGGCGTGCCGATCCTCATCGACTTCGGCGCCCGCCTCGACGGCTACTGCGGCGACCTCACCCGTGTCGTCGCCTTCGGCGGCCTGTCCAGGAAGATGCGGACGGTCTACGAGCTGGTGGAGCGGGCCCAGTCCGCCGCCATCGAGGCGATCGAGCCGGGCAAGCGGGTCAAGGACGTCGACAGGGTCGCCCGCGACATCATCAAGGAGGCGGGCTACGGCGACCAGTTCGCCCACGGCCTCGGCCACGGCCTCGGCATCGACGTCCACGAGCACCCCCGGCTCTCCCACCGCAGCGAGGCGACGCTCGCGGCGGGCCATGTGGTGACGGTGGAGCCGGGCGTCTACCTCCCCGGCGTCGGGGGCGTGCGGATCGAGGACGACGTCCGCGTGACGGAACGAGGCGCCGAGCGGTTGAGCAGCTTGCCGACCGATCTTCGATCCGCCATCATCTGAGCTTTCCGAGCTTCGGCCGTCGGCGGGCGGCCCCTTGGACCCGAAGGCGTCATCCATGATCGATCTGCGGACGCTGAAAAAGCTGATCAAGCTCATGAAAGACAACGAGCTGTCGGAGCTCGAGGTTCGCGACGAGGCGGAGCACGTCGTCCTGAGGCGGCCCGGCGGCGGTCCCGTGCAGTATCAGGCGACGCCGGCCGTTCCGGCCCAGTCGCCCGCTCAGGCCCCGCCCGCCCAGGCGCCCGCGGCGGAGGAGCAGGGCGAGGACGAGAGCAACCTCGTGGAGCTGCCCAGCCCCATGGTGGGAACCTTCTACGCCGCCCCCAGTCCGGACTCGGAGACCTTCGTCCGCGTGGGCTCCAAGGTGGAGCCCGAGGACGTGGTCTGTGTGATCGAGGCGATGAAGGTCTTCAACGAGATCAAGGCCGAGAACCGCGGCACCATCGAGAAGGTGCTCGTGCGAAACGGCGACCCCGTCGAGTACGGACAGGCCCTGTTCCTCATCCGACCCCAATAGCCGCGTGGCGACGCTTGCCCGCGGACCGCGGCGTCGGCCGCGGCCGGAAAGGTGAAGACACGGCCGCGGCACCACCCAATCGATGGCGAGCCTATGTTCAGCCGGATACTCATCGCGAACCGCGGGGAGGTGGCGCTTCGCATCCTCCGAGCCGCTCGGGAGCTCGGGATCGAGGCGGTCGTCGTGTACTCTCAGGCGGATCGCGACGCGCCGTATGTCGAGCAAGCGGACCGCGCCATCTGCATCGGGCCCGCCGCCGCGGGGCAGAGCTACCTCAACATCGCGGGAGTGATCGCGGCGGCGGAGATCGCCAACGTCGACGCGATCCACCCCGGCTACGGCTTTCTCTCGGAGAACAGCCACTTCGCCGAGGTATGCCGGTCGTGTCGGATCGAGTTCATCGGGCCGAGCGTGGCGTCGATGGAGCGGCTCGGGGACAAGGTGGAGTGCAAGCGCATTGCCAAGGAGAACGGCGTGCCCGTCTTCCCCGGCTCCGAGGGGGCGATCGAGTCCGAGGACGACGCGGTGGCCGTGGCGAGGGAGATCGGCTATCCGGTGGTCCTCAAGGCGGCCGCCGGCGGCGGAGGGAAGGGCATGCGGGTGGTTCACAACGACATGGCCCTCCGCAGCGGGCTGAAGCACGCGATGACGGAGGCGGGCATCGCCTTCGGCGACGCCACGATCTACATCGAGAAGTT
>CAZQQP010000101.1:9647-9995 GCA_964595475.1 uncultured Planctomycetaceae bacterium | reverse complement strand
CGCCCACCACGTGGAGGTGCAGGTGATCGGGGACACGCAGGGCAACGTGGTGCACCTCTTCGAGCGGGACTGCACCATGCAGCGGCGCCACCAGAAGCTGATCGAGGAGGCGCCCTGCCCCGTCCTCGACGCGGAGACCCGCCGGGCGCTGTGCGAGTCCGCGGTGCGGCTGTGCCAGGCCGCCGAGTACTCCAACGCCGGCACGGTGGAGTTTCTCCTCGACGAGGAGCGGAACTTCTACCTCCTCGAGGTGAACACCCGCCTCCAGGTGGAGCACCCCGTCACGGAGCTCATCACCGGCACCGACATCGTGAAGACCCAGATCGAGGTGGCGGGCGGCGCCCCGCT
>CAZQQP010000101.1:3362-9637 GCA_964595475.1 uncultured Planctomycetaceae bacterium | reverse complement strand
GATCGAGACCCGCATCAACGCGGAGGACCCCGACCGCGGCTTCGCCCCGCAGCCGGGCACGCTGGAGTCCTTCGACGTGCCCGGCGGGCCGGGCGTGCGGCTCGACACCCACTGCCGGGCCGGTTACCGCGTGCCGCCCCACTACGACTCGATGGTGGGCAAGCTCATCGCCCACGCGAGGAGCCGCGACGAGGCCGTCGCCCGGATGCAGCGGAGCCTCGACGAGTTCCACATCGCCCCCATCCAGACGACCATCCCGCTCCACCGTCGCCTGCTCGACAACGCCCACTTCCTCAGCGGCGAGATCGACATCCACTTCGTGGAGCGCCTTCTCGGCGGGGGCGACGAGCTGTAAAGTAGGGGGTCTCACCTCTCACAGGAGATCTCCGATGCACGCCATGAAGCACGCGGCGGCCCTCGCCGTCCTCGCCGCCGTCATCCCGGTCCACGGCGGTGAGCCGGACCGGCCGAACATCGTGCTGCTCGTCTCGGACGACCAGGGCTACCACGACCTCGGCTGCTACGGGAACGAGCGGATCAAGACGCCCAACCTCGACCGGCTCGCGGCCGGCGGCGTGCGGCTCACCCAGTTCTACGTCACCTGGCCCGCGTGCACGCCGAGCCGGGGGTCCTTCCTCACCGGGCGGTATCCGCAGCGCAACGGCACCTACGCGATGTACCGCAACGAGGCGCCCGACTACGGCCACGAGTACACGCGGGACGAGTATCGCGTGACGTGGGAGCGCATCGGCGGGATGGACGTCCGCGAGATCCTGCTTCCGGAGGTGCTCGGGAAGGGCGGCTACGTCAGCGGCATCTTCGGAAAGTGGGACCTCGGGATGAGCCACCGCTTCCTCCCGCTTCAACGGGGCTTCGACCGGTTCTACGGCTTCGTGAACACGGGCATCGACTACTACACGCACGAGCGGTACGGCATCCACTCCATGTACCGCGGCAACGAGCGGACCAAGGAGGACCAGGGCACCTACGCGACCAAGCTGTTCAAGCGGGAGGCGCTTCGCTTTCTCGAGGACCACCACGATCGGCCCTTCTTCCTCTACGTGCCGTTCAACGCCCCCCATGGGGCCTCGAACCTCGACCCGCGGATCCGCGGCGTGCCCCAGGCGCCGGAGAAGTACAAGGAGATGTACCCGGACATGCCCCGCGGCGAGTATCGCGAGATCGACGACTTCGGCGGCTACAGCGAGCGAAACCTCGAGCGGTTCGAGCCGCTGAAGCGGCCGAACCGGGCCATGCGGAAGCTCTCGTACATGGCCTGTGTCACCGCGATGGACCACGCGATCGGCGCCATCCTCGACAAGCTCGAGGCGCTCGGCGAGGCGGAGAACACGCTCGTGGTGTTCTTCTCCGACAACGGCGGGAGCGGCCTCGCGAACAACGGACGGCTCCGCGGGGGCAAGGGGAACATGTTCGAGGGTGGCCTGCGGGTGCCCGCCATCGTCCGGTGGCCCGGCCACCTGCCGGAAGGGAAGGTCTCCGACGCGTTCCTGACCACACTCGAGCTGATGCCCACCCTCGCGAGCGCCGCGGGGGTGGAGCCGCCGGACGTGAAGCTCGACGGCTTCGACATGATGCCCGTCCTCAAGGGTGAGAAGCCCTCGCCGCGGAAGACCCTCTTCTCGGAGCGCATCAAGGGCGACCACCAGGGAGCCCGCGTGGGCCGATGGAAATGGGTCGGCGGACGCGGCCTGTTCGACCTCTCGGAGGACATCGGCGAGCGGAACGACCTCTCGGAGGAGCGGCCGCAGGTCCTCGAACGCGTCAAGGACAAGTTCCAGGACTGGAAACAGCGAATGGACGACGCCGAGCCCCGCCGGCCGTTCAAGGACTACTAGGCCCCGTCGTCCTGTGTCAGGGGCGTGCCGACCGATCCGCCAAGCCGTCGCGCGAGCTCACGTTTCGCGGGAAGCGTCGATGGCCATCAAGTGTTTGTCTACGGCCTTGCCGAGATCAAGGGCACGGCGGAGGTCGACTCGGAGGAGGGCGCCCTCCACGGTCCGCTCGCCAACGAGCGCTGCGTCTACGACGACTACACCGAGGAGGAGAAGAAGTCTGACGGGACTCGAGGTCGTCCTCAAGAAGCGATTCGACCTCATCGCGAAGCTCGCGAGCACCGTCAGCGGCTACCTCGACCACGAGTGCGAGCTCGCGGAAGTGCGTGGCGATAGCGAGCCGGCAGGGGACCGGCCCCGCGAAGCCGAACAGCGGGCGCGGGACAAGGTCGTCGCTACCGTCGAGGCCTACCCGGATCTGAAGGGCCAGGAGTTGGTCTCGGAGCTGATGGAGACGCTGACGAACGTGGAGAACGAGATCGCCCTCATGCGTGCGGGGTCCAACGACAGCGTGGAGCGGTACAACACGCGGACCCAGCGCTTTCCGGAGGTCTGCATCGCCAAGGGCCTCGGCTCCGAGCGCGCGTCCCATTTCCACGCGCTTTGAGGCGACGCCTCGGACTAAGAGTTCGCCGTCCCGTCCGTTGTCCGGGGGAAAACCGATCGATCCATCGAGGAGCCGCGCCATGAGCCGCTACCGTCCATCCCCGCTCGTCTTGTCGGCCGTCTCCAGTATCGCCGCCCTCGGGCTCGCCGGGCTGCTTTTCGGCGCGGGGTGGCCCACCGCCAAGGAGCTCGGCGGAAGCGACCGATACCTCGTCCACGTGAGCACGGACAAGCCGCTGTACCGCCGCGGCGAGCGGGTCTTCGTCCGGGCCACAGTTCTGCACGCCCAGGACCACGCCCCGCTTCCCGAGGAGGAGACACGCCAGGGACGCGTCCTGATCAAGGGGCCGCGTGGGGAGACCGTCGACAGCGGGTCCGTCCGCGTCGAGGACAGCGTGGCGGCGTTCCAATGGAAGATCCCGGACGGCCAGGCCGGCGGCCAATATACGGTGCGGGCCGAGATCGCGGGATATCCGCCGGCGGAGCGGCAGATCGACGTCCGCGCCTACCGCACGCCGCGGCTCGAGAAGCGGCTCGTCTTCCTGCGGGATACCTACGGACCGGGAGAGACCGTCGAGGCCGCGTTCTCCGCGGAGCGGAGCGAGGGTGGGATTCCCAAGGGGGCGGAGGTCACGTTCCGCGCCCGCGTCGACGGAGAGCGCATCCACCAGGAGAGCAAGCGTCTCGACGCCCGCGGCGCCTGTCGCGTGCGGTTTTCTCTTCCGGAGTCCATGAAGCGGGGCGAGGGAACGCTCGTCGCCACCGTGGAGGACGGCGGCGTGGTGGAGGCCACCTCGAAGACCCTTCCCATCGTCCTCGAAAAGCTCGACGTCGCCTTCTATCCGGAGGGCGGCGACCTGATCGCCGGCCTTCCGTCGCGGGTGTACCTCGAAGCGCGGACCGCGGCGGGGAAGCCGGCGTCGGTCAAGGGGCGGATCGTCACCGACGACGGGGAGGCCGTCGCGGAGGTGACCACGCACCACGAGGGTCGCGGCCGGTTCGCGTTCACGCCCGAGGCGGGGCGCTCCTACGCCCTCCGCGTGGAGAAGCCCGCCGGCCACGAGCGGGTGTACAGCCTGCCGGAGGTGAAAGAGGAAGGGGGTACCCTCCTCGCGAAGAAGCGGGCCTACCCGGCGCGACAGCCGTTGGCGGTCGAGGTGGCCGCCACCGGCGTCGGGCCCGTCAGCGTCACGGTGGCGAAGCGGGAGAAGCGGCTCGGCCGCGTGCGATTGGACGCGCTGGAGGGGGAGACCGCCACGGCGCGGTTTCCGCTGCCCGACGACGTCGACGGTGTGCTGATCGCCACGCTGTGGGACGGCGACGGTCGTCCGCTCGCGGAGCGGCTGGTCTACCGACGGCGAGCCGAGGAGCTCGACGTCGAGGTTCAGCCGACCGGCGACGGATATACCCCCGGCGACACCGTGGAGCTCGCGGTGAAGACGACGGACGGGAGCGGCGAGCCGGTGAGCGCCGTGGTCGGGCTGTCCGTGACCGACGCGAGCGTCCTCAGTCTCGTCGAGAAGCGACGGCGACCGCCCCGCCTCCCCGCGATGGTCTTGCTCGAGCCGGAGGTGCGCGATCTCGCCGACGCGGGGGTCTATCTGACCCGCGACGAGCCCGCGGGCCGACGGGCGCTGGATCTCCTCCTCGGCACACAGGGGTGGCGACGGTTCGCGCTGACGAACGTCGAGAAGTTCCTCGAGGACCATGGAGACGCCGCCCGTCGGGTCCTCGCGAAGACGGAGCCGCGAGAGTGGACAGACCGACGCGCCTTGCGGGAGAGGGCCTTTGCGGGTGCTGCCGACGAAGCGGCGCCGGCCCCTGCTGCGGAGCAGGACCCGCGTCGGGCCGACGCTCGAGACGCGGGTCGGCGACCCGCGGAGGCCGGCGAAGAGGAGGGTGCAGCCAAAGCGAAGGCCCGACCGGCGGGCGAGTTCCGCCGCGAGCCCATCCGCCGGTACAAGCGTGAGTACGCGCACAAGGCCGCACCCGATCGGAAGCCGGGACAGCGGCGGGATTTCACCGAGACGGTCTACTGGCACGCGGGCCTTCGGACGGACCCGGAGACGGGGCGAGCGACGGTCTCCTTCGACCTCTCCGACGCGGTGACGACCTTTGGCGTCCACGCGGACGCCTTCGACGAGCGTGGAGCGCTCGCCACGGCGGACGCGAAGGTGGTCTCCAAGCGGCCGTTCTACATCGAGCCGAAAATGCCGCTGGGCGTGACGGCGGGAGACAAGGTCCGCCTGCCCGTGGCGCTGATCAACGAGACGGACCGGTCGCTGAAGGCGGCGATCCGCGTGGAAGCGCCCGACGGTGTCCAAGTGAAAGCCCCGTCGCCCGCGACGGTCGGCGGCGGCGAGCGGGTGCGACGGCTCGTGACGCTTCGCGTCGGGGAACGTGCCGAGGGTGGGAAGCTGACGGTCCGGGCGTCCGCGGGGTCCCACCGCGATCAGGTCACCAAGGAGCTCACCGTCTCGCCGCTCGGCTTTCCCCGTCGGATCGCCGCCGGCGGACAGGTGGGGCCCGACACGCCGCGGACGTGGTCCGTGGAGATCCCCGACAGCCGCGTCGCCGGGAGCCTGGAGAGCGAGCTCCAGATCTACCCCTCGCCCGTCGGCAACATGACCGCGGCGATGGAGAGCCTGCTCCGGGAGCCCCACGGCTGCTTCGAGCAGACCAGCGCCACGACGTATCCGATGGTGATGGCCCGTCGCTACTTCCTGAACCACGAGGGCGTGGACCCACAGCTCGTGGCGCGAAGCCGACGCCTCCTCGAAAAGGGCTACAAGAAGCTCACCAGCTTCGAGTGTCCGAGCCGCGGCTACGAGTGGTTCGGCAAGGACCCCGGCCACGCGGCGTTGACGGCGTACGGCCTGCTCCAGTTCGCGGACATGAAGAAGGTCCGCGAGGTCGACGCGGCGATGCTCCGCCGCACCCGCGAGTGGCTCCTGAGCCGGCGGGAGGCGGACGGCGGCTTCAAGCGGAGCGAGAAGGCGCTGGACAGCTTCGGCCGGGCGCCCAAGCCCCACACCGACGCCTACATCACCTGGGCGCTGCTCGAGGCGGGCGAGTCGGGACTCGAGGAGCAGATCCGCCACGTGAAGGAGATCGCCCGCCGCTCCGACGACTCCTACGTGCTCGCCCTCGCGGCGAACGTCATGGTTCTCGCGGACCGGACCGACGCGGCGGCGTCGTTCATGGAGACGCTCGCGGGCCGCCAGACCGACGACGGCTACGTCGGCGGGGCGGAGATGAGCATCACGCGGAGCCGCGGACGCTCGCTGCGGATCGAGACGACGGCGCTCGCCCTGACGGCGTGGCTGCGTGCGGACGCCCACCGGGCCGCCGCGGAGCGAGCCGTCCGCTGGATCGCGTCGACGGCGGAGGGCGGCCGCTTCGGGTCGACCCAGTCGACCGTCCTCGCCCTCCGCGCCATCAACGCCTACGCCCGACAGCGGAGCGAGACGCGGGAGCCGGGATCGGTCCGCGTCCTCGTCGACGGGGAGGGCGTGGGCGAGCGGGTGGCGTTCGACGCGACCACCCACGACGCCGTGGCGCTTCCGTCCATCGCGGACCGCCTCACGCCAGGTCGGCACGAGGTGACGCTCCGGATGACCGGCGGCTCGACCATGCCCGCATCGCTGCTCCTCCGCTTCCACGACACGAAGCCGCCGTCGAGCGAGAAGGCGCCCGTGCGGATGACCACGAGGTTCGAGCGACAGCGAGTGGAGGAAGGCGCCGCGACGGAGGCGACGGTCCGGGTGACCAACCCGAGCGGCGAGGCGGTCCCCATGACGGTGGCGGTCCTCGGCG
>CAZQQP010000101.1:0-3352 GCA_964595475.1 uncultured Planctomycetaceae bacterium | reverse complement strand
GCGTGCCGGGCGGCCTGGAGGTTCGCCACGATCAGCTCCGTGCGCTCGTCGACGCGGGGCGCATCGCGAGCTACGAGGTGCGTGGCCGCGAGGTGGTCCTCTACTGGCGACAGCTCGAGGCGAAGGAGAGCGTCCGCGTGCCCGTCAGCCTCGTCGGCGGCGTGCCGGGCACGTATCGGGCGCCGGCGAGCCGGGCGTACCTCTACTACGGCGACGAGCACAAGGACTGGGTGGCGGGCCCCGAGGTGACGGTGCGGCCGCGGTAGGGCGCCGTGCGGCGGTCGAAGGGGAACTGGGCCTCCGAAGAGAGCATCCGCGGCGTCTCCTCGACCGCGCCGGTCCCTGGCGACGGGGTGTTCGCCATTTTCGGAGGGCGCTTCCGTCGGCCACGGACAAGCTCGGAAGCTTGTCCGTGCCACCCATCTACGGACTCGACAGTCGCAGAAAGCCGGGGCTGCTTTCTCTGGCACGGGCGAGCGTCGAGCTTGCCCGTCCGTGGGCGATCCGGACCGCCGAGACCTCTGGAACCTCGCCGTTCCGGTGTCGTATTCCGGTCATCCGTCACCTCGATCCTCCTCGTCACCTCCGGCCGCCCGGGCGACGCGGGCGGGGGCCTCGCTATGATCCGATCGGGAGGCACACTCGAAGAGGGAGTTTCCGGGATGGCGGAGGAGACCCCCATTGTCCAGCTCGACGGCGTACGCAAGCGCTTCGCCGAGGGGCAGGACGTCCTCCAGGACGTCTCCATGTCCGTCCAACCGGGCGAGGCCGTCTCCGTGGTGGGACCGTCGGGCTGCGGGAAGAGCACGCTCCTGAACATCGTCGGCGCCCTCGACCGCCCGTCCGAGGGCCGGGTTCACTTCGACGGGACGGACCTCGCCACGCTCGACGAGCGGTCGCTCGCCGCGATCCGGAACCGGGCGATCGGCTTCGTCTTCCAGGCCCACCACCTCCTTCCCCAATGCACGGTCCTCGAGAACGTGCTGGTGCCCACGCTGGTCCGGAAGCGGGCCGAGCGGAAGGAGGCGGATCCGCGGGCACGCACGCTGCTCGACCGCGTCGGTCTCGCGGACCGGATGGACCACCGTCCGGGCGAGCTGTCGGGCGGGGAGAAGCAACGCGTGGCCGTGGTCCGTGCCCTCATCAACGAGCCGCGCCTGCTCCTCGCGGACGAGCCCACGGGCTCCCTCGACCGGGCCGCCTCCGAGAGCCTGACCCAGCTCCTCCTCGACATCAATCGCGAACAGGGCGTCACACTGATCGTGGCGACCCACAATCTGACGCTCGCGGGGCGGATGCGCCGGACGCTGGAGCTGGCCGACGGCACGGTCGCGGAGAGGACCCCCGCGCAGGTCGCGGAAGGAGGGTGAGCGTGACGCGTGGCCGCTTCATCTTGGAAGGCCTTCGGCACTACTGGCGGACCCACCTCGGCGTGGTCCTCGGCGCCGCGGTGGCGACGGCCGTGCTAACCGGCGCCCTCCTCGTGGGCGACTCCGTGGGCTACAGCCTTCGGCGGCTGGCGCTGGATCAGCTCGGCGGGACCCACCACGCGGTGGTGACTCAGGATCGTCTGTTCCGCGAGCGCCTCGCGAAGGATCTGGCGAGCTCGCTGGACCGGAACGTGGCGCCCGTCCTTCAGCTCCAGGGCATCGCGGTGGTCGGCGGCGGCGAGAAGCGCGTGCCGGGCGTGAACATCATCGGGGTGGACTCCCGGTTCTGGCGGGTCGGCCTCCCCGACGCGGCGGAGAAGCGAGAGCCGCTGCAGAAAGCCACCCGCGACGGCGTGGTCATCAACAAGCAGCTCGCGGCGGCCCTGGGTGTCGAGGAGGGCAGCCTCCTGCTCCGGGTGAGCAAGCCGAGCGCGCTGCCCCGCGACGTGCCGCTCGGCGCGGAGGCGGACCGCTCCGCGTCGATGCGGGCGTCCATCGAGGCGGTCGCCGGGCGGGAGCGCTTCGGCCGCTTCTCTCTTCGCGCCGGACAGGAGCCGCCGCTCAACGCCTTCGTCCCCCTCGCCGCTCTGCAAGAGCAAGCGGGCGCCGCGGGCCGGGCCAACCTCGCCCTCATCGGCGGCACGCAGGGAGGGCAGCCCTCGTTCGCGGCGACGCGACAGGCGCTGCGGAAGGTGTGGACGCTCTCCGACGCTCAGCTCCAGCTCCGTCGGCTGGGAAGCGGCGACGCCACGGCCGTGCCGAAGGCGTGGCGGGGCTGGGTGGAGCTCCGCAGCAACCGCGTCTTCCTCGGCCGTCCGACCGTCGACGCGGCGAGGGCGGCGCAGGGCGGCACGACGTCGGGAGAGGGAGAAGACGAGACGAGCGGCGATCAAGAGGGAGCGTCGTCCGGCTCGCCCGGTGCCGTCGGCGTCCTCACCTACTTCGTCAACGACCTCGCCTCGGGCGACTCGGTCACGCCCTACTCGATGGTCACGGCGATCGGAGACCTGGACACGGGCGAGCCGGTCGCCCCGCTCCCCTCGGACCTGGGCAAGCACGAGGCGGTGATCAATCAGTGGCTCGCGGAGGATCTCCGGGCGAAGCCGGGCGACCCGCTGACCCTTCGCTATTACACCGTGACGGCCGGCCGCCGGCTCGTGGAGAAAAGCAGCGAGGCGGTCCTCGGCGAGCCGTTCACCGTCCGCAAGGTGGTCCCGATCGAGGGACGGGCGGCGGACCGGGAGCTCATGCCGGAGTTTCCCGGCCTCGCGGACGTGGAGAGCACGTCGGGGTGGGAGCCGGGCATCCCCATCGACCTCGACCGCGTGCGGCCCAAGGACGATCGCTACTGGGAGGAGCACCGGGGCACCCCCAAGGCCTTCATCCGGCTGGATACGGGTCAGTCGCTGTGGCGCAACGCGTTCGGCGAGCTGACCGCGGTGCGGTTTCCGCCGGACCGAAGCGTGGCCGACGTCCGGTCGGCCCTCCGCGAGAACCTTCGCCCCGAGGACGTCGGGCTGGCCGCGCTCGACGTTCGGAAGACCGCCCTGGAGGCGACCCGCAAGGGAACGGGCGCCATGTTCGGCACGCTCTTCCTCGGCCTCAGCATCTTCCTCGTCGTCGCCGCCCTCCTCCTGACGGGCCTCCTCTTCGCGTTCGGCGTGGAGCAGCGGAGCGAGGAGGTGGGAACGCTCATCGCGGTCGGCTTCACCACGAAGCAGGTCCGTCGCCTCCTCCTCGGCGAGGGCGTGCTCCTCGCGGCGGCGGGCAGCGTCGTCGGACTGGCCGCGGGGGAGGGCTACACCCGTGGCATGCTGTGGGGTCTGACCGAGCATTGGCAGGGGGCCCTCGGCACGGGCGGCGCCGCGGACCTCTTCTACCACGCCAACCCGTCGACCTTCGCGATCAGCGCCGTCGCGGGT
>CAZQQP010000100.1:0-14045 GCA_964595475.1 uncultured Planctomycetaceae bacterium | reverse complement strand
GACCCGTCGGTAATGGTGTCCGCCATTCATGGGAGGCCTCCTAGAAGTGAAGCGGAGACACATGTGTCGGAGATGTGAACGACACGCACTCGAAATGTGCACCAATAGATTAACCCCGCCGCCAAGGGCCGTCAACAGGGCCGCGGCGATCGCTTCAGCTGTGTCCCGTCGAAATGGCGGACGACCGCCACCCGCCGACCGCCGCGGAAAGCGAGAGCCTTCGCGACGCGAGCCCACTCCTCACGCCAGCGGAAGGGCGTGACGCTCGGCGGGTGGAGACGCCACCTCGACGGCGATCGGGCCTGCCTCGCCCACGTGCCCTCTCCGTTGAGGTGCCGCACCGTGGGGCTGCCCACGCACACTTCCGCCGGAAAGCACACCCGCCTGACCGTCGATGGGGTGCTCCGGGACGAGGAAGAGCACGTCGGCATCGCCGCCCGGTGCGGACGTATCGCGACGACGCGAGGCGGGTGAGCCGCGGCGGGCGGGGGCACGTCGTGCCCCGCCCGCACGGCGCGTCCTACTTTTCCGTCGCCACGGCGCCGGGCGACCCGACATCCTTGCCGCCGAAGATGTCGGTCTGCTTGCACGTGCTCGCCTTGTGCTTCCCGTCGGCGGACGCCGCCCACGCCTCCGCGGCGTCATTGGTGTCCGCGCCGAGCTTTCCCGGCTTCACGTAGATGCTCGGCCCGTCGGTGTTGTCGGACGGCCAGCCCTTCTCGTCGTCGAAGTCCACCTCGTCCACCACGTCCTTCTTTCCCTGTCGAACGGTGAGCTTCTCGTCGGACGGGCCCGGGCTGTTGGACAACCCGCCGAGGCCCTGGACGCCCCACGCGTCGAGGGGCTGGACCGCGCCACCCTTTCCCCACGCCGCCCGAAAGCCCTTCTTTGTCTGATTGCCGGGCACGAGGATCAGGGTCTTCCCCGCGGCGAGGGTCGTGCCGTCGGGGATCGCGGCGGTCTTCCCGTCCTCGTCCGCGAGGTACCACCCGCCGACGTCGGCCTCTTCCGAGCCGCTGTTGTACAGCTCCACCCACTCGACGTCGTTCGGCGCCGCCTCGCTGCTGTCGGGGTTGTACATGATTTCTGAGATCAGCACCTCGCCGTGGGCGACCCCCGTGAGAATGCCCAACGAGACGACGAACGAGAAAAACGAACGACAAAACATCGGCTCCCCTTTCACAAGAGGTTGAGAAGTTCATGGCGTCACACCCTCTCGCCACCCGGAAGCCACGCGACCGCGACGCCCTATCGGCCGCGTGTCCGCAAACAAAGCCCTCGTCAAGCACAACCACGTTTCGGACCGTCGCTATGGCGGACGGGGTCGACCCACGCCAAGCACCGATGGGACTCCTCGCTTTCGCTGGCCCTTTGGAGAAGGTGGGATTGGGAGGAACCCCCTCGCTCCGCACCCCAGCAAGCTCCCCGAAATCGCCGCTGTCGACTCATCTTCTGCTCCCCGCTCACAGCCCGAGTGGCAGCACTCTCAGCGCCCTAGATGGCTCAGGATAAGGATCTTTGGGCTCGTGTCAACCGCTTCTTCCGCGGGCCTGGAATCTTTACGGATCGCCCCTTGTCTATCGGATTGACGCACTTGACGGAGCGCTCGCCCAGAAGAGGACGGCGTCCGTCTTCACTGGCGAACCCGTGGCGGCGATGCGCAGGGAAGAGCCCATGCGCCGTCGCCCCGACACCGGGAACCGGTTATCCTGGTCGGACTCTCGCTCGGGCGTGCAAGGAGCTTGTTCATGTCTCGGCCCACGCTCGCCGCCGTGGCAGCTGTCGCCCTCTTCTGCAGCCCCGGCGCCGGCCGCGCCGTGGCGCCGGAGGCCCTCGACGACGCGATCACGGTGGAGCGCTTCGCGGAGCACCCGAAGGTGGTGAACCCGGTCGGCACCGCGGTCGACGCGAGCGGGCGGGTCTACGTGGTGGAGAGCCACACCCACGCCCGGCCGGACGGCTACGACGGTCCGGAGAAGGACCGCGTCCGCGTCCTCGAGGACCGCGACGGAGACGGCCACGCCGACGCGGTGGAGACCTTCTACAAGGGCCTCCGCCTCGCGGTGGATGTGGAGGTGGGCCCGAAGGGGTGGGTCTACGTCGTCTCGCGATACGCGATCCATCGGCTGAAGGACCGCGACGGAGACCGGAGGGCCGACGCGGTGGAGAAGATTGTCGAGCTGGAGACGACCGGGACGGACCCCCACGACGGGTTGCACGGGCTCTCCTTCGGCTTCGACGGATGGCTCCACTTCGGCCTCGGGGAGAACGGCGGCAAGGACTACACGCTGAGGGGCACGGACGGCGTGGAGCGGACCGGGGGAAACGAGGGCGGCAGCTTCTACCGCTGCCGACCGGACGGCACTTCGCTGACCCGCCTCGCCCAAGGCTTTTGGAACCCGGTGGGAAGCTGTGTGGGCGTCTACCAGCGCGTCTTCGTGGTGGACAACGACCCCGACTCCTCGCCGCCGTGTCGCTTGCTCCACATCGTCCCGGGCGGCCGCTACGGCTTCGCGTACCGCTACGGCCGGTCGGGGCTGCACCCGCTTCAGGCGTGGAACGGCGAGCTACCCGGCGCCCTGCCGATGGCCCAGGGCACGGGCGAGGCGCCGACGGACGTGGTAGCCTACGAGTCCGACGCGCTGCCCCGTTACCGCGGAAACCTCCTCGTCACTTCCTGGGCGGACAACCGCGTCCAGGCCTTTCAAACCCGCCGCCGCGGGGCGTCGGTCGCCGCCCGGCCGGAGGTTCTCGTCCGCGGGCCGTCTTCCTTCCGGCCCACGGGGCTTGCCGTGGCACCGGACGGCTCCCTCTACGTCAGCGACTGGGTCAGCGCCCGCTACAGCGTGGACCGGCGAGGGCGGATCTGGCGGATACGCCCCACGGACCCGCCGGAGACGACCCGCCCGTCGGCGCCCGCGAAGGCCCTCCGCTCGCCGGACCGGGCGACACGCGTGGCGGCGGCCAAGGCGCTCCTCCGCAAGGGACGGGAGGACCTCCTCCGCCGACACATGCGCCGGGCGGACGCCCCACGCGTCCGGGCGGCCGCCCTCCTCGCGCTGGCGAAGGGGGAGCGGTCCGGTCCCTTCGAGGCGGTGGCGAACGGCGAGGGTCCGCCGCCGCTGCGGGTGCTCGCCGCGGAAGCGGCGATGGAGCGGGGTACCGACCCGTCCCAGTTCGCCGGCGAGGGGCTTCCCGCCGCGGTGCGGGCGAAGGCGATTCGCTCTCTCCGCCTCGACCACCATCGCGACACCCTGCTCGACGCGCTGGCGTCGGCGGCCCCCTACCTCCGCACCGCCGCCATCGAGGCGGGACGCCGGTCCGAGGCACTCGTCAACCTCGATTGGGAGACGCTCGACGCCCCGGCGGGGCGGGCGGCGATCTGTCTCGCGATGAAGCGGAGCGGACGGCCGGATCTGCGGGAGGCCATCCCTGCGTTCCTCGAGGACCCGTCGCCCGTGGTTCGCCTTTGCGCGGTGAAGTGGGTCGCGGACCAGGGGCTGACGGAGCGCAAGGGGCTCCTTCGCTCGACGCTTCGGGACGCGGAGACGACCGTCCGCCTCTTCCGGGCCACGGTGGCGGCGCTTCGCCACCTCGAGGGCAAGCCGCCCCGTCCCGACCTGCCGCCGGGTCCGCTGGTGAACAGGGCCTTCTCGCCGGAGACCCCGCCCGCGCTTCGGCGGATGGCGGTCCGTCTGCTCCCGCCCTCCCACGAAAAGGTCACGGTGGAGCGCCTCGGCGACCTCCTCGACCACGAGCGGGGCGACCTCCGCCTCGCGGCGGTGCGGACGCTCCAGCGCCACCCCGACCGCGAGCGGGTGGCGCCGCTCGCCGACGTCGCCACCGACGCGTCTCGCCCCACCGTGGAGCGGGCGGAAGCGGTCGTCGGCCTCGCGCCCCACGCCGCCGACCACGTGGAGACACTGATGGCGCTGGCGACGGGAGGCGACGGGGTCCTGCGGAAGGAGGCGCTCCGAGCGCTGGTGGGGGTCTCCCTGAGCGAGGACCGACAAGCGGCGCTGCGGAGCGCGGCGCCCGCGTCGGAGGCGGACGCCGTCAAGCGGATCCTCGGCGACTCCTGGTCCTCGAAGCCCGCGAAGGCCGCCCTCGATGCCTGGGTGGAACGGACGGCGGGCGAGGGCGACCCCACGACGGGCCGACGCATCTTCTTCCACCCGAAGGTGGGCACGTGCGGCCGCTGCCATCGCGTGGCCGGCCGCGGCCGCCGCGTCGGGCCGGACCTCACCCGCATCGGGCGGCGGGCGACGCGTCGGTCGTTGCTCGAAGCGATCGTCCACCCCGCCCGCCACGTGGCGCCCGGCTATCGCCCGTGGGAGGTGGTCCTCGCCGACGGAACCCGGCGGGTGGGGCTTCCCCTCCGCAAGGGCGGCCACGGGGAGACCTACCGCACGGCCGAGGGCGAGCTGTTCACCGTGGACAAGGAGGAGATCCGCCGCCGACGGCTGCTCGAGACCTCCCTCATGCCCGCGGGCCTCGCGAAGACGATGACGACGGAGGAGCTCCGCCACCTGCTCGCGTTTCTGCTCTCCCGCCGCTGAGCCCCCGTCCACGGACGGCGGGATGGTCCGGTGTCCGCCGCCTACGCTGCGACCCATGGGACGGCCAAATGTCCCCGCGTGGCTCACTCCCGGTCGCGAGTGGCCCCCTCGCCTATGGGTCGGCGTGGGGCTGACGGCCGTGGTCGCCGCGTGCACGGCCGTGGGTTGGCTGGAGCCGCTGGAGCGGACCTTTCTCGACTGGCGCTTTCAGCTGCTGAGCCTTCGCGACCGCTCCCCGCCCGGCAAGGTGGTTTACGTCGACATCGGCGACCGCACCCTCCAGAAGTTCGGCCGGTGGCAGTGGCCCCGCGCCCGGATCGCGGCCCTGGTCGACGAGCTGTCCCGCGCCGGCGCCGAGGCGATCGGCCTGGACATGCTCTTCTACGAGCCGCAGCCGTCCCGCTACGTCTCCGGCCGCGTGCCGGTGCCCCTCGTCGACGGCCCGACGCCCACCACGCCCGGCGCCAAGGAGGGCTACGTGGTCGACGACGACGCGGTGCTCGCGTCCACCATGGAGCGAGCGGGCAACGTGATCCTCCCCGTCCACACGACCGCCCTGTCGGACGCGGATTCGAGCGACGACCCGAGGCCGCCGCCCGCCCTGGAGCGGCTCGGCCGACCCGTGCCCGGTCTGGGCCTCCCCCATCGGGCGGTCGACGGGCCGATTCCGAGGCTCGCCCAAGCGGCCGCGGCGACGGGCTTCGTCGACTACGAGTCGGCCGGGGACGCCGTGGTCCGGACACTCCCCCTGTGGCGGCGGTCCGCGGATCGCGTCTACCCCCAGTTCGGCGTGTCGCTCGCCTGTCAGCTCCGCGGCGTCGACATCGGTGACGCCCGCATCAGTGAAGCGGAGACGGTCCTCCCCGGCGGCCGCCCATCGGCGAACACCCGGGCCATGCGGATTCCCCATCTTCCGCCGCGGCGGGCGTCGCCGCCGGGTCAGGGCCGGGCGCTGCTTCGCTGGTCGAAATGGGCGGTCCGCGAGGGCTCCGGAGATCCGAGCCGCACCAAGGCGGTGCGTGGCTGGCAGGTCCTTGAGCTGCGGAAGAGCCGACAGCAGTTGGACGTGGCGGTCCTTCGCCTCGCCAGCGTCCTGAACATGGCGAACACTTCGTCGGCCTACGTCAAGGCCCTTCGCTCGCTGCGGACCGGCGCCGTCTCCGCGAAGGAGCACGAGAAGCTCCTGGCCACGCGGCGCAAGCTCATCGCGTCGGTCCTGAAGACGACGCGCCAATACCTCGATCAGCTCCGCTCCCTCGAGGACCTGACCGCGGAGGAGCGCACGCTCCGGAAGAAGCTCGAAGAGGGACTCGACACCTGCGAGGGCCTCCGCGACCGCATCGCCCGCGACGAGAAGCGTCTCCGCGAGCAAGTGGAGGGAAACGTCTGTCTGGTGGGGCTCGTCGCCACTGGCCTGGCGAGAGACGTCCACCCGACTCCCGTCGACGCGAAGACCACGGGGGCGAGGGTCCACGGGGCGATGGCCAACGCGGCCCTCAGCGGCGACTTCGTCCGTCGGGCGGCGCTCGGGGTGGATCTCCTCCTGGTCCTGGCGCTGAGCGTCGCCGCCGCCGCGGTCAGCGGGGGTCTCTCGCCCGTCGCGGCCTTCGTGAGCACGGTGGCCCTCGTCGCCGCTTTCAACGCGACCAACGTCCTGCTCGTCCTCGGCCGGGCCGACTGGTGGGTGGCGGCGGCGGCGCCGACGGTGGGCGCCGCGAGCGTCTGGTCGGGCGTGACGCTGTTCCGCCTGGTCACGGAGCAGCGGACCAAGGCGCGGATCACGGGCTTGTTCAAGAGCTACGTCTCGCAGGACCTCGTCGACTATCTCGTGGAGCATCCGGAGCTGGTCTACCTCGCCGGCGAGGAGCGGGAGATGACATGTCTGTTCGCGGACCTCGCGGGCTTCACGGAGCTCTCCGAGCGGCTGGGGCCGCAGCAGTCCGTCCGGCTCCTCAACAGCGCCCTCGGCACGGCGGCGCGCCAACTGATGGACCGTCGTGCCCTCGTCAACAAGTTCCTCGGCGACGGCATCATGGCTTTCTGGGGCGCGCCCGTGGTCAACCCGAACCACGCGACGGACGCGTGCCACGGGGCGTTGTCGGCACTGGGTGGGGTGCGGTCGCTCGACCCGGCGGACCTCCCCGTCCGCGGGGACAAGCTCACCCTACGCATCGGGATCACCACGGGGCCGATGATGGTGGGGGACTTCGGCGCCCCGCCGGACCGCAGCGACTACACGGTCATCGGGGACACGGTGAACCTCGCCTCCCGGCTGGAAGCGGCCAACAAGCAGCTCGGAACCCGGGTGCTGATCTCTCAGCAGACTTACGACCAAATGGGCTCGGGCCTCCTCGCCCGGCCGATCGGCCGCCTCGTGGTCACCGGGCGGTCCGTGCCCGAGCCGGTCTACGAGCTGATCAACACGCGGGAAGCGGCCGCCGACCACGACTGGAAGCTCGTCCGGGAGACCTCCGAAGCGGTCCGGGCGTTCCAGGAGGGGCAGTTCGGAGTCTGCGAGGACCGCTTCGCGGCGATCACCCAGCACTTCGGGCCGAGCCGGCTCGCGGATCTCTATCGGTCCACATGCCAGGAGCATCGGGCGACGCGAACGTCGGGCGACGGCTTCGACGGCGCTTTGGTCCTCCCCCACAAGTGATGCGGGAGCGGCCGCGGCGCCGCTCAGAGAAAATCGGTCAGCTCTCTGGCGCGGGGCGGCCGCTGAAGCTTGCCGAGCGCTCGCGATTCGAGCTGCCGCACCCGCTCACGGGTGAGTTGAAAGCTCCGGGCCACCTGCTCCAGCGTCTGCGGCTCCTGCCCTTCCAGACCGTAGCGAAGGCTGAGGATCGCCCGCTCCCGCTCGGGCAGCGTGTCGAGGACCCGGCCGACGCGCCGGCGGAGCAGGTCCCGATCGAGGTCGAGGGAGGCGTCGGTCGCCCCCTCCGTGGATCCCGGCAGCATGTCGTCGGGGGTCTCCTCCTCCGCGTCGTCCACGAGCTGGCTCATCGCGATCAGGCCGCGATCGCGCTGAAGCGTCTGCCAGACCACGAAGGTGGACAGCGACGCTCGCTCCGCGATCTCCTCCACGGTCGGCGGCCGCCCCAGCTCGTGGGCGAGCCGGTTCGCCACGTGTTGGAGGTGGTACGCCGCCGTGACGGAGCGGTTGGACCGCCGGAGAAGACGGGGACCGTGGGTGAGCGCTCGTTGGATGGTCTGGTGGACCCACCACACCGCGTAGGTGGAGAAGCGGTAGCCGAGGCGGTACTCATAACGCTCCACCGCCCGGAGCAGCCCGATGTTCCCCTCCTGGATGAGGTCGAGGAACGAGAGGCCGCGATTGCGATACTCCTTCGCGACCCGGACGACCAGACGAAGGTTGGCGTCGGCGAGGGCGTGCTTGGCGGCGTGGTACTCCGCCAACGCCGCCTCCGCGAGACGACGCTTTCGGTCCTCGACGGCGTCCGCTCCTCCCGGTGACGCCCTACCTTCCGTGTTCGGACCGGACAACTCCCGGTGGGACAGTTCCCGGCGGGACAGGGCCTGCTGAAGCACGGGGATCTGCGGGGAAAGCTCCTCGAGCAGACGGGCGACCCTCACCTGGCCGCGGCCGGACCGCCCGTGGGCCTCCCGCTCGCAGAGACGACAGTGGCCCCACCGGAGGAGGCGGCGGACCGTGCGGAGGTTCGCGGGGAGCCGCGCCACGAGAGCCTGCTTCACCTCCGCGGGCCTCGACTCGAGATGGAGGACGTTCTCCGCCGTCACCCGCCCGTCGACCGCCCGCTCCAGCGTCTCGACCACCTCCTGGCATGCGGCCGGGTCCTCCAGGACCAGCCGGCGAAACGCCATGCGACAGAGATCCAGCTTCTTCGCGATCCACCGCTCCTCCTCGCGGCTGAGGAGGGAAATGGTCCCCATCTCCCCGAGATACTGCTGAAGCGGATCGTCAAGGCTCTCCCGCTCGCCGGACGGGCCGGGAGTCGAGGCGACCCATCCGTCCCGCTCCGCCCCGGCGCTCGGATCGACTCGAGCGCCCTCTTGAGCGAGACGGGACAAGAGCTCCGCGACCGTCTCCGGCTCGAGCGCCTCGTCGGGAAGGCAGCCGACGAGGTCCTCGTACGTGACGGCCCCTCGCTCGCGTGCAAGGCGACGGAGCTCCGCGAGCGCCCGATCCAACAGGGCCGCCCCCGTCTCACCCTGGAAGGGAACAGAGGCCGTGGTCATCGGAGGATCCGCTCGAATGCCGCCGATTGGAGGGAAACCCCTCTCCCGCGTCCGTCCCGGTCGGCCCCCCTGCCACCGGAAGGCCTCATCGCATCCCGACCCATCTCGCTTCCTTTCTCATGGGGCAGGAATGCATTTGAATTTAATCGGTGGGTCTCGGGTCCGCAACCCCGCGGACGCCGCGAAAAGCAGCCCGTGCGCCCGCTTCCTTGTCAGGATCGCGGCCGTCCCGTCTCCGCTGCGCTGCGAGCGGCCCGAGGCGAGGCGCTTGCAAGGCGCCCGCCGGCACGGCAGAATCGGTCTCTTCTGTGATCCGCAAAGGAAACGCCATGCTTTCGCGAACGGTCCACACCACGGGAAAGCTTCTCACGGCATCCGTCGCCGTCCTTGTGGGCATGGGGGCCGAGGCGGGAGAAGACGAGCGTCCCAACGTCCTCTTCCTCCTCACGGACCAGCAGTCCGCCACGATGATGAGCGCCACGGGAAACCCGCATCTCGAGACGCCCGCGATGGACCGCATCGCGGAGAAGGGCACGCGGTTCACCCGCGCCTACGTCACCAATCCCGTCTGCCTTCCCTCGCGGTTCAGCATCATGACGGGCCTCATGCCGAGCGCCTACGGCATCCGCGACAACGGCGGGAGCGACGGGCCGATTCCCGAAAAGCGTCTTCGGCGCAGCCTCGGCCATCTCCTCCGGTCGGCGGGCTACAAGACCGCCTACGGCGGGAAGGTCCACCTTCCCGCGGGGATGAACCCGAAGACCATGGGGTTCGCCCGCCTCACCGGCAATCGCCGTGAGGGCCTCGCGAAGGCGGCGGCACGCTTCGTCAAGAAGTCCCACGACAAGCCCTTCTTCCTCGTCGCGAGCTTTATCAACCCGCACGACATCTGCTACATGGCGATCAACGCGTATCGGCGGTCCCAAGGGAAGGACGCCCGTGGCGGGCGGGCCTGGCGGATCTGCAAGGACCTGCTCGAGGAGCCGAGGAAGGACCTCGCCGCCTTCGTCAAGGCGAACGCCCCGCCGCTCCCACCCAACCACGCCGTGCCGGACCTCGAGCCGGAAGCGATCACGGAGCGCTATCTCAAGGTGCGTCCGTTCCGCCTGTACGTCCGGCGCGAGTGGTCCGCCGAGCAGTGGCGGCTGCACCGCTGGCTGTACGCCCGTCTGACGGAGCGCGTGGACAAGCAGATCGGTCGCGTGCTCCGGGCTCTTCGCGAGGCGGACAAGCAAGACGACACGCTGGTGATCTTCTCGAGCGAGCACGGCGACCACGACGGGGCCCACAAGCTCGAGCACAAGAGCATCCCGTACGAAGAGGCCGCCCGCGTGCCGCTGGCCGTGCGTTGGCCCGGGAAGATTCCGGCGGGACGGGTGGACCGCTCTCACCTCGTCTCGGTGGGCCTCGACATCCTCCCCACCCTCTGCGACTACGCGGGGGTCGAAGCGCCGGAGGGGCTCCCCGGCCGGAGCCTCCGTCCCCTGCTCGGCGGCGGCGACGTGGACTGGCGGGAGCACCTGGTGGTGGAGAGCGACCACGCCCGGATGCTGCGGACGGATCGATACAAGTACGTCGTCTACAACAGCGGCAAGCACCGCGAGCGGCTGACGGACCTTTGGAAGGACCCCGGCGAGACGGTCAACCTCGCGGAGCAGCCGGAATATCGCGACGTCCTGAACGATCACCGGCGACGCCTTCGCTCGTGGGTGCAGCGGGTCGGGGACGAGATCGGTGCCGAGTATCTCGTCCCGCCGGGCGGCTCCTGAGGCGGGACGGCCCACCTCGCGACGCCACCGATGGGGCACTGGCAGGCAAGCTGCCAGTGGCACCCAACGATGTGTGCTGAGTCCGTGTCGCCGGCCGCGCGGCGACGACCGCTTCAGGGGACGGGCGATGCGGCCCGACGCGACCGCGGAACGACGGGCAAGCCCGCGGACGGGCTTGCCCGTGCAACCCAACGCCGTGACCACGTCGTTTGCTCCGCGCGTCAGCGATGTCGTTCGACCTTCCGTCAGCGGCGTCAGCCTGGGGTGAGGAAATCGGTCCAACGCGAAAGAGGCTCGGCAGGAGTTCCGACGGCCCCGATGTTTGTTTACCGGCGTCGCGACGGGAGTGGCTCCGCTCCTGCGGAGCCGCGAGCTCGTCAGTTCACGGCGTTGCGTGCCACCCATGCAAACAGAATGCTTGTGACGCGGAGTTGGCTCACGGCGTCGAGGTCCACCCAGCCGCCAGCCGACGCCGGGGGGTCGTCTCGCCCGGACCGTGATACGCACCGTTCCGGCGGCGAGGCCTCGCCGATCACGGGTTGCCGTCAACGGGCGGCTCCCCGCGTCGCGTCGAGGAAGTCCAACCACGCCTCGGGAAGCACCTCCAGCCAGAACCGCCCCGACCGCTTCTGGACGAAGACCTTGCACCCGAGGGCGTGGCTGAGGCTCTCCGGATCGATGACGTCGTCGGGGCGTCCCGCCGCCGCCACGCGCCCGGCGGACAGGAGCAGCGCGTGCTCCGCCCGCGGGCTGATCTCCTCCACGTGGTGAGTGGCGAGGACGACGGTGAGCGTGGGATCGCTCCGGCGGAGCTCCTCCAGCGTGGCGAGCAGGTGCTCCCGCCCGGCCACGTCCAGGCCCGCGGTGGGCTCGTCGAGGAGGAGGAGCTTGGGTGTCCGGACGAGGGCCCGCGCCAGGAGACAGCGGCGGTGCTCGCCGGTGGAGAGCAGACGCACGGGCCGTTCCGCCTGCGCGGAGAGGCCCACCGCCTCGACGAAGTGGTGGGCCCGGTCGACCTGCTCGTCGGTGGGGCGGTCGTAGAGGCCGAGCGTTCCGAAGCAGCCGGTGAGGACGGCGTCGCGGACGGACAGCCGGGAGTCCACGCCGAAGCGGTCCGACGGGTCGACCACGCCGATGTGCCGACGGAGCGTCCGGAGGTCCGTGCCGCCGAGCCGCTCGCCGAGCACGTCCACCACGCCCTTGGTCGGCCAGAGGTAGCCGCTGAGGACGCGCATGAGCGTGGTCTTCCCCGAGCCGTTGGGCCCGAGGATCGCCGCGTTGGCGCCGACGGGAAGCGCCCACGTGACATCGGAGAGAATGGGCACGCCGCCCCGGCGCACGCTGACGTCGGTGAGCCGGATCGATTCGTCGGGGTGGCTGGATGGGCTCGTCACGGCGAGAGCGTAGGAACCCGGCGGCGAAGCGCCCAACTACGGCGCCTCGCCGCCTCCCGCACGCCGCTGAAAGGGGTAGACGGCGCCGAGGCCGAGGATCCGCGTCAGCTCGTCGAGGGCGGTTCGGCTCTCGGTCAGGAGCTTCGGGTCGGCGAGGTCCGCGGGGCGGAGCGTGGGGCGAAAGTGTCTGTCCACCCAACGGCCGAGCGTTTCGTGGAGGGTGGGGGTGAAGTAGACGGGCGCGTGGGAGGCCGCCCGCTCCTCGGCCGTGAGGAGCACGCGGAGGCGGAGACAGGCCGGTCCGCCGCCGTTTCGCATGCTCTGCCGCACGTCGCTGGGGTGGACGGCGGCGACGGGGTTGGGCCCGTCGCGGACGCGGGCGAGGACGTCCGCGGCGCGGGGCGACTCGGCGCACTCCGCGGGGCACAGCAGCGCCGTCGTGTCGTCGGCGAGGGAGAGGAGCTGGCTGTTGAACAAGTACGTGTCCACCGCCTCGGAAAGAGGGAGCTCCGCCTCCTTCACCTCGACGGTCACAAGCTCCTCGCCGAAGCACGAGCGATAGGCGTGGCAAAGCCGTCCGACGTCGCCGGGGAGGAAGGCGCGCTCGTGGTAGAGGAAGACGTTGCGGTGGCCGACCGCGGCGACGTCGTTGTGGAACACGCCCGCGTCGATCGCGTCGGGGCTCTGGCGGAGGAAGAGCACGCGTCGCCGGGGAAGCCCGTGGAGGCGGGCCACGGCCTCCGCCGCGTCCCGCGTCTGCCGCGGCGTGTGGCGGCGAGGTGTCTCCGACGCGAGAGCCTCCCGTCCGTAGACGAACAGCTCCAGGCCGGGGCCGTCGACGCGGGGCGCGAGCCGGGTGTGGTTGGCGGCACCCTCGTCGGCGAGGCGGAGCGTGGCGGGGAGCGGTGGGTGGTGAGCGAAGTGCTGGGAATCGGGGAAGATCGCCTCGAGGACACGAGCCGTGGTCTCGGGCTCGAGCGACCGGTGGAGCTGGCTGACGAGGTTGGCCGGTGTGACGTGGAGACGGCCGTCGCCGCTGTCGGCGCTCGGGGTGACGGTGGCGGCGTTGGCCGCCCACATGGCCGAGGCGCTCGAGCACGCCGACAGGAGCTCCGGCGCCTCCCGTCGGGCCCGGTCGAGGACGTCCGTCTCCGTCCCCGTGAACCCGAGCCGGCGGAGGGTGGAAATGTCGGGCCGCTCGTGAGGGGGGAGCACCCCCTGGTCGCCGCCGAGCTCCGCGACCCGCCGCATTTTCGCCAAGCCCTGCCACGCGGCCGCTCGCGGGTTGGAGCGGTGGCCGCCGTGGCGGGCGGACGCCACGTTGCCTCGGCCGAGTCCGCCGTAGTGGTGGGTCGGCCCGACCAGCCCGTCGAAGTTCGCCTCGACGCCCATGGAGGTCCTCGAGCAGGGCCTAGTCGACGCCGCCGCGGCCCTCTTCCGCGGGAAGGTCGTCGAGGCGCTCCACCAGCTCCGGCTCGATCTCGAGGACGCCGCCCTCCCCGATCATCGAGACGGAGAGGAGGACCTTGGCCCGTTCGCGGTCGACCTCCAGAACGGTGCCCTCCACTCCGCGGAGCGGGCCGGCGCGAATCCAGCAGTGGCTGCCGACGAGCGACGTCTGCCGACGCTCCAACACGTAGCCGGCGCCGAGGGCTTGCTCGATGGCGCCGAGCTGCCCGCCGAGCTCCTCCTGGTCGGGGACGCTGATGACCTGGCAGAGCCGCCCCGTGGCCTTCGCCTCGGTCCGGAGAACCGCGTCGCCGCAGAAGAAGACGTAGCCGGGAAACAGCGGCTGGAGGACGCGTCGCTTTCTCCCGCCGGAGAAGCGGGTTTGCTCGACCATGGGAAGGTAGTAGCCGGTGCGCATCTGGAGAAGGTCCCACGCGAACAGCTTCTCCGCGCGCGGCTTCGTGTGGGCCACCCACCAGGGGCCGGTCAGCTCCGCCACGGAGCTGACGTTCGGCGGACGCGGCGGTGGGTTGTCGCTCATCTTCAGCATGGGTCTCTTCCGGTGCAGATGATCGAAATGATTATGAGCCCGAACGGTGCGGGTTCAAGAACGGCGGGCCCTTTCCGGGCGCCACCGACGGAGACGAGCGAGACCG
>CAZQQP010000099.1:12588-14180 GCA_964595475.1 uncultured Planctomycetaceae bacterium | reverse complement strand
AGGCTTCGCGCTCCTCGCTTTGGCGTATAGGCTCAACTTATTCTTTTCCGCCTCCCTACCTCTCTTCGGAGACGGATCGCTTGGTGGCCGAGCGATGCCTTCACGTCGCCATCGAGGCGAGCCTCGACGCGGGCAATCACGTCATTGCGGCGAAAGGGTATCGCAAGCCGCTCCAGCTCCGGGAGATCCCTCGGATCCTCGCCGACGGCTGTGCCCCAAGGGAAGCTCCAGCCCATCTACCGCGTATCGGGGCTCCCGCCGATCCCGAGCGCCTTCGGATCGACCGGCGAGTCCTCCATCGTCCGATCGCGGAATGCCTCGAAGCGGTGGAACGTGAGGTAGTTCGCGTCGTGGGCGCTGTGGGCGCCGCCCTGTGCATCGTCGTACGCGGTCCTCGCGACCGCGATGATGTCGTCGCCGTCGAAGTGCCAGTCGAGATACTGAAAGCCGTGCTTTTCCGGATCAGGGTGGTACAGCAGGATCGATTGCACGGTCCACTCGCGAAGGTCCGACGACCGGACCAGCGCCACCGTGTTTCGCGTGGACCCGGCCCGCCGATCTTCGTGCTTCGGCGGGACGTAGTTCGTCAGCGACCAGTAGCGATCGCCCCGTGGGTCGGGCCGGATGGTGAATTTTTTGGCGCCGCCGGGAAAGTCGACGAAGCCGCGGTCCGGATCGAACTCTGCCGCCTTACCGTCGGAGCCGACGCGGACGACCGCGGCCTTCCCCCCGTCGGGGTAGGCGGCCCGGAGGATGTTCACGAGTCGCCCGCCCGGCGTCACCACGGCGTTGCCCTCGAGCCACCCGCGAAACGCGCCGTGGAGCCAGCTTCCGTCCCGCTTGAGACGATCGGTGACCGTCCAGCTGTCCGCGTCCAACAGGTCCGAGCCCACGGGCGCCGACATGACGAAGGCGCGGAAGTGGCTCCCCCACCCGTTCGGGCCCATCGCGTCCTCCATCGCCCGCCAAAGGTGGCCGTCGTGGAGGACGACGGGAACCGGTGCGGTGTGGTAGTGCCCCCGTGTCAGAAGACGGCCGCTGTCCTCGTCCTCCGGACGGGTCCAGCTTCGTCCGCCGTCCGTCGAGCGGCGGATGACCACGTCGCCGTATTGCTCGCTCGTCCCGAACAGATAGAGCGCGTCGTCGTGGACGAAGACCGACGACCAGAACTGACCGTCGACGGCGGCGCGGCGCTCCCACCGACGACCGCGGTCCGTGGACGCGAACACGACGGTGCGGTCCGACTCGCTCCCCGGTCCGAAGTAATCGTGGGTGGCGACGTAGGTGCCGTCGGGAAGGACCGCGAGGCTCGGCGAGCCGACGTAGCGCTTTGTCGCCGCCGCCACGTGGTCCACGACGACGCCCGGCGGCGACGGCGTGTCGGCCGCCGCGGGCCGGACGAGCGCCGCGAGGAGAAGAAGCGGAATGACGCTGCGTCGAGCGTTGAAAAGAGCGGTCGCGTCTTGCATGGTCGACTCCTTCGCGTGGGCGAAACGGCCCCTTCCCCGGGGCGGAAACAGGACAGGCGGGCGGGTCCGACGCTCGCTCACGGCAGGCGGCTCACCTCCTGGAAGTCGGCTTCCGCCTTGGCA